>CAZLYF010000043.1:0-19518 GCA_964563725.1 uncultured Oscillospiraceae bacterium
TATTGACACGCGAGGGGTATTCCTGTATTTTTCCATCAGGGAATCCGGACAATATTTCAACAGGGAGGTTTCATAATGAAAAAAAGGATCGCTGCCGCGCTGCTTGTCCTATCGATGGTCCTGTCCCTGGCCGCCTTTGCCGCCCAGGAAACGTATTCGGGGACCGTCATGCTGTATTCCTCGCTGAAGGAAAAACAGCTTGCCGCGGTCAAGGCGGGCTTTGAGGCGAAGTATCCCGGCATCACCATGGAGTACTACGCCGCGGGGACGGGGAGCATCAAGACCAAAATCGCCACGGAGCAGCAGGCCGGCCAGGTGGCCGCGGACATCCTGTGGGTAGGCGACAGCTCCGACTATCTCACCTTCAAGGACCAGGGGATCCTTGAGCCCTACGTCTCCCCGGAAGCCGCCACCATCAACGCGGCTTTCAAGGACCCGGACGATCTTTTCTGCGGGGCGAGGCTGGTCGTCATGGGGCTGGCGTACAACACGTCGATCGTTCCCGAAAACGAGATACCGCACAAATGGACGGACCTGCTCAGCGAGCATTTCCGGGACATGATTCTCATGACCGACCCGACGGAATCCGGCACGACGGCGTATCTGGTCGGCGCCCTGGTCAACGACGAGAGCTATGGCTGGGCTTTCTTTGAAAAGCTCGCGCAGATGGGCACCGAACTCAACAGCGGCACCTCCGGTACGCACAACAACGTCGCCGCCGGCGGCTACAAGGTCTGCATCGCGGTCGACTATGTCACCCAGACGCTGGAGGGCCAGGGGTCGCCCATCAAGTTCGTCTATCCTTCCGAGGACACCATCGCCATCTCGAGCCCCATCGCCCTGGTGAAGGGCTGCGCGAACATGGACAACGGGAAACTGCTGTACGACTGGCTCCTCTCGACCGAAGGGCAGGAAGTGCTCATCGCAAACGACTGCACGCCCATCCGCGACGAGGTCACCAAGGCGGGGGCGCTGTCCGCGTCGGAGATCGCCGAAATCGCCCTGAAGCCGGACGAAGCGAAGCTCGCGGTGGAAAAGGGGAACACGCTGGATCATTTCGACACCCTGTTCAAGTGAGACGCCGCCCGTCCGGCCTGGGGGGCGCGGCCCGCCTTGCCGGCGGGCGTTCAGAAGATCCGCAGAGGCAGGCTTCGGTCTGCCTCTGCGCAAATCGGCGGGGGAGGATGAAGTGGCCAGCGTACGATACGAGCATGTGACCGTCAGCTACGGGCAGAAGACCGTGGTGAGGGATTTTTCGCTGTCTGTGGAAAGCGGCGAGATCATGGGGATCATCGGGCCTTCCGGCTGCGGCAAGACCACCCTGCTGCGGGCCCTCTGCGGCTTTGTCAAACCGGTCAGCGGGGACATTTTCATCGGAGACACAGCCGTATTCAGCGCCGGCAGGCACATCAGCGTCGCCCCCGAACACCGCAGGGTCGGCGTCGTGTTCCAGGACTACGCCGTATGGCCGCACAAATCCGTCCTGGACAATATCCGCTACCCCATGAAAAAACGGAAGGCGCCCAAAGAGGAGATCGCCAAACGAGCCGGGCATGCGCTGGAGCAGGTGCGCATGACCGGCTACGAGAGGCATATGCCCTCCCAGCTGTCCGGCGGGCAGCAGCAGCGGGTGGCGCTCGCCCGCGCGCTGGTGAGCTCAAAGGACCTGATCGTGCTCGACGAGCCGATCACCAACCTGGACGCGAAGCTTAGGGAAGAGATGATCGGCGAGATTCGCCTGATCCAGAGGGGGATCGGCACCACGATTATCTATATCACCCATGACCAGGAAACCGCGCTGCAGCTCTGCGACCGCATCTGCGTCATGCATCCCTCCGGTGGCATCGCCCAGATCGGGAATGACGAGGACATCATTAGGCGCCCGTCCAGCCGCTATGTCTTTTCCTTTATCGGGGTATCGAACTTCGTCCCCGTCGCGGAAACAGGCGGCAGGCTGTACCTGGATCCCCTCGGCGGGCCTCCGCTCACGGACAGCCTTCCCGAAACCTTTGCCGCCGGGAAACGACACGTGATGGGTATCCGGCCCATGGACATCCTGTTTGACATGAGCAGCCCCCACCGCGGGAAGATCCGGCGGGCAACCTTCCTCGGCAGCCAGTACAATTACCTTGTCGACATGAACGGGACCGAGCTGCGCGTTGAGCGCAACGCCCTGGACGCGCTTGAAGGCGCGGAGTTCTCCGAAGGGGACGAGGTCGGACTGCGCTTCGCGGATCCGAAATTCTATCCCGAGGAGGTGCGCGCATGAAGGCTTGGACGCGCCCCGGCGTCAACCGGGACATGGCGAGGCTGGACGGCAGGAAGTTCGGGCTGGACAAGGTGCTGACCGCGACGAGCTTCCTTCTGCTGATCATCGTGGTCATCATCCCGATGGCGATGATCATCTTCAACACCTTCTTTGACGGGGAACGCTTCGATACGACCCTGTTCACCGAGATCATCCTGGACAGCGACAATATCGGCGCCATGTGGAACACCGTCGTCATCGCCCTGCTGGTGACGGTCTTTGGCACCTTGCTGGGCCTGTTTTTCGCGTGGCTGCTGGGGCGCAGCGACATCCCGCTCAAAGGTCTCATGCGCTCCATGTTCACAATCCCGTACATGTTCCCGCCGTTTTTTGGGGCCATGGCCTGGGAACTGCTCCTATCGCCCCGTACAGGCTATTTCAACAAGTGGCTGGTCGCTGCCTTTGGGCTCTCGTCCGCCCCTTTCAACATCAACTCGATCGGCGGGATCGTTTTTGTGGAGTGCTCGTACTACTTCCCCTTCGTGTTCATGCAGGTGGTATCGGCGCTGGAACGGATGGACCCGACGCTGGAGGAATCCGCGCGCATCGCGGGAGCCCGGCAATGGTACGTGATCCGCAGGATCACGATCCCTCTTGTGATGCCTGCCACCAGCGCGGGAGCGCTGATGATCCTCACCAGCTCCCTGTCGCACTTCGGCGTCCCGTCCATTCTCGGGTTCAGCAAGAAGATCTATACCCTGCCGACTCGAATCTATCAGCTGATCGCCCGCTCTTCCGGATCCTTCCAGGGGATCCGCGAAGGGGCGGCGCTTTCCATCCTTCTCGTAGTCGTCGTGCTGCTGGCCCTGTGGCTGCAAAGGGCGGTGCTCCGCTCGGGCAGTTACGACATCATCAAGGGCAAGTCCATGCGCCCGATGCTCATCAAGCTCAGGGGGGCGAAGGTCCCGCTCCTGGCAGTCTCGTTCCTGTCGCTGTTTGTGATCGTGGCGGTCCCGCTGATCATCATCATCCTGGTGGGTTTCCTGCGTGCCTACGGCCTCCCGCTGACGCCCGAAAACCTGACGATCGACAATTACGTATCGCTGTTCACAAACAACAACATGGTCGTCGAGGCAATCAGGAACTCCCTGTTCCTCTCGGTGTCGGCCGGCCTGATCGCCATGTTCCTGGGCGTAATGATCGCCTACGTCATCAACAAGATCCGCCCGAAAGGGAAGGTCATCCTGGAAATCATCTCCGTGCTTCCCTATTCGATCCCGGGCATCGTGCTGGCCATCGGCGTGATCCTCGCCTGGAGCGGTAGGCTGGGGGTCAACCTGTACAACACGCTCTGGATCATCCTGATCGCGTATATCGCGCGCTATCTCACCTTCTCAATGAAGTCGGCCTCCGCCTCCCTGCACCAGGTCCACTACTCGCTGGAGGAAGCGGCGCGCTCCTGCGGCGCGTCCCATTACGGTTCGCTGATGGACGTGACGCTCCCGCTGATCAGGCCCGCGATGATATCAGGTTTTTTCCTGATCTTCCTGCCCGCGATGCGGGAGCTGACCACGTCCGTCCTGCTGTACGGGCCCTATACGCGCACGCTTGGGGTCGCCATATTCTCCCTGCGCAATGACGGCTACATCGTACAGGCTTCGGCGCTGGCCGCGATGGCGATCATCCTGATCATCATCGTGAACGCTTTCGTCAACGCGATCGTGAAGGACAGGAGGAAGCTCTGATGACGGACCAGGTCGTCCTCTCGCATGTGACAAAGACCTTTACCACAAAGACGCTTGGCAGCGTCACCGCCGTCAGCGACCTGAACCTGTCCATCCGGGACGGGGAGTGCTTTTCCTTTCTGGGTCCGTCGGGCTGCGGAAAAACCACCACGCTTCGCATGATCGCGGGCTTTGAGGACCTCTCGTCGGGCGAGATCCATCTGGGCGGCAGGGCGGTCAGCGTCAAGGAGAAGAACCTGTACGTTCCGCCGGAGGAACGCGGTCTCGGCATGGTTTTTCAAAGCTTCGCCGTGTGGCCGCACATGAACATCTTTGAAAACGTCGCCTTCCCGCTCAGGGTCCGCAAGGCGCCGAAAACAGAAACGATCGAAAAAGTCAAAAGCGCCCTGAAGCACACCAGCCTCGAGGGGCTGGAGGATATGTACCCCGGCAGCCTGTCGGGCGGGCAGCAGCAGCGCATCGCGCTTGCCCGCGCCATCGTCACCAACCCGAAGGTGATGCTGCTTGACGAGCCCCTTTCAAACCTCGATCCCCAGCTTCGCGAATCCATGCGTTTTGAGATCAAGGAGCTCCAGCGCCGGCTGGGTTTCACCATCATCTTCGTGACGCACGACCAGTCGGAGGCGATGGCGCTTTCCGATCGCATGATGGTGATGGACATGGGCAGGGTCGTCCAGTTCGGCACGCCGAAGGAGCTCTACAACAGCCCCTGCAACCGCTTCGTGCACAAATTCCTCGGGCAGTCCACCTTCACCGAGGTGCTGTTCAAAGATGGCAAGGCCTACGCCAAAGGCGACATGGATCAGGAGATCCACGCAAAGCCGCCCGAACGGGCCGAACGCGAGATGGTCATGGCCACGCGCCCCAACCAGATCCAGATCAACCGAACGGAAGGGTACCGCACCAGGGTGGAAAAACGCATCTTCCTGACGAACCACACGGAATACCTGGTCCGGGTGGGCGACTCGCTGATGAAAGTCCAGACGCCCCACCGCGTCAGCTTTTCTGAGGGAGAACCCTGTTGCCTCAAATTCTCCGGGGTGATGTGGTACGGGAAGGACGACGAGGCTTCGGAAGCGGAGCGCAACCGCCGGCAGCTCATCTGAGCGGCGACCCGCAGCGGACATGCCGCAGCGCAAAAGAAAGAGCGGCCGTGACGCGATCGCACAGCCGCTCAGGGAAGCTGACTGTTCCCATACAGGCAGCGGGGGAACAGCGGACGGACGGGAATCACCTGGTGATGTTGAACTGCCGTCTCGTCTCATGGATCAGGCGCACCGTATCGTCTTTCCGCATGATCGCGACGCGGACTTCCTTCGAGAGCGGCCTAACCCGTTTTTTCATTGGCGCCGCCATAAACATGCGGCGCAGGAATATGCCTATCCTTTTCATGGGGAACACGCTCCTGATCTCAAATGCGTTTCTGTGCCCGGCAGCGACGGGGGCTCTGGCGCGGATATCTCCCGGATATCCCTGAAGGCGTCTTGCCGTATCGATGAAAACCGACATGTGCGATCCCTCCCTTTTCACGTCAAAAAAACAGCGGCAGGACTTTGGGGGCCTGCCGCTGCTGTGATCGGAATACGGGCGTTATCCCGCCAATAGCAAAGGCGCAGGCCACGAAACGGAAACGTTGCTGTCAATGCGGCTTCCAAGCCTAAAAAGATATCCGCAAACCATGGCCCTGCCTCCTTTCCTGAAACTGCGGTCAGTATAGCACTGTTTTCGTATCTTGCAAGCCCCTTTGGGGCTGTCGTGAAAAACTTCTCATACGGACGGAAAATGTGACCCGATATGCCCCGCGTTGCCGCCGCCCGGCCGAAGTGCTATTGTCAGCGCAAGCGGCATAGTCGACTCAAAGGGAGGGACCCATATGAAAATCACGGTTTGTCTTCTGGCCTGTCTCCTGCTGGCGCTGGCGCTGCCGGCCGCCGGGGAGAGCGTTCCGGACCTTCAGTCGGGCGACTATCTATACGCGCTCAACGACAGCGGCGGCGCCTTCATCACCGGCTACCAGGGCCAGGATACCGAGCTTGAGATCCCTGCCTCGCTGGATGGCCATCCCGTGGTCTCCATCGTCAGCGGCGCCTTCGATACCAGCGAAGGGATCGTCTCCGTGACGCTCCCCGAGAGCCTGGTCTCCATCGGCGACTGGGCTTTCGGTTCCTGCTACGACCTCGCGTCCGTCTCGCTTCCCCAAAGGCTTGGGTATATCGGCGACAATGCCTTCTACGGATGCGGGAGCCTATCCTCCCTGTCGCTCCCCGAAGGGCTCAAAACGATTGGAGCGGGGGCGTTCTTCGGATGCGGCAGCCTTGTTTCCGTCACGCTGCCCGACAGCCTCGAATCGATGGGCGACAATCCCTTTGAGGCCTGCGAGGGCCTGGAGGAGATCATCGTATCCTCCTCCCATCCCGTCTACGCGCAGCAGGGGGGCGTCCTGTTCAACAAGGCCGGCGGCACTCTCCTCGCCTGCCCGGCGGGCAGGACAGAGCTTTCCTACACGGTCCCCGATGGAACGAGGGCCATTGGAAACCGCGCCTTCAGCGGCTGTTCAGCGCTTCAGTCCGTGTCCCTGCCGGAGAGCCTGACCCAGATCGGGGAATTCGCCTTTGACAGCTGCTACGACCTCGCCTCCATCGCGTTTCCCAAGGGGCTCAAATCCATTGGCTGGGCGGCCTTTGCCGGCTGCGAAAGCCTCAGTTCCCTGACGCTTCCGGAAGGGCTTGTTGAAATCGGCAAGGAAAGCTTCTATTCCTGCTCTTCCCTCCAGTCCGTCACCTTCCCGAAGGGGTTCAAGTCCATCGGTACCTCGGCGTTTTCCGCCTGTTCCGGCCTCGGCTCCGTCACATTGCCGCAGGGGCTTGTCTCCGTCGGATACGATGCCTTTTCCGATTGCAGCGGCCTTGAAACCGTCAATTTTCCGGAAGGGCTGCGCGCCATCGACGCAGAAGCCTTCGCCCGCTGCGCAAGCCTCTCCTCCGTGTCGCTTCCGGAAGGCCCCCAGTCCATCGGCGACAAGGCCTTTTTCGAATGCGCAAGCCTCTCTTCCGTGAACTTTCCCCGGGGGCTCCAGTCCATCGGGTGGGCAAGCTTTGCCACTTGCGGCAGCCTGCGCGCCATGGCGCTTCCAGAAGGTCTGGACAGCCTCGGCAACGCTGCCTTCTGGTCCTGTACCTCCCTCTCGTCCGTCGCCTTCCCGGAAAGCCTGAGATCCATCGGCAGCTTTGCGTTTTCGGCCTGCACCGGCCTCCGTTCCGTCACGCTGCCGGAGGGGCTGGAATCCATTGCCGAGGAAGCCTTCTCGGCCTGTACGTCTCTCTCGTCCGCCGCGCTGCCAGGAAGCCTGGAAACGATCGGGGAGGACGCGTTCAAGGACTGCGCCGCGGACCTCGTCCTCTCCGTCCCGCGCGATTCCTTCGCGCGCAGATGGGCAGGGGTGCGGGGCATCGCCTACGAGCCGGTTAACTGAGAAGAAAGCCTTCTGAGTGCAGCGCGAAACGGGAAGCGTGCAGCGTGAAACGTGCAGCGTGAAGCGTGCGGCGTGAAGCGTGAAGTGTGAGGCGTGAAGCGTGCGGCGTGAAGCGTGAAGTGTGAGGCGTGAAGCGTGCAGCGTGAAGCGTGAAGGAAAGTATACGGACTGGGTTCATAATGAAGATCGTAAAAGGCCGATGGTAAGCTATTGCGTTTTGTTGCCATAACGCAGCACTCAGCACTATCTCTCGCGTTCGCGATAGTAGCATGCCATCGCGCCTCACGCTCGGCCTGCTCGTTCGCTCACGCCCCTCAATTCGCAATACTCGCAGCCATCACACCGCGTGTTCAGCTGCTCCTTTGCTCATTGGGCTTTCGCCTTGCTTCATCCCGCACAGCGGGCGCTTGGCTTCGGCCCCCAGCACACAACACGCTGCACTCAGCACTCCGTCCATGGCACTCATCACTCAGCACCCAGCCCTCAGCACTTTACTCCTCAGCAATTAGCGCCGCTACCGGTCTGAAAACACCGGGGATCAGATCCGCCGGTTAATCTCCGCTTCCAGTACTGTCAGTCTGTCGATTATCTTCCCGAATTCTGGGGCCTCCCCCATCAACATTTGCTTCATAAACACATAATCCTTTTGTAAACTATCCATACGATAAGCCGGAGGAACCAGTCGCAGGCTGCCCGGCTTAGCCTCGGAAAGACGTGCCCAGGGCGTCCGGTAGAACTTTTCCTTAAATGCAACGACTCTTTCCAGCAGTGCGATATCATCAAGCGCTGTCTGTTTTACCGGAGATGCAGCAAGCTGGTATACATCATAATAGTGGCGGGAGTACCGTGGAAGCAGTGGCTTTGATTCAGTCCGATTTGCCTCCTGATGAAGAATGGTTGCCTTTTCCCAGAATGTTCGTTACGGCTTTACGGTGCGTACATTGAACATCGCTGTACGGAATAGCATGGGACGCTGCTCTGCCAAAAATGCTTGTATCTGCACATCTTCAGTCGGCGTCCACGCCGCAAGAGGACCGATTTCCAGTCTTATGACATCCAGGGTTGCCGACATTTGGAAACCTTTGGGGTATTCCACAATGACCGTTTCTTCATCGCGCGAAGGGTAAACATTTACACTGTAGCCCAGTTCGGAAGATAGACCCGTTTGAAGGGCTGGCATGAACTTCCGGGCGAGATATTCGTCGGTTCGCCTGATCATATCCAACCTAAAGGCCTCCTGCCTGCTGTGTGAACGTTCAAACCAAGGCTCTTGGAGCGTATAGCCAATTTCCCGCCAGTCCAGAATCAGGTCAATGTCCTCGGAAAACCGATTGATCAGGTGATAGCATTTGGACAAACTGGTTCCGCCCTTGAACACAAGATGCATGCCGAATTCCGATCGATGAAACAAATAATCCAACACATAGCAGACCCAGAAGTCCTTCTCCACGATGGCTGGCGGAACCCCCATAGACCGCGCGACGATTACGAACAGATCCTTTCTGTCAATGGGTGCGAGTCGCGCAATGTCAATCATGCGCTTCACCCCTGCAAATCCTAGAGATGATCTGCCTGATCCATTCAGTCACTCGCATCGTTTCACTCAGAATTGTCTCTTTCTCTTCTGGTGTCAGGCGGTCAGACAAGAACTGGATAATTTCCTCTGTGATATGGCCTCGACCCAACGCCTTCAGTGCCTGGACCACCAGACGTGACAGAGAGGAGAGACCGTTGAGGCTTTTATTTGCTGTTCGCTTGAAAACAAGCCTTGCGCCATCCAGCTTGTACTGCCTGTATGGCCCGTTGCTGGTGTACAGCCATGTTGCGGGTACCTGCGTGGAAAGGCCAAGCTTGTTTAGCGCCGTCTCTCCGCTGGCTGTTATCATCCATCCGTTTGAGCGTGCAATCGCCACAGCCACCGCATCCGGGTCGGCTGGAACAGACTTATTCAGCAAGCTGTTTACCTTGGGTTGGAAGTATACACCTGGGAGGATCCTTGTCACTTCTCCTGCGTCTATTTTGATCTTCAGCAGTCGTCGAATGGTCGCAGCAGTTGTTATGTCCGAGAAATCGCTGGCGATAAAAGGCGTTCCGGTTGGGATGGCCTCCAAGCGCGCATCTAATTTTTCCGTAAATCCTCTGGATCTCATACCACCCTCCATATTCGCGCAAAGTATACACTTTTCGCGAATTAGAGTCCAGCGCCTAACGAAACATGTGATTCCGCTTGGAAAGCACATCCTTACTCCCTTTGTAAGGGATTACCATTTCAAAAAGCACTTAGCACCCCGCGTTCCGTGCTCAGCCCTCAGCACTATCTCTCGCGTTCGCGATAGTCGCATGCCATTGCGCCTCACGCTCGGCCTGCTCGTTCGCTCACGCCCCTCAATTCGCAATACTCGCAGCCATCACACCGCGTGTTCAGCTGCTCCTTTGCTCATTGGGCCTCCTCCTGCCTTCATCCGCCACCGGCGGCGGCAGGATACGGCCCCCAGCCCTCAGCACTTAGCACGAAGCCGCCGCTCCCGGGCCCTGCGCCTGTAACGGTAAAGGCAAAGGATATAAGGTCGGCGTTGAGAACGGCCGTGAAATTTCCACGCTGCCAGGTGAGGCGAAGCAGCCCTGGCCCGGGTTCGGACGCCTGCAGCGCCGCGTCAAAGCCGAAGGCGGGGGAGGCGTTGCGGAAACGCAGCAGCCGAAGCTGGTTCCGGACCACGGGCTGCCTGAGACCCGCTTCGATCTGTCCCCGGCTCAGGTTGGTCCGGTTGATCTCCTTGTGGCCTCCCTCGCCCGCGCGCGCGGCCGCTTCCAGGTCGTTCTTCCCGGCGAACAGGTCCAGGTACCAAACCTGCGGGATGCCCGGCATGAACAGCTGGATCGCCCGCGCGAGAAGGAGCTTTCTCTCATCTTCGCCCAGGGCGCTGAAATAGGAGGCGTTGACCTGGTAGTACAGGCCCTTCTGCCCGTGCAGGTTCTTCACCAGGCCGCCCCGGGCCACCACCCGGTCGATCAGGGCGTCGATCCGGCTTTCGGGAAGAAACCCCTTCAGGTCCAGCAGCGGGATGCCGTCATGGCAGCCCAGCATATTGACCGCGCGGATCCCTTTGGCCTGCTGCTCCCTGGCCCAGAGGGCGAGAAACTCGCCAGAGCCCGTCTCCAGCGCGTCCAGCACCAGGCCCGGCAGGTAAAAGTCGTAGCACAGATAGCCTTCGTCGGCCAGCCTGTCGCAGACGTGGCTGGCGTAATCCGTATGGATCTCCGGCAGCAGTTCAAGCCCGCGCTTTCCGGCGAGCGCGTCTACACGTTTCAGGATCTCCCAGGTGCCGGGCTCGTTGAGGAAATTACGGGCGCCGGGTTCTTTTGAGGCGTAGGCGAACGCGTCCAGCCGGACGATCGCCGCGCCATAGGAGGACAGGGTCCCGAGCGTGTCGTCGTAATACTGCCAGACCAGCGGGGAACGCGCGTTCAGGTCCATCTGGCCGAGGTAGGTCCGGCCGGATTCCAGCAGCTCCGTCACCTTTTGCCGGAAGCGCCCGAAAGGGCTGAAATCGATCTCCCCGGGCTGCCGGCCCTCGTCCAGCGCCCGGTTGACGATGCCCGCGAGCCGCTGCGCCGATGCGTACTGCATGTTCGCGGCGCGTACCAGGCCAGGCGCGTCGATGCGGGGATAGCGGACTTCCTGATAGAAGGTGTTCCAGTAGGGCACGGAGCGTCCGTCCGGCATCCGCGCCATCAGGATCGGCAGGCCCGGCTTCCTGAAAAACATGTCCCTGGTCATCGCCGGATCCGGCAGGATATAACCTTCGGCGGTCATCGCTCCGTGGCCTGCCCAGAATTTGTTCCAGTCAATGAAGAAATCCCGGTAGGGCGAGGCGTCCCCTCGCTTCAGGATGTCCTGGAACTGGCCGGACAGCACCGAGGCGTGGTTGATGACGAAGTCCAGCTTCAGCCTGATCCCCAGCGCCCGGATGCGTTCCAGGTCCTTTTCAGAGGCCAGGAGCTCGTTGAGGCCGTAATCGATCACGGAGAACCCGCGGTCAAGGTCCGCGTTGAACAGGCTGGGCAGGATATAGAGGGAAGAAAAAGCGCCTTCAAGTTCCGGAAGGCTGAGGAAGTCGGCCAGGCCCCCCAGCGTCTCACCGAGGCTGTCCGGGTACGCGTTGAGCATCGGCGCGTTTCCAAAGCGATGCCCCGCGCCCTCCGCCCGGCTCATCCCCACCCTCCCGCCCTCAGGCGCCGCAGCTCGCTGCGCGACAGCGGTTCCCCATTTTTCCCGACGATGATCTTCGCGCGCGCCGCCCGCGACATCAGCTGTTCCTGCTCGATGCAGAGCACCATCTCGGTAAAGGGGCTGTCGCTTGCGCCGTCCCGGTTTCGCGCCTGCCGGTGGGCAAGCGTTTCCTGCGGCGTGCTGAACAGGAACACCGGGATGTCAACGCCGCGCAAATAGGCGCTGTTGGCGTGCGTCCATTCAAGGAGGAGGAGGCTGATATTGCCGAAGGAGACCTGCTCATACCAGAGCGCCGCGTCGTCACGGCCCATCCGCTTGAGCCACAGCCTGCCATCCCCCCTTTTGAAGGCGGCGAGGATGCCGTTCAGTTCCGCGAAGTCAATTTCCGCGGACGTGCCGAGATAGGCGGCAAGTGCTCTTTTCCCCGCGCGCTGATACGTGGGGAGCCAGGGCAGCTCCCCCGCGGGGAGAGGGCCGGCGTCGCGTTCCCGCGCCTGCAGGGCCCTCAGCGCGGAGGAGAGCTCCGCGTCGTACAGGCCCTCCGCGATCAGGCCGCGCAGCCCGCCCTGCCTGAAGATCCGGAGCCGTTCCGCGTCGTTGTGCCTGGGGATCCGGCGCGGGTAATTGTCGCCGGACAGGGTGTAGCAGCCCAGGCCTTCCTGCCTGAAGTAATGCGCGAGCACGGAGGCGGTCTCTGATTTGCCCACGCCCGAGCCGCCGCAGACCCCGACCACGGCGCGGCGGCAGGGGGAGCGCTGGAGCAGCGGCGCGAGCAGCCTCAGCAGCTCCGGAAAGACGGCGTTTGCCTTTTTGATGTGTTCGGCGCCGATACGGATCCTGTCGCCCGGCATGTCACCCTGCGGGACCGCTTCCGTCAGCGCGGTCGGTTTCCAGCCTTCCGCCAGGCTGCGCAGGTCCTGGATGTTCACGATGGTATCCATATCTTTTCAGGCCAGTTTCCAGATGACGATATCGACGCTGCGCTCCCCGCTGCCCCTCAGTTCGCCGGCGTAGGTCCCCGCGTTGAGAAAGGCGCAGCGTTCCTTCAGGCCGCAGCGGAAGCGCGGGGTGGTCCGGATGACCGCGCCGCCCGTTCCGCCGTTCAGCCAGCCTTCGTTGAGCACGGAGATGACTTCGCCGCCGTCCGTTTCAAGCCAGTACCTGGCGCAGACGTGGCAAAGCGTATCGGAAAAGGCGGTGTTCCAGTCCGCGCCCCCCGCGCACACGCGGCCGCGAAGCCCCGGTCCCTCAAAGACGCCCCCCGTGATGGGGATGATGGTCAGCCTGCCCTCGGGCACCTCGCCGACGACTCTGGGTTCGCCCAGTTCCACATGGAGCGTGAGCAGTTTTTCCGCCTGCAGGTCCATGCATCCTCCTTGCGCGGCTCAGCTGCCGGCCAGCCATTCCAGGGCGGCCGGCATGGCCCGGTTCCAGAAGCCGAAATCATGCCCGCCCGTGCGCGTCCACCATGCGTGGGGATAGCCGATGGAAGCGAGATAGGCGTGGAAGTCCCTGTTTTGGGGGAAGAGGAAGTCCTCTTTGCCGCAGGCCAGGAATACGCGGGGCGCAGCGCCCTTTTCCAAACAGCTCTTCGCCTGGCCTTTGGGATCCTTGCCGCTGCCTGGAAGCTTTTCGGGTTCGCCGAAGGTGTGCCGGTAGTAGCCGTACGGGGCCATGAAATTGCCGTAGCCGGGCTTCATGCCCGCGACTTCGTCGGTGATCAGCGCGGGGGAAAGCGCGATGACCGCGCCGAAGCTGTCCGCGCAGCGAAAGCCGTTGTGCAGCGCGCCGAACCCGCCCATGGACAAACCGGCGATCACCGTGTCCGTCCTAAGGGGGGAGAGAGGGAACATCAGCCTGGTCACGTCCACCAGTTCCTGGGCGACGTAGCGTCCGAAGCCTTCGCCCGTGTCCTCGTTGTCCAGGTAGAAGTAATTTGCCCCGTCGGGCATGACCACGGCATAGCCCCGCTGCATCGCCCAGGTCTCGACGGGGGAGTTGCGCAGCCAGTCGTTTCGGCTGCCGAATAGCCATGCAGCAGGTAGATCGTTTTGTAGGGCCCGCCAACGTAGCGCGCCGTTCCTGTCCCGTCGGGCGGGCAGTCAAGGGGCAGCACCACATTGAAGGACTGGAAGCTTTTTCGCGCCGTGGAGTAGTATTCGCACGCGAGGATCGCCATGGGAAGCCCTCCCTTGCACGCAGTATGCCGGACGCCGGCTACAGCAGGTGAAACGGTTCGCCGGAATCCACGAAGAGTACCGGGATGTCCCCCGTAACGGAGCGCATCCACGCGCCGAGATGCTTCATGCCGGCCTCCTCGCTGCGCTCATGGCCCAGCACGAGGATCGACTTGTTCAGGCCGAGCAAAGACGCGTCCCGAACATAGGCGGGCAGCGTCCACTCCGTGATCTCGCCGCAGATGAGCGTATCCAGTTCCCTCCTGCGCATGAGCCGCATGGGCATGTGCTCGACGCCGAGCCCAAGGCTCCCGCCTCCGGGCAGCAGGCCGACGCGCTTCACGGGCATGGCGGGATCGCCGATCGCCCTGATCGAAGCCAGGCTGAAGGTCCGCTTGAGGAAGCCGGCCAGTTCCCGCAGGGTGGTCCCGGGGATCCTGTAGCATCCGTCGAAATGATCCCTGAAAAGCCCTTCCGCGCCGGGATCGGGCGGCATGCGATAGGGGCGCCACCCCGTTTCCTCGTCGAAGCCGCGGAAGATGCCGTCGTCCGGGTCCATGTGCATATGGTCGTGGAAGCGCCAGATCGCGACGCCCGTGTCCTCGATGAGGCGTTTTTTCAGGAGATACACGGGATCCCCTTCCAGCCAACCTGTATCGTCGCGGCCTGTGAACCAGGTCGGCTCATGGGTGATGATCAGCTCCGCCCGGAGTTCCGCCGCCCTGCGGATCACGTCCGCGGTGGCCATGAAGGTCGTAACGATCTTCGTCACTTCCCGGTCAGGGCTGCCCATCATCAGATGGTCGCAGGTGCGGTGGTCCGGCAGCCTCGCCACGCCGGTCTTTTGGATGACGGCGTCGATGATCTCGCGTACGGTCATGTCTGTGTCCTTTCCAGCCTTATCCCTTGACGGCGCCGATCACGACGCCCTTGATGAAGTATTTCTGCACGAAGGGGTAGATGACCAGGATCGGCAGGATGCCGATCACGGCCATCGCCATGCGTACGGAGGTTCCCGGAAGGTCGATCTTCTGCGTGCCCAGCAGCGCGACGTTTGTGCTGACCTTCAGGAACTGGATGTTGTTCATGATCCTGATCAAGAGGTTCTGGATGCCAAAGAGCTTCGCGTCCGTGATGTAGTACAGGCCGTTGACCCAGTCATTCCAGTAAATCAGCGCGGTGAACAGGCTGACCGTAGCGACGGTCGGGATCGCGAGCGGGATCATGATCCTGCCGAATATCGTAAACTCGCCCGCGCCGTCGATCTGGGCCGATTCGACAAGCGCCTCAGGGATGCTGTTGACGTAGTAATTGCGCACGAGAAACACGTTGAACGCGGTGACGAGGTAGTTGGGCACGATGAGCGCCAGCACCGTGTTCTTGATGCCGAAAATGCGAGACCACATGATATAGGAGGACACGACGCCCCCGCTGAACAGCATGGTGAAAAAGATCAGGAAGGACAAGAGCTTCCTGCAGCGGAAACTGCGCCGGGAGATGGGGTACGCCAGGGTGGTGGTGAGGACCAGGCTGGCCCCCGTGCCCGCAACCGCCACGAAGATGGTGATCCAGTACGCCCGCAGGATCATCTGACTTTGTTTGACCATGTAGTAGTAGGAGTCCAGGCTCAGTTTGGCGGGGAAATAGCTGTACCCGGCCCGGATGAGCACGTTCTCGTCCGTGACGGACGCGATGGCGATCAGCAGGATGGGAAGCAGCGCGGCCACGGCCAGCAGGGAGAGAGCGATGGTGGCGAACAGCCTGAAACGCCTGACGTCGTTGGGCGTCTTTTTCATGTCTGTCTCCTAAAACAGCGCATTTTCCGGGTCGTACCTGTGCACGAGCGCGTTGGCGCACAGCACCAGCGCGAACCCGACGACGGACTGGTACAGGGCGGCTGCCGCCGACATCCCCACGTCGTTGCGCTCCATCAGGCCGCGGTACACGTAGGTGTCGATGGTCTGCGTCACGTCAAACAGGCGACCGGAATTCTGCGGCACCTGGTAAAACAGCCCGAAATCCGAATAGAAGATGCGGCCGACCGCCATCAGCGTCAGGATGATCACGGTGGGCTTGAGCATCGGAATGGTGATGCGCAGGATCTGTTGCAGCTTCGACGCGCCGTCAAGCTGCGCGGCCTCGAAGATGCCCTTGTCGATGCCCGATATGCTCGCCATGTAGATGATGGAATTGAGCCCGGCGTACTTCCACAGGTGCACCAGGACCAGAATGAAGGGCCAGGGGCCCGGCGTGGAATACCAGCTGACCGTGTCCCAGCCGAAGGCCTTCCAGACCGTCTTGTTGAGGAAACCGGTGTCCGCGTTGAGGAAGGCGTAGCCGATGAACCCGATCACGACCCACGATAGAAGATTGGGCAGCAGCAGCGCGGACTGGAAAAACTTCACCCGCGCGCGTTCGCCCAGCTCGTACATCAGGATGGCAATGAAAACGGCCGAGACCGTGCCCAGCACGATGAAGGCCGCGTTGTACGCGAGCGTGTTGCGGGTCATGAGCAGGGCGTCGCGGGTTTTGAAGAGGAAACGGAAATTATCCAGGCCGCACCAGTCGCTGCCGAAGATGCCCTTGAAGTAGTTGAAGTCCTTGAAAGCCAGGAACACGCCGAACATCGGCAGATAGTTGTTGATCAGGAGGTATGCCGCGCCGGGCGACGCGATCAGAAGGAGCGGCAGGGTGTTGCTCCGTTTCTTTTTCTTGGGGGGCTTCGTCATGGCTCCTCCTTGGCGGCCCGGCGGAAAGAGCGCGGGGGAGGGGCTCCCCTCCCCCGCGCGGCATGCGTCTTTACCTGGCGGCCAGCCATGCGTCCAGCTGCGCCTGCTTCTCCGCGATGATCTCGCCCAGGCCGGCTTCCCCGAGCCGCTCGAGGAACAGCGGGGTCTCGGTGGCCGGGTCGGCGCTGCCGCAGATCAGGCCCGGCAGGTACTGTTCGATGACGTTGATGACGGCGGTGTATTCGGTCTTGACCGGGCTGCTGTCAAAGGTAAAGCCCATGGCGACGGAGGTCTTCGCGTTCCTGTTCTGCTCAAGTTCCCACTCCAGCGAGGCGGGGTTCGTGCCCTGGAGCGGGTGCATGATGAAGAAATTGCCCAGCGTCCCGCAGGAGAGCTGCGCCGTGTAGGGGACGGTGGAAGCGTCCTGGCCGTCCGGATAGCGGACGGTGCCGTCCGCGTTCCACACATAGTCGCGGCCTTCGATGCCGTAGATCAGCAGGTTGCAGACTTCCCTGTCCGTGAACGTGAGGTTCAGGAACCTGAGCGCCGCCTCGGGGACCTTCGACGTGGAGGAAACCATCCAGGTCAGGGCGTTGATGGACGTGGTGTCCAGGAACGCGGTGCTGATGATCTTCGCGCCGAGGGGATAACCGCCCGTCTGCACCTCGAGGCTTGCCGCGGTGTCCGCCTCAGGGTAGCTGTAGGAAGCGATGTAGCAGAAGTAGTTGCCCGAGGACATCAGTTCCGCCGCCGCGCTGGAGGTGGTGGCGGCGTCCTTCATCACCAGGTCCTCGTTGTACCAGGTGCGGGCCAGGTCGCAGACCGCGGCGAACTCCTCCGACGCGTAGAAGTCGACGACCGTGAGCTCGTCGTTCATCAGCACGCCCTTGGGGGAGAAATAGCTGTCGGTGAGGTAGTCGACGTCCGGTACGGTCAGCCCGATGCCGATGTTGCCGGTGTTCACGGCCGCGAGCGGGGTCATGTCCGGGTATGCGGCCTTGACCTTGCGCAGGACGTCCGTTACGTCCTGGACGCTGTTCACGGCGCTCATGTCAAGCCCGATGGCGTCGGCGATGTCCTTGCGGTAGATGACCATCGGCGTGAGCGCGATGGGCTTGTAGGTCGGGATGCCGTAGATGCGTCCCTCATGGCTGCACGCGGCGAGCCAGGCGTCGCCGATCAGGGCTTTGCTCTCCGCTGCCAGGCTGTCCAGCATGTCCGTGATGTCAATGCACATGCCGGTGCTGACGGCGGTGTTGAAGTCCCCGAGCGACTGGAAGACATCCAGTTTTTCGCCGCCCTGGAGCGCCAGGCTCACCTGAGACGAGTAGTCCCAGATGACGATGGGGACGAGCTCCACCTCCGCGCTGATCTTTTCGCGCGTGATCGCGTTGATCGCCTCTTCGACGTCCGACAGGGCCTCCTCCGAGGGGATGTTGTTGAACGTCGCGTAGGCGAAGACGACCTTGTCATAGGTCCCGGCGCCCGCGAGCGCGGAGGCGCCCACAGCGCAGGTCAGGACGGCGCAGAGCAGCAGCAGGAACGGGCGCTTGGATTTTTTCATAGGTATCAACCTCCCTGATATTTTGTCGGCATCAATGTGCCCCCTGGCGATGGCTGAAGCCTATCACCCCGCGAACGTCATGTCAAGCGGTTAACAAAATTATTTGCCGGAAACAAAGCCACTGTCGCGCTGAGTCGAAACAGATGCGGCAAAAGGCGAAAAATCCGTCGAATATTCCATGTAAAGCGGAATCAATGGCGCACAAAGGGCAAATCACTCTTTACAAGCGCTTGTCAATCCGGCGGTTGACATCCAAGAAGCGCTTTGGTATATTTCTGCTGCGATCCATCCAATAAAGGAGACCGGCGCGTGATCACTCAAAAAGACGTTGCCGCCAAAGCCGGAGTCACGGTGACGACCGTGTCCCGGATGCTCAACGGCCGCGGCAACGTCAGCATGAGGACCCGCGGGAAGATCGAGAGGGCCATGCGGGACCTCGATTACCGACCCAACGAACTGGCCCGGAGCCTTTCCCTTCAGCGCAGCACCTTCATCGGGCTGATCGTGCCCTCCACCAGCCACCCCTATTTCGGCATGGTCGCGGAGAAGACGGAGCGCTTCGCCTTCGAAAAAGGCTACAAGCTGCTCCTGTGCAACTCCAACCACGAAAAATCCAAGGAGATCGAATACCTGGGCATGCTGCGCGCCAACAAGGTCGCCGGCATCATCCTGGCCACGCGCACGCAGGACATCGCGGAGTTCGCGGGGATCGACGCCCCGCTGGTCTCCATTGACCGCATCGTATCGCCCGACATCCCGTACATCTGTTCGGACAACTACCGGGGCGGGCAGCTCGCCACGGAGCACCTCATCGGCAGGGGCTGCAGGAAACTGGCCCACATCAGCGGCAGCTCCTACCTGGGCATGCACGCCAACAAACGCTTCGACGGTTTCCGGGACGCCTGCCTCAGCCGCGGCATCCCCTACGAGCTGCTGGATGCCAGCGAGGAACAGTTCATCTCCATGGAATACTCCGGGATCGCCAGGCACTTTCTGGACAAATACCCGGACGTGGACGGCGTCTTCACCTCCAACGATATCATTGCTATCCAGATCCTCCAGGAATGCGCCAGAAGGGGGATCGTTGTGCCGGGGCAGCTGAAAATCGTCGGATATGACGACGTCGAACTCGCGTCGCTCGCCTCGCCGCCGATCACCACCATCCGCCAGGACGTCGACTCCATCTGCCGCAGCGCCATCGCGTTCATCGTTGCCCAGTGCGCCGGCGAGCCCGCGCCCACCGGGAGCATCTTTCCCGTGTCCCTGGTGATCCGCGGGACCACGTGAGACGAGTGCGGCGTGCAGCGTGCAGCGTGCGGCGTGAAGCGTTAAGGAAAGTATGCGGACTGGGT
>CAZLYF010000044.1:0-5664 GCA_964563725.1 uncultured Oscillospiraceae bacterium
ACAGGACAGATCGTTCAATTGCGTAGATGTCGCAGCCCTCTCCGCCGGTCTCCTGCAAAAAGAGCGTGTAATAGTAATGCGGCGAGCCTGTTCTGCGGTGCTTACCGATGTGTACAGGCTCCGGGACGGCAAAGACGTGGATCTCTGCAAGACCCGAGGACAGGCTGCCCGCCTCAGCGGGCGCGCCGGCGAAGAGTCCAAACAGAAGGAGCAGAGCAGTCACGGCGGCAAGCGTTTTCTTCATGTCAGCCGCTCCTTTTTCAGTTGCCGGGGTATATGCGGACCCCGTGCAGACGCATCGTGCGTTACGGTTCCCGGGCAATGGATTCAAAATGATTCTCCTGGGCGCATTGTTCCGCATGGGATCGCAGGCCTCAGGTCGGGTTTGCCTCGCTATTGCAGCACGTACGGGATGCCGTTTTCCGAGGCATACCGCTCAGCAGGGGAACCTCTCGCGACGGACAGGGCCAGCTGGCCATTCATGTAAAAGGCATCCTTGCCGATGTCCGTGACGCCCAGGGGGACCGCGATCTCTTTCAGGCCGTCGCAGAAGGAGAAAGCCCTGGCGCTGATCTCTGTAAGGCTTTCGGGCAGGGTGACCGAGACGAGGCTGCTGCATCTGTAGAATGAGTTCTTTCCGATACGGAGGGTTCCTTCCGGCACGGCGTAAGACTCCTGCGTTCTGCCGGCAGGATAGGTATGCAGCATGCGCTTTTCGACATCGAAGAGGACGCCGTCCTTGTCCCGGTAAACCGGATTGTCCGGGGATGCCTTGACCGAGGTCAGGCTCCTGCAGCCGTAAAACGCTGTCTGGTCGATTTCCGCCGTGCTGGCCGGGATGCTCGCCTTCTCGAGGTCAAAACAGGAACGGAATGCGTTGTTGCCGATCCGCAGCACTCCCTCTGGGATGATGATGTTCCCAAGCCTGAAGCAGCCGTCGAATGTTTTCGCGCGGATTTCGGTGATCCCCTCGCCCAGAGTGATCTCCCTGAGGCTTTCGCACGACTGGAAAGCGCTTTCACCGATTTCCGTCATCCCGCGCGGGAGCGTGATCATGGCCAGTCCATCGCAGCCAAAAAACGCCTCTTCGCCGATTTCCCGGACACTGCCGGGGATCGATATTTCCGCCAGCTGTTTGCAGAAGGCAAAAGCAGAGCCCCCGATCCTGGCGATGCCTTCCGGTACGGCGTATTCGTCGCTTTCCCGGCCACAGGGATAGCTGTGGAGAACCTTTCCCGCCTTTTCAAACAGCACGTCCTGGTAGCTTGCGTACACGGGATGATCAGCCGGAACGAAAATGGACTTGAGGTTCCCGCAGTTCGCAAACGCGCCAAAGCCGATGTCCGTCAGGCTGTGGGGGACCGCGGCGCGGGTCAGGCTAATGCAGCCGGAAAAAGCCTTCTCGCCGAGCGTCGTGACGCCATGCTCCAAAAGGTCCGCCTGCTCAAGGGCTCCGCAGTCAGCAAACGCGTGAGAAGCGATTGATTTTACGCTTTGGGGGATGCCGGCTTTTGTCAGGCTTTCACACTGATAAAAAGCGTACGGCCCTATGGAAAGGGTCCCTTCCGGGATCTCGTACGACGCTTCCTTCCTCCCTGTCGGGTACGTGTGCAATTCTCTCTTTTGCTTGTCAAACAGAACCCCTGAAACGCTCGCGTACACAGGGTTGTCCTGGGAGACCCATACATCGGTCAACAGATTGCAGCTGTTGAATGCTTCCTGGCCGATGAAGCGTACAGCGGCTGGGATGTGGACCTCCTTGATCAGGCAGTTGCTGAAAGCGTGTTCGCCTATCGTCTGCAGGCTTCCCGGCAGCTCGGCGCTTTCAAGAAAGATGCAGCTTAAAAAGGCTTCATTGCCTATCGAAACCACCCCTTCCGGGATCTCGACGCTTTCCATCTCCCGTTTATAGAAAAATGCGCCCTTTCCAATGCCCGTCACTGCGCAGTTGCCCAAAAGGGCGGGGATCTTCACGTGTTTGTCCTTTCCACTGTATTTCGTGATGACAGCCGTTCCGTTTTCCAGCGTGTAGCTCCACTCCCCGTCCTCAAGGGCTTCAGAGGCCAGCCCGGTGGAAAGGATCAGGATGAGCGCAGCCGCCGTTGCAAGAAGCGCGGATATTCTTCTCTGCATGGTCGTCTCCCTGGCGGGGCCGTATGCCCGCGTCTATGTCGTCAAGCCTTCGGCAGGAGCTGAAAGCTGTTGCAGGCATCAACAATGACCGCGATCTCCCGGCAGCTTCCATGGTTCCTTGCGCCAGATCGTTTTCATCCGGCGCGGGCCGGGTGGATCCCGGCCCGGTCCCGCGCGGGGATGTTTCAGCCCGTCAGTCCTGCGCGGCCTGGCGCGCGTAGGTGACGGGGTTCTGCAGGTTCTCGTCCGACAGCAGCAGGCTGTCCCCCATCAGGATGTAGCGGAAGGACTCTTCCGCTCCGTCCTCGTAGAGGACCTGGATACTGTCGGAACTTGAGGTGAAGGTCCCCTTCTTCGCCCTGCCGGCAAGCTCCGCTTCCGCATAGGTGATGTCGATGGCGCCTTCAGGCGTCAGCAGGATGATCCTGGTGCCGGCCGCGTCCTTCGCCTGCCACTTGCCCGCAAGGCCCGGGGCGACATACGGGGCTTCCGTCGGCGCGGCCGCGATGTCCGGCGCGGGTTCCTCTGTTTGCGGCGCGGGTTCCGGCGCCGGGGCCTCCGTGGCCTCAGCCGCCGGCTCAGCCGTCGCGCCCGTCAGCCACTCCGGCGCGGGCGCATCCGTTTGAGGCGCGGGCTCTGGCGCTGCTTCCGTCACTTCAGGCGCCGGCTCCGGCGTCGCGTCCGCCAGCCAGTCCGGAGCGGGTTCTTCTGTCTGCTGTTCGGGCTCAGGAGTCGCCCCCGTCAGCCAGTCCGGCGCGGGCTCCTCCGTCTGTGGCCCAGGCGCTTCTGTCGCTGAGGGGGGCGGCGTTACAACGGCCGGTCCGACAAATTTTGGCGCAGGCGTCGCGGGGGGCACAGCCGTCTCCACAGACGCGGGCCGCTCGAGGGTCCCGATCTGTTCGTTCGTTTCAGAATCGAACAGCCTCAGGGACGTTGCGTCCAGCTCATACCTGAGCAGATAAGCGTCACCGTCATCATAGCTGAGCGTCAGGTAATTGCTGTCCGCCATCCATACCCCTTGGTACCTCGTCCCGTCGGTCCCGGTCTGAATAAAGCTGCAGTCGTCACTGACAGTCAGGCTGAACTCGCCGCCGGTGTCCACCCACTCCCCGCCCATCCCCGCTGGGGCAGGCAGCGATACCCTTGTCAGGTTGAAGTAGATGCCGGACTGCTCATGCAAGAGGTACATCATGTTGCCCGTCATGCTGTACCTCCACCAGGTGTTCATACCGGCATGGTTCGTCACGCTGACGTACATCCCCTGGATGGAGTATACCCCCGCGTCAAGCGTCATCCCATTCCCCTGCCACAGGCCGGCGGTCGCGCTCGTCCCGGATTGGAGGGTCGGCGCAAAGGCGATATACGCTCCCGTCGTCCCGAAGATCATCGTCGCGGTGCCGTAGGCGCCGTACGCCTGCCAGGCCCCTTCGATCCCATACTGCGCCGAGGCGGGGAGCAGCGCGGCGCACAGCGCCAGGGCGGTGAATAGAGAAAGCATCCTTTTTGTCATCTTCATGTGGTTTACGTTCCTTTCTTCGTTTGGTGTATCTGGTTTTATCCGGATCCCACGCGGGACGCACGGGCAGGATCCGGCTGATGGGTGTTCCGTACTTCGTACCTACAGCCATCCGGGTCTCGCCTCATAGGGAAGCTTGTTGTCTTTGGCGTATTGTTCCGCGTAGCTCCCTTCCGACACCAGCAGGCGCAGTTTGGGGCAATCCTTGAACGCGTCTTCGCCGATGCCCGTCACCGAGGGAGGGATCGTCGCCTCCGTCAGGCCCGCGCATCGGCTGAATGCCTCCTCGCCGATGGTGCTCACCTTCCCGGGGATAACGATCGTTTCCAGAGCTTCGCACTTTTCAAACGCCTGATCGCCGATCCCGGTCACACTGTCCGGGATCGCGATCTGCCTGAGATCCGTGCACCAGCTGAATGATCCCTCCCTGATTTCAGTCAGCCCACCCGGGAGCGTCACATCCGTCAGGCTCGAACACTCATTGAAGGCCGCCGCCCCCAGCTGCTTCACGCTGTCCGCGATACGGACTTCTTTCAGGTCGCTGTGCTGGCAGAACGCGGCGTCACCGATGAAGACCACGCTGTCGGGTACCGTAAGCGACTGAAGGTTTCTGCCCCCATAGAACGCCGTTTCCGCGACAGCCCGTATCCCCTGCGGAATGCGGTACGCGCTGTCTGCCCTTCCGCCGGGGTAGCTGTGCAGCATCTTCTGCGCCTTGTCGAACAGCACGCCGTTGATGTCCGCGTATACGGGGTTGCCTTCGTCCACCTCAATGGCGGTCAGGTCGTAGTTGGTGATGAATGCTAAGAAGCCGATGGTCGTGACGGAAGCGGGGATCATGATTCTTTCCAGTCCGCTGCCGCCAAATGCATCTGTGCCGATGCTCACGAGGCCGTCGGGGAGCGCGAGGCTCTTCAGGCTGGAGGTGCCTACGAAAGCCTGTTCCCCGATGCTTTTCAGGGTCGTTGGCAATGCAAGGCTTTCAATGTCGCCCGCGTATAGAAAAGCGTTTTTCCCGATATCTGTCACGCCTTCGGGGATCGTGACACGGACGGCTTCCGTGTTCATAAACGCCCAGGCCCCGATGAAGGCGACGGGATAGCCGTCTACAGCGGACGGAATGGATAGTTCAACCGCTTCTTTGTCCCTGAAGCCGGTGATGGCCGCAAACCCGTCATAGATGGCGTAGGAGTACCCATGATCATCAGCTCCGGTCACAGGTGGGGCAGGAGCCGTATCCGATCCGGCAGTAAGCGGCAACAGGGCGAAGAAAACCAGAAACGACACAATGAAGGCGGCCCCTCTTCTTTTTCCCTGGTTCACAGATACCCGACCTCCTCCCGGTTCGGCTTGCACGGAAGAAATGCAAAAAGGCAGGGCGGGGGCCGTTCGATCTCTGCGGACCCCGCTTTGCTTTGATGCGCGCATGGTGGCTGCTTCATGGCGGTAGGCCGGTGCCGCCGGCTTTTTTCTGTAGGTCGGTCACGCTGCCGGAAAGAAACAGGCGGATGTTCAGGCGAAGCGCTCAAAACGGGAAAGGTCGGTCTGAAGGGCAGAAAACCCGGTCAAACGGGAGAGGTCGGACAGCGTCACAGCGTTCAGAAAAAACCCTATTTCTATCTGAGCGGATCATAGCAATGCCGGGATGGCTTGTCAAGCGGTTTGGGCTTCAAGATCCTTTGATTCGCTGTATTGATTCATGTAATTGGGAGAGAACACGCACCGACCTGCAACCAGAAGATCCGATAAGCACGACGCAGCGGCGGGCGGGAATGTCCCCGCCCGCCGCAGATCTTCTTTATTCATTGTTTTCCCTGTACGGCGTCTGGCATAAGGAGAGGCAGGTGCTGTTTGCAGGGAGCCTCCGGCCGTCCGGGTTGATCGGCCGGTCCTGATATGCTGTCGCTCAAGAGACGGGCAGCTCACGGGCCCTCTCCAGGCGCAGGGCTATCGACTGCGCTACCACCACAGGTTCCCTTCCGCGTCGAAGGGCAGCGGTGCCGGAGGCGAAAGGA
>CAZLYF010000044.1:5674-19119 GCA_964563725.1 uncultured Oscillospiraceae bacterium
GCGCCGGAGAGACTTCGATCGTTTCGACGTCGAGCGTGTTCTTGATACGCACCACGCGCGGGTCCTCCCGGTTGATTTCCACGCACGTCTCGATGCATGCCGCGATGGCCGCGCGGTCGGAGCGGAAGAAGGGGGCATCCGCACCACGTTCAGCACGCGCGAGGTGACCGCGTTCAAGTAGCTCACGTCCGGGTCCATCTTCCTGAATAGCTTTTGCGTGGTCGCCTGAGCAACGCCCACGCCTACGATGGACCCGTGGGATTTGTCCGTTACGTCCAGGATGCACAGATTCTGGAAGCGGATGCCGCCGGAGGCGTAGGGCGTAGCGAAGGCGCCGGACACGTTGGGGTCCGCGCCGTCGCCGGAGATCTCCTTGCCGATGAAGTCGATGACCAGCACATCGGTCTCCGGCAGAAGGATCCGCGGCATGCGCGAGGCGGCCAGCTTAAGAAGCTGGGGCTCGCGCAGGGGAATTTCTTCAGGCAGGACCGCCTCCGCGTGGAAGACCCGGTTCGTCTCGTTTTCAAGGAGCGCCAGGCCAAAAAGAATCTTCGCGCCGCCAAGCACTGCCCTTCCGAAGGAGGGGATCCTTTCCGCCATATGCTTCCACCCGAGGGAATGGCAAGCCGATGCGCCCTCGCGCTTGCCGAGCCCCACGGCCATCATCTTCATCAGCCCGCTCTCGTAACAACCCCGGAAGGCTGTGTGAGGCTTGACCCTGTTGACCACGATGATGCCGTCTGCCTCGGCGGCGTAGCGGTCGATGCGGACCTCCTCCCCCATCGCCTCGCCGACCCGGACCGTTTCCATGGAGCTCAGGATGGGACAGATGGCGTCGGTGACGCCGAGCTCCCGAAGAAGTTCCAGCTGGCCGGCAGCTGTCCCGCCGCCGTGGCTGCCCATGGCGGGCACGAGGAAGGGTTCGCCGCCGCGACAGCGCACCATGTGGGCGACAGCCGTGAGCGCTTCCGCGATCCCGCTGATGCCGCGGCTCCCCGCGGTGATGGCGACGCGCATGCCTGGCCGTACCGTCTCCGTGGCGCCGGCGTCCCGCAAGGCGTCCGTTACCGCCCGGGTCAGGTCCGGCAGCCCGTCGTGCCTGAACTTTTGCCGCACCTCCGCCATCGGCGGGATGGGCACCCGATCCAGGACGTCGTACAGCGCGCTCACGGCTGCCCTCGCCCTCCGCTTCTACATGAAATCGTAGGCGACGCGGCCCCTGACAACGACCAGTTTCGCGTTGACCTCCCGGTCAAACAGCACCAGGTCCGCGTCGTATCCTTCAGCGACGACTCCCTTGCGGTGATGCAGGGAAAGGACTTTCGCGGGCGTCCAGGTGGCCATCTTCACAGCGTCCCTCAGCGGCACGCCTGCCATCTCTATCATGTTGCGCACCAGGCGGCTGGAGGTCGCAACGCTTCCGGCGAAGCTCTGGCGGTCCATCAGCTTCATCACCCCGTCCTCGAGCACCACCTCCACGCCGTTTTTCTGGCGGTAGACGGCGCCTTCCCTCAGATCCTCGACGGCGGCGAAATTGAGGCCGTCCGTGATGAGGGAGATCCGGTCCGCGCCCTTGTTTTTATAGATGAGCTGCAGGAGTTCCGCCGGGAGGTGCTTCCCGTCCGCGATCACCTGCACGGTCAGCTCATCGCGCAGGAACCCGGCTTCGATGACGCCCGCCACGCGGTAAGCGTTTCGGCGAACGACGCCCGAACAGCCGCTGTAGATGTGCGTGATGTCCGAATAGCCGTGCTCGATCGCGCGCGCGACCTCCTCAGCGCTAGCGTCGGAGTGTGCGATGGAGGCGACGATCCCCCTTGAGCGCAGCTCCCGCCCAAGCTTGAGCGCGCCGGGCCTCTCGGGCGCCGCGCCCATCAGCCGGATGTGACTGGAACTGTTGAGCAGCTCAATGTACTCGCCTTCGTCCGGGTCCCTGACGTGCTCCTCGCTCTGCGCGCCGCGCTGCGGCTGGGACAGGTAGGGCCCTTC
Source organism: uncultured Oscillospiraceae bacterium (assembly GCA_964563725.1). Classification (GTDB taxonomy): domain Bacteria; phylum Bacillota; class Clostridia; order Christensenellales; family Aristaeellaceae; genus CAZLYF01. The sequence continues at coordinate 7,664 of CAZLYF010000044.1, forward strand.
CATATGGATGCCCAGGATGTTGGATCGTTTGGCAAGCTTCATCGCCTTTTCGATTTCCGCCATCGCCCGCTTAAGCACTTCGGCCGGCGCGGCGAGCGTCGTGGGCAGGATAGAGGTTGTCCCGAAGCGGGCGTGCCCCTCGCACATGCGTACGATGCCTTCGGCGTCCGACTCCGTCGCGTCCTCCCCCGCGCCGCCATGCACGTGAATGTCGATGAAGCCCGGGGAAAGATACAGGCCCTGAGCGTCGATCACCTTGTCCGCGCCGCCGCCCGGCAGATCGTTTTCCTCCGACACCGCCGCGATGCGGCTCCCATCGACCAGCACCGCGCCGCGGGGGATGACGCGGATGGGGGTGATGATCTTCGCGTTCCTGATGGCAAGTTTCAATGGAATTCACTTCCTTTCCAGTATTCTGGGACAGATGCTTCTCTGCAATTGGCAGCCGGATCAAGCATCGCTGCCAAGTCTCACATTAACGATTTATCGTTACCCCATAGCGAACCAGTGTGGGTAACAGTGTTTTCACACCTTCGCCTCTTCGGCAAAATCTCCAGGTACCGGCAGCATACTCAATACGATAAACAGGCCCATATCCCCCTTCGCTGTGTAACTCTCTTCGAGAACACAATAGTACACCTGTATGCTCACAGTCAAGCGCCTGATCCCTCCGCGTTCATCATGCAACGCCCTGTCCTTCGCACATTACACAACGCAGCATGCTTCACGCGCCGCAGGCATTCATCACGCTGCTCAAGCGCCAAGCCCCCACTGCTTTGCGACCGCTTCTCAGCCGCTACGCGGCTGCTTCCCGTCAGCGAAGCTGACATTTTCCGCCACCGCACCTCCCGAGCCCCACCGTTCCACGGCAGCCTCTTTCCGCGCCCGCAGGCGTGCTTCACAACTTCTTCACGGCCGCGAAGCGGCCTCTTCACGCGAAGCACTTCACGGCGACATAGTTGCCCAAGCCCCACTGCTTTGCGACCACTTCTCAGCCGCTACGCGGCTACTTCCCGTCAGCGAAGCTGATGCTTCTCAATTCCGAAGTCCCACCCCAACGTCTAGCCACTGAACACTGTCCACTGACCACTCCGCCGGCGCCAAACCCCGGCCCCAACCACTCTGTCCTACTCCCTACTCCCTCCGTCTACCCACTGTCCACTCCATTGTGGTATCATCCCGTTCCATGAACAGTTCCTCTGCGCTCAAACGGACTCGCGCGCTTCTGCTCTGCTGCGCGGCGCTGGCATTTCTTTCAATGCCCGTCCTGGCAGACCATGTTTCCTTCCGTGACGGCAGCCCCCTCCCTGTTGTCGGAAACGATTTCCTGGTCGCGGAGGACGAGGCGCTGTCCGGGGAGATCGCGGTCACCCTGGCCGGGGACTGCACCCTGGGTGGCACGGAGAAGGCGGGCAGCCGTGCGCATGGCTTCACGCAAACAGTCCTTCGGGAGGGGCTTGACTACCCTTTTTCGGGCCTCCTGCCGCTGTTCTCCTCGGACGACCTCACCTGGGTCAACCTGGAGGGCGTACTTTCGGACAGTCCGGCCGGCGAGGACAGGGATAAGGCCTTCGCCTTCCGCGGCCCGGCCTCCTTCGCCCGGATCCTCCCCCTGGGAGGCGTCGAGGCAGTGAACGTTGCCAACAACCATTCAGGCGACTACGGCGCGCGAGGCAGGGCTGCCACCCTGGCGGCGCTCACGGCGGAAAAGGTGGCCTTTAGCGGGAACGAATGGCTCTGCGTATACCAATCCCGCGGGTTCAGGATCGGCCTCGCAGGCCTCAGCGGCATGCTGACGGATGAAAAGAGGAACGCGATACGGAACCAGGTCTCCCTGCTGCGAAAATCGGGATGCGAGGTGGTCCTCTTTTCCATGCACACAGGCATCGAAAACCAGCCGTGGCACACAACGGCGCAGCGGGAAACGGCCCGTTTCCTCATCGACGCGGGGGCGGACCTTGTGGCCGGCCACCATCCGCACGTCCCTCAGGGAATCGAAGTATACAAGGACCGCTACATCTTCTACAGCCTCGGCAACTGCGCGTTTGGCGGCAACCACGCCCCCTCGAGTACCGGGGCGCTGGCGGCCCGGGTCGTCTTCACCCTGCGCGGCGGCCGCCTCGAAAGCCTGCGGGGGGAGCTTTTTCCCATGAGATATACCGGGACGCTGCGCGGCAACGCCTTCCGCCCCGTCCTCTTGTCGGGGGAGGAGGCGGAGGCGGTGCTCGATCGGGTCAGGCGGGACACGGCTTTCCCCATCCCGTCCCTCCCGGAGGAGGGCGGCGCGCCGCTGCCGCAGATTTCCTGTTTGCAGGATGACGGGGATTGAGCGCGGGTCGCGCGCCCGCGCAAGCATCAAATAGGAGGATCGGCATGAACAAACAGAGGAGAGCCATTGTCGCCGCGATGGTGTCCGCCCTGTTCTTCGGCCTGGCGGCGGCGGCCGCCTGGCTGACAGGCGCGCGCTGGTTCGGTTTCGCTGCCGTTGCGATCTGCGCCTTTCTGGCTCTCTGGCTCTGCGGCTTCGCGCTGCGCGGACTCGCCGTGCGGGGGCTGTGCTTCATATTGCTGCTCGCGCTGGCGCTCGGGGGGGTCGCGATGGCCAGGCCGGACCCCGCGGTCTCCTTCGAGGGAACGCTGGCAAGGGAGAGCATCCGCGCCGTGATGCGGCTGCCCGCATTCCAAAACGGCGGCTTGTTTGACCTGGGTTCCCGGGCCGGAGGCGGGCCCTCCGGGTGGAAGGCGCCGCGAGGCTTCACCTTCGTCCGCCATGAGCTCCCGAACTGCGCGGTGGAACTGCTCAGCCGGGGTCCGGGGCAGGAGAAGGTGGTCTACCAGCTCCACGGCGGCGGATACATGATCGGCATGACGGACCACTACCGCAGCCGGGCCGTGCGCTGGTCCGGGATCGCGGACGGGGCGGACGTGGCCACGCTGGATTATCGCGTCGCTCCCGCGTACCTTTACCCCGCGGCGCTTGAAGACGCGCTGGCGGGCTGGGACCTGCTGTTGTCCCTGGGCTATCGGCCCGGGGACATCCTCCTCGCCGGGGACAGCGCAGGCGGCAACCTTGCGCTGGCCCTCGCGCTGAAGCTCCGGGACAGCGGCGCCGGGATGCCTGCGGCCCTCGTGCTGATGTCGCCTTGGGCTGATCTGTCCGCAAAAGGCGCGTCGCGTACAGCCAACATCCATCTGGACCCCATGTTCGGCATCCCAGAGGGCGAGCCGTACCCGGACAACGCCCTTCCACCGGTCTATGCCGGCGACACTGACCTCAAGGACCCCTACCTTTCCCCGGTCTACGCTTCCTTCGAGGGCTTCCCGCCTTTGCTGATCCAAGTCGGGTCCTGGGAGATCCTCGAATCCGACAGTGTCACGGTGTACGAAAAAGCCCTCGCCGCGGGCGCTGACGCGAGGCTGACCCGTTTTGAAGGCATGTTCCACGTGTTCCAGATGTTCGGCGGCCTCCTCCCCGAAAGCCGCGCCGCCTGGAACGAGATCCGGGGTTTTGTCCGGGAGGTTCTCCCGGATCGCGGCGAATGACCGCTGCGTCCGCGGGCGCTCAGCCTTGCCTGACCCTCATGCCGTCCCCGTCGTAGTAGACCGTCTGCCCGTCCGGGACTGAAGCTGTCAGCCAGACGTTGCCGCCGATCACGCAGCCGTCGCCCACGCGGGTGTCACCCCCCAGGATCACGGCGTTGGCATAGATCACCACGCGATCGCCGATCTGCGGGTGCCGCTGGGTCCCTTTGACGGGCATCCCGTTCTCGTCCAGCGCGAAGCTCCGCGCGCCCAGCGTGACCCCCTGGTAGAGCTTGACGTCATGGCCGATGCGGGCCGTCTCCCCAATGACGATGCCGGTCCCGTGGTCGATGCAGAAGCGCTCGCCGACCTGCGCCCCGGGATGGATGTCGATGCCTGTTTTCTCGTGGGCGTACTCCGACATGATGCGCGGCAGCAGGGGGACGCCCAGCCTGTACAATTCGTGCGCGACGCGGTGGACGCAGATGGCGTAGAAGCCTGGATAGCAGATGACCACTTCCTCGGGGCTGCGGGCCGCAGGATCCCCTTCATAGATCGCCTGCGCGTCGCCCACGAGCCTGCGCTTGATGTCCGGCAGCAGATGGATCAGGTCCTCCGCCAAACGGACGGGGGCCGGGAGATCCTCCCTGCTCCCGAAGGGGAGCGACAGGGCGATGAGCCGTGCAAGCCTTTCGACCGCCTGCCCGGGCGCAACGCCCTCCACTCCCCCCCGGCTGCCGCTTGGGCGGAAATATCCCGGGAACATCAGCGTCTGCAGATCCTTGAGCAGCAGGATCACCTCGCGGCGGTCCGGGACCTCCTCGCAGCTGCAGACAGGCCGGTCGCACTGGAGTTGGATCGCGCCCAGCTCCCGAGTCAGCGCCTTTTCATATCTTTCCCGCTCCGTGTCCATGTCACTCCCCCTCAAACAAACCGTCCGACAGGTAGCGGTTTCCGCTGTCGGGAAGGATAACGACGACGGTCTTCCCGGCGTACTCTCCTTCTCCCGCCAGCGCAGCCGCCGCGTGGACCGCGGCGCCTGCGCTGACCCCACAGAGCAGGCCCTCGGCCCTGGCCAGCAGACGCGCGGCTGCCGCGGCGTCCGCGTCCGATACCGTCATGACGCGGTCGATGACATCCCTGTCCAGTACCGGCGGGACAAAACCCGCGCCGATGCCCTGGATCCCGTGCGGTCCCTTTTCCCCGCCGGACAGCACGGGCGAGCCCGCTGGCTCCACGGCAGCCACCGTGAGCCCGGGGTGGCGCTCCTTCAGGTAGCGGCCAGCGCCGCTGACAGTGCCGCCGGTGCCGACCCCGCACACCAGCGCGTCGACGCGGCCGCCCGTGTCTTCATCGATTTCGGGACCCGTGGTCTCGCGGTGCGCGCGCGGGTTGGCGGGGTTTTCAAACTGCCGGGTGTAGAGAGAGTTGGGCGTTGCCTCAGCGATCTCCTGCGCCTTCTCCATGGACGCCTGCATGCCGCCCGCGCCCTCCGTCAGCACCAGCTCCGCCCCGAGGGCGAGAAGCAGCTGCCTGCGCTCAAGGCTCATGCTGTCGGGCATGGTCAGCACCAGCCTGTAGCCGCGCGCGGCGGCCAGCATGGCCAGCCCGATGCCGGTGTTGCCGCTGGACGCCTCCACGATCGTGCCGCCAGGTTTGATGTGCCCTGCGCCTTCCGCGTCAAGGACCATCGCCAGGGCGGCGCGGTCCTTGACGGAACCGCTTGGGTTGAGCTGCTCAGCCTTTGCCAGCAGCGTTGCCCCCAGGCCGAGGCGCGCCTCCAGCCGCCGCAGGCGGACCAGCGGCGTGCGGCCGATCAGCTCGCAGACAGAGTCGTACACGCGCATGCCTTTCCCTCCCTTTCAGGTGCTCCGCGCTCATCATCGCGCCGGCGGACCCGTAGCGTCAAACCCGGCTTCCGGCCCTGCCATGCCCCGTCTTTTGCGCAGGGTTGACAAGGCCTCTGCAATGTTATAGGATAAACCTGCATATTGGTTTTCCGTGGTCCGGTCTGCGGCCTCCCGCAATCAGCGATTTGTAAGATTATTGTTGATATCCGGCCATATCAGAAATGCATTGGCTTGCATAGTTATGCGTTTTTCTGGAAAACCGGCTGCGAATCTACTGTCAAGGAGTGAGACTGGATGCGAAAACTGAAACGGACGACCCTCTTCGCGCTGGCGCTGGCGCTGACGCTGGCGTTTGGGACCTTTGCCGCGGCCCGTGCCGCGGATGCGATCGTCTTCGGGGATGCGGGCTGGGACAGCATGAAATTCCATAACGCGGTGGCCATGCTGATCGCCGAGGAGGCTTATGGGTACGGGACGGAGGAAATCTCCGGCTCTACAGCCATCACCTACAACGCGCTCAAGACCGGCGACATCCACGTGTATATGGAAACGTGGACCGACAGCATCGCCCCCTACGCCCAGGACGTCAAGGATGGCTCCGTGATCGAACTGGGCGTCAACTACGACGACAATATCCAGGGCCTGTATGTGCCCCGCTATGTGATCGAGGGTGATGAGGAGCGCGGCATCGCGCCCATGGCCCCCGATCTGAAGGCGGTCTGGGACCTCAAGGACTATGCGGGCCTCTTCAGGGATCCCGAAGATCCCCGCAAGGGGCGGATCTACGGCGCCATCTCAGGCTGGCAGATCGATGAGATCATGCGCAAAAAGGTGGAGTTCTACGGCCTGGACAAGTACTACAACTACATGGATCCCGGCTCGGACCCCGCGCTGGCGGCCGCCATCGCCGGCGCCTACGAGAAAGGCGAACCCATCGTCGCCTACTACTGGGAACCCGCCTGGATCACCGGCAAGTATGACCTGGTGCTGCTTGAGGACGCCCCTTACGCACCCGAACTGTACCTGGAGGGCGAATGTGAATGCCCTTCCATTCGCCTCACCGTGGCTGTCAATCCTGTGTTCCACGAAAAAAATCCGGAATTCTGCGAATTCCTGGCCAGGTACAGCACATCCAGCCAGCTGACGAGCAACGCGCTGGCTTACATCAGCGAGCATGACGCCGAATACGGGGATGCTGCCAGGTGGTTCCTCAAGGAAAATGACGGGCTGCTGGACGAATGGCTGCCCGCGGAGAAAGCGCTCCTGGTACGCGAAGCCCTGTCTGACTGACCTCCTGCAGGTCGCGCAAGCCGCGTGACGGCGCAGCTGCAGGCGCTGGCGGGGGAGGATCCCGCCGGCGCCCGGGCCGCGCTGTTTTTGGCCCTCGTGCGCCTGCCCATATCCATTTATAAGGAGAGTGATTTGTTTGCCTGAATGGCTCACGCAATTCCCGGAACAGCTGTATTTTGATATCAGGAAACCCATTGATGGCGCGATCGACCACATGGTCCGCCATTGGGGCCCCTTTTTCGACGGGGTCTCCGCTGTCCTGCGCTGGATCCTGCTTCAGGTCAGCGCCCTGGTCCACCTGATTCCCTGGTGGGTCCTCGTCCTGGGGGTCTTCGCCCTGACCCTTCGGGCGAGCCGCAGGCCGGCGAGGGCCGCGGCTTACTCCCTTCTGCTGATGCTTATCGGCGTGATCGGGCTGTGGGACCTGATGTACCAAACGCTCACGGTGATCATCGCCTCCGTGTTCATCTCGCTGCTGCTCGGCTTCCCCCTTGGGGTCCTCGTTTCCTTCAGCCGCACGGCGGACAAGATCGTACGGCCTGTGCTGGACACCATGCAGACCATGCCGAGCTTCGTCTACCTCATCCCCGCCGTGATGCTGCTGGGGCTGGGCAACGTCCCGGCCGTGATCGCCACCACCATCTACGCCATGCCGCCCATCGTGCGGCTGACCAATCACGGCATCCGCCAGGTGGACGTAGAGGTTCGGGAGGCCACGGTTTCCTTCGGCGCCACGAATACGCAGCTGCTGTTCAAGGTACTCATCCCGCAGGCGATGCCCACCATCATGACAGGGGTCAACCAAACCATCATGATGGCCATCTCCATGGTGGTCACCTGCTCAATGATCGGCGCCTCCGGCCTGGGCTCGGAGGTCCTCCGGGGCATCAACCGGCTGGAGAGCGGGCGCGGATTCTCCGCCGGTATCGCCATCGTGATCATCGCCATCGTCATCGACAGGCTCACGCAGGGGCTGGCCGGCAAGGAGAAACGGCATGCCTGACGAAAGGGACCTCATCCTCAGGGTGGAACACCTGACGAAGCTGTTTGGCCACAAGAGGGACCTCGCGCAGAAACTGCTCGCCCACGGCATGAGCCGGGACGAGATCCAGAAGAAAACAGAAGTCACCGTCGCGGTGAACGACGTTTCCTTCGACGTGGAACGCGGGAAGATCTTTGCGCTCATCGGCCTGTCCGGCTCCGGCAAGTCCACGGTGGTCCGCTGCCTGAACATGCTGCTCAAGCCTACGTCCGGCAGGATCCTCTTTGAGGGGGAAGACGTGGAGAAATATACGCCCCGGCGCCTCAGGGAATATCGCAGGAAGAAGATCTCCATGGTGTTCCAGAGTTTCGGCCTCATCTCCCACCGAAATGTCCTGGGCAACGTGGCACTCGGCCTGGAACTCGGCGGCGCCGACCGGAAGGCCCGCGAGGCAAAGGCCATGGAAATGATCTCGCTTGTCGGGCTCGAAGGCTGGGAAAACAAGCCTGTCACGGACCTGAGCGGCGGCATGCGGCAGCGGGTCGGCCTCGCGCGGGCGCTGGCCAATGATCCAGAGATCCTCCTGATGGACGAGCCCTTTTCGGCGCTGGACCCGCTGGTGCGGCGCGACATGCAGTTTGAGATGCTGTCCATCCAGGAGAAGCTCAACAAGACCATCGTGTTCATCACCCATGACATCAATGAAGCCTTCAAGCTGGGGAACACCGTGGCCATCATGCGCGACGGGCGAATTATCCAGACGGACAGTCCCGAGGGGATGTCCATGAACCCCGCAGACGACTATGTGCGCGATTTCATCAACAGCGCAGACAAGGCGCAGATCTATTACGCCAAGAACATCATGCAGACGCCCAGCTGCCTGGTGCGCGTGCGGGAGGGCATCCGCACAGCGCTCAAGCAGATGCGCGACAACAGCGTGTCCAGCGCCTACGTCATCGACGACGCCATGCGCTTCCTGGGCGTCATCCATATCGAGCAGGCCTTCGCGGTGCGCAGCGGAGAGCTGAGCTACGAGGACGCCATCGTCCGCGACGTGCAGACTACCACGCCCGACACCCAGATCGCGGACCTCATCCCGCTCGCTTCCCAGACCCGCTTCCCCATCGCCGTGCTGGACGAGAAGGGGCGCCTGAAAGGCATCATCAGCAAGGCCGCGATCCTCACGTCGCTGATCTAGGGCGGGCGTACAAACGCAAAAACCGGTCCACGCAAAGTGGTCCGGTTTTTTTGCGCCGGGCTGCATTGCCGGCGGCCCGGAAATTCAGTACAGCCAGAGTCTCCGGTTCAGTCCCCGTATTGACGCAGGATGCGTCCGATCTCCGTCCGCCATCCCTCCAGGTCATTTGATCCGCCAGCCGTATCCACGGATGTTCCCGATTCTACGAAGCGAGGGCGTTCCCGTCCACGGGAAGGCCGTCATACACGTGCCAGGCTGGATACCGTCCAGCCGCGATCCTTCCTTGTGCAAGGGACGTAGGCCATTGCGTCACCGGGCCGTGATGCCGTATACTTCCTTCCAGTCACACTTGTCGACAGGAGCAGCCGCGATGAAACAAACACGGCACGCCTTTTCCATTATTTTTTTGTTTGGCACCCTGCTTATGACCGCTCTGCCGGCTTCCGCACTGATCGGACGGGACGACCGGCTGGACGCCGGGTTTACACTGCTGGAGCAGGGAAATCCCTTTATCGACCGCTACAACCGGATCACGGGCGCCAATGTGGAAGCGCGCTATCAGTACGGCATCCCCTACATGTGGGGCGGCCGGAGCGAGAGCATGTTCCTGAAGATCGCCGAAGCGCAGGAAGATAATGGATTCTTCGGGATCGGGGAGAGGTATGTGGGCGGGCTCGACTGCATCGGGCTGATCCGCTGGATTCAGCGCCAGACCGGCAGGCCGGAGCTGGCGAGGCTTGAGGAGCTGCTGAGACACCCTGAGCGCTACGCGGACAACCGCCTGCCCCTCGACGCTGTCCCCTGGGGCGAGCTCCACCGTTACCTCTGCCCGGGGGATTACCTGATTATACGAAGCAGAAGCTCAAGGCACGTCATGATGTACATCGGCACGCTGCGCCACTACGGGTACGATGTCGGAGAAGCCGGTCCGGCGATGGCGCCATGGCTGGATCATCCCCTCTTCCTGCAGAGCGGTTCCAATCATTTTCACGGTCCATGGTACCAGCAATTCATCCGGGAAAAGCGGTATCGGCACGTTTCCACGACCAACGGAGGGGTGTGCGTCGTTATTGCGGGCGTCCCTACGGAAAACGCGCCCGGTTTCGCTGCGCAAAACGGAGGCATACGCTATTTCCCTCTGGGGAGCTACGACTTGGTCGTGTACGACGTGGAAAAGCGCCTGCAGTTTGTCTGGTACAGGGAGTGAATGGCGCTGCGCCGAAGGCGCGAAGCGCCTTCGGCGTGCAAAACGATTGTGAAGGGGCGGCTGTGCCGCCGTGAAGCGTTCCTTCGGAACGGGATTCAGATTTCATGGGCCCTTCATATGGTGTCTCTGCCTCGAAGGAACCACTGGTCGTTGATCAACTAATCATGATTAGCTAATCACGATTAGTCATCATGCGGCGACGGTATCAAGCTCCCGATGCCTCCTGCCTGATCCATACTTTCGCGTAGCGCTTCAGAAGCGGGCTAAGTCGCTGTCCATTGATTGACATCCCCCGTGCTTTCTTCTATCCTGCCCACAAGAGATGCGGCGGGCATGCCGGTGCTGCATAGGCGCGGCCGATTGCAGGGAGCCTGCCCGCGAACGAAAAGGAAAGAAAGGGATGGTGGATCCCATGCGCGCGATGCTGAAAAGAGTTTCCTTCGCGGTGCTCGTCCTCGTCCTGACGGCCGTGCTGTCAGGCTGCGGAGGGAATCCGCTCGAAGGTGCCTGGACGATGTCCGCCCTCGGCGTGACCGTGATGACGGTCACCTTCCGCAACAACGGGACGATGGCGGTGTCCTCCATGGGCGCCTCCGTTGAAGGGAAATACAGCGTGAAGGGCGACAAGGTCACGCTGACGATCACAGACAGCTCTCTTCCTCCTGGCGCCGGCATCAGCAGCGGGGAGACCGCGTTCAGCGTGTCCGGCGACAGGCTGAACCTGGGCGGAATCGAGTTGATGCGGGTAAAATAAGGAAATCGGACCGCCGAGTTAACCAAACGAACGCTGCCGGCGCGGTGCCTTGGATCCCCGTCGGTGCTCGTTGATCGATAGTCCGATGCGAGGGAGCTCGCGCATAAAACTGGACAAGTTCAAGTTCGTCCCTTTTTCATCACCAGAAAACCAACAGCACAGTGAGCACGGTGTCAATACTACCGGCGACTGAGGCCGGACCGTCACATCTTGTGATCACAGCATATCTGACACAAAGGAGCGGCGGCTCCGAGGCCGCCGCGGCGATCCGGACGCAACGTGGTCCGGTTCTAGAATCCGGGCGTTTGGACCGGGTCCTTTGTCGCTACCATTTCAGAATAGTATTCACATTTCTCCTGCAACTCATGCTCGGTGCCTGTGATTGTAAGGGTTCCATTCTTTGTACTCAGGACGCCATGGTAATCGCGAGAGTAATCTCCAAAATTTATTGTTGCCGTGAACGCTCCGTTTTCGTATGTCGCGGTGCCGGATTGCCCGCCCACAATAGCTGTTCCTTTTCCTCTGGTGTCCATCTGCAAAACCAACGAATAGGTATCCTTAGAACCTATCGGTGTTTTGTTGTCGTGACCGCTCACAAACGGCGTATATTTGGAGACGGTTATATCAACGCTCCACGTCCCGTTCAAAGCCTC
>CAZLYF010000045.1:0-19074 GCA_964563725.1 uncultured Oscillospiraceae bacterium
GACACGTGGCCCCCGCACGGCGTCGCGGGCACCCCTGAGGCCGAGCTGCACCCCGCGCTCGCGAACCTCGAGCCGGACGCCTCGGTCAAGAAGGGTGCCTACGAGGCCGCCTACTCGGGCTTCGAGGGCGTCGACCCCGAGGGCCGCTCGCTCGCCGAGATCCTCCAGCGTGCCGCGATCACCGAGGTCGACGTCGTCGGGATCGCCGAGTCGCACTGCGTCAAGGCGACCGCGCTCGACGCGATCGCGATGGGCCTCTCGGCGCGCGTCTTCACCGACCTGACCGTGCCCGTGACGCCCGAGCAGGGGGCGCAGGCGCGCGAGGAGCTCCTCGCGAAGGGGGCTCGGCTCGAGCGGGCCTTCGCGGCCTGAGGCGCGGTCTTCCCGCGGGTAGGGGGCGCGGTCCGCGTCCCGTCGACGACGGCCTCTCCCCCGATGTCGAAGTGGATATACTCGTCAAACCCCTCATGGATATGCCCCTGGGACATGCAGCCCGGGGGAACGGTGGCATGAACGATCGAAAGGCGTTCTTCCCCGGTCGTCTGGGGCGATACGACAAGCCGCACTTTCCTCAGGGACTGCTCTTCGCCGAAAGCCTCGTACGGGAAGGAAAGGGTGTCATACAGGGTCATTGCGCGCATCTCCTCTCTTTTCATCCGCGCCGCGGCGCCGCCGCGAGCAGGGCCTCCGCCTCCTCAAGGATCCTGCCCGCCGTCAGCCCGTACATTTGGAGCAGGTCCCTGAGGTCACCGGACCAGCCATAGCGGTCTTCGATGCCGACGAACCGAAGGGGGGTCGGGCAGTTGCGTCCAAGACACTCCGCGATGGCGGAACCCACGCCGCCCACCACGCTGCCGTTCTCCGCGCAGACGACGCGTCCGGTTTTTTCCGCCGACCGGATCACCGTCCGCTCATCCAGCGGCTTGATGGCGGTCACGTTGACCACTTCCGCGCGGATCCCGCGCGCTTCAAGCAGGCCCGCGGCCTCCAGCGCGCGCGGCACCATGATGCCCGACGCCATCAGGGAAATGTCTTTCCCTTCCCTGAGCACGGTGGACCTGTCGAGGCTGAAGGGGTGCTCCTCCCCGACAAAGCGACCTTCATACTCCGGCAGGTCGCCCCGGACGGAGCGCAGGTACACGGGTCCCTGGCAGCGGACCGCTTCCCGCAGCGCCTGGGCAAACTCAAAGGGATCTGCCGTTTCGACGACCCGCATGCCCGGGATGGACCGCATGATCGCGATGTCGTTGATGGACTGATGCGTCGCGCCGGTATTCGGCGTCGTCATGCCGCTGTAGCAACCGATCATCTTGACGTTGGCGCGCGCGTAGCCGACCTGGATATACACCTGGTCGCAGGCGCGCCGTGACAGAAAGCAGCTGAACAGCGGGACCACGGGGATCATTCCGCAGCGGGCAGCGGCAAACGCAAAGGAAACCGCCGCCTGTTCGGCAATGCCGCAGGTGATGTACCTGCCGGGAAACGCGTCCCTGAACGCGATCGCGTTGGTCGCGGTCCCGGTCTCCGCGTCCACGACGATCAGTCTGGCGTTTTCCCGTCCGATCTCCACCAGGGTCTCCGCCAGCGCGGAGCGAAAACCCTTGAGTGAACAGCCATACATCAGTTTTTCGCTCATACGCCCAGCTCCTCCATGCACCTGAGGTACAGCTCCCTGTCAAGATGCCCGGCGTGCCAGTGTACGGCGTCTTGTTCCATGAACGGGATCCCCGCGCCCTTTTTCGTGTCGCAGATGATCGCCCTGGGTTTTCCTGAAGCGGTGGATCTGTCCCTGCAGCGCCTAAGGGACCTGCGCAGTGCCGAAACGTCATGCCCGTCAACGCGTTCGACATGCCAGCGGTAGGCGCGCCACCTCTCCTCAAAGGGTTCAAGGTCACAGACCTCGAAGGTGGTGGACGATATGATGTACTTGTTGTAGTCCACGACGCAGATGAGGTTGTCAAGCTTGAGCTGCGCGGCAAGGGCCGCCCCTTCCCAGGTCTGTCCTTCCGTACACTCCCCGTCCCCGACCAGTACGTACGCGCGGCGGTCCTCCTGTCCATTGTGTTTCATGAACCAGGCATACCCGCACCCGTTGCTCAGCCCCATGCCGAGCGAGCCGGTCGGAGCTTCGACGCCTTGCAGCTCCATATTGCAGTGTTCCTGCAGGAGCTTCCCTGCCACGTTGAAGTCCGTGAACAGCCTGCCGCGTTCGAAAAAGCCCCGCCATGCCATCGCCGCGTAAAGCAGTCCCGCGCAGTGTCCCTTCCCGAGCACCATCACGTCCCGCCCGCCCCATTCCGGTTCCTCCGGCCGCAGGCGCAGCGCGTCGCCGTACAGCACCGCCATGATGTCAGCGGCGCTGAGCTCGCCCCCCAGATGGCTGCTGCCCGTGCCGGAACAGTAGGTCAGTCCGATGACGTCGCGTCTGAGCTGGAGCGCGAAGTCCCTGAGTTCGCTGTCCGACAGCCGTTCCTTGAAACGGCTGATCACGGGAATGGTATCTCGTTCTGTCCGCTCGTTCATCCTTATCCCTCCGCGCCGAGATACAGCGTCCTCTTTGCCGCGCGGACGATACGCCCGGCGTCGGGCACGTTCGCGTTCTCAAGGCACCTGGCATAGGGCATGGGCACCTGGGCGGAGGTCACGCGCTCTATCGGGGCGTCCAGGTACCTGAATGCGCCGTTCTGTATCCTGAAGGCGATTTCCGCCCCGAAACCGCAGAATTCGTTCGTTTCATGAACGACCACCACGCGCCCCGTCTTTTCCGCGGATACCAGCAGGGCCTCCTCATCCAGCGGCACGATCGTCCTTGGATCGATCACTTCGGCGGAAATGCCCTCCCCGGCAAGCGTTTCAGCCGCTTGCAGCGCGCGGGCGACCATATAGGCGGTGGCGATGATCGTCACGTCCCTGCCTTCCCTGAGCACGGCCGCCTTTCCAAAGGGCAGCAGGTAATCGGGGTCGTCAGGCACCTCCCCCCGCACGGGGTAGAGCATCTTGTGCTCGCAGAAGACGACCGGGTTGTCATCCCTGATGGCCGTTTTCAGCAGGCCTTTTGCGTCGGCGGGCGTCGACGGGCAAGCCACCTTCAGGCCCGGGATATTGGAGAACAGCGATTCAAAATTCTGCGCGTGCTGCGCGCCGTTGCCCCGTCCGCAGCCCTGCTGCACCCTGATCGTATAGGGCACCTTCACGCGGCCGCCCGACATGTAGTGCAGCTTGGCCGTCTGGTTGACGAGCTGGTCCATGGCGCACAGAATGAAATCCACGTATTGAAGCTCCACGACGGGCCTTGCGCCCGCGATGGCCATTCCAAGGCCCGCTCCCACAAAGGCCGCTTCCGAGATCGGCGTGGACCGGATCCTGTCGTGCCCAAACTCCTCCGGGAGGCCCAGCGTGCAGCCGAACACGCCGCCAAAGCGCTCCACGTCCTCGCCCATCACGAATACGCGGCTGTCGCGCCGCATCTCCTCGGCGATGGCGTTTCTGATCGCTGTTGAATACTTGATGTTTGCCATCTGCTGCCTCACTCGAACACGTGCTGCGCCAGCGCCGAAAGTTCGGGGGCCGGGGAAGATTCCGCATACCGTACGGCTTCCTCGACCAGTCGCCCGACCCTGCCGCGAATGGCCTCGAGTTCCTCGGGCGCGGCGTCCCCCGATTCCAAAAGGCGTTTCTCCAGCCTCCCGATCGGGCAAGCCAGCTTCCACGCGTCCACTTCTTCCCTTGACCGGTAGCCGCCATATGCGTACGTGTCGCCTGGCCAGTGGCCATGCCAGCGGTAGGTGCGGGCTTCGATCAGCGACGGGCCTGCCCCCGCCCTGGCCCGCGCCACGGCCTTTGAGAACGCGGCGCTGAGCGCAAGAACGTCGTTTCCGTCAACCGATTCCCCGGGCATCCCATAGGCGGACGCGCGCAGGGAGAGATCCTGCACCGAGCAGCTCTCCTGGGCGGCGGTGAAGACCTGATACATGTTGTTCTCGCAGACAAAGATCACGGGAAGCTTCCAGACGGAAGAGAGGTTCATGGATTCGTGCGTGACGCCTTCGTTCGCCGCGCCTTCGCCAAAGAAGCAGAAGACCACGTTGTCCGACCTGTCGATGAGCTTGAGCGCCATCGCCGCCCCGCACGCGATGGATGTGCCGCCGGCTACAATGCCGTTGGTGCCCAGATTGCCGTTTTGCGGATCGAAGATATGCATGCTTCCGCCCTTGCCTCCGCTGATGCCCGTCGCCTTTCCATACAGTTCAGCCATCAGCGCCTTGACGTCCGCGCCCCCGGCGATGCAGTGCCCCAGGCCCCTGTGCGTGCTTGTGAACAGGTCGCCCTTTTTTCTTGACATCAGTGCCGTGCAGGCGATCGCCTCCTCTCCGATATAGAGATGAAGCGATCCCGTTACCTTGCCTTCCGCGTACAATCCCTGCGCCCTTTCCTCGAATGTTCTGGAAAGGCACATGCGTTCGTAGACGGCTTTCAGTTCGCCGGCGTTCATTCCCTGCCCCCCCGTCCGATCAATCCATCACCAGTCCGCCGTTGATGTCCAGGATCTCGCCCGTGATGTACCGCGCCCGCCTGGGGGAAGCCAGGAACAGCGCCCCTTCGGCGATGTCCGAAGGGAGCCCCAGCCCCAGGGGGACGGAGGCGATGATGCTTTCTTTCCCGTTCCCTTTCGCGCCGGGCAGCGCGGCCTGCCTGTCGATCATCGGCGTATCGATCGGCCCGGGACAGATGCAGTTGACGCGCACTCCGTCCCGCGCAAGCTGCACGGCAAAATGGAAGGTCAGGCTGTTGATCCCGCCCTTTGAGGCGATGTAGGCGGGGCAGGGGTTCATTCCGCCGGTTTTGGCCGCTCCCGCGGAAATGTTCACGATCGCGCCGCGCCCCTGTCCGCGCATGATCATCCCGGCGAAGCGGCAGCAGTTGTAGGTACCGCTGAGGTTGACGCCGATGACGCGCTCCCAGCTGAGAAGGTTGTGTTCCGGAAATTTGTCAAAGGAGATGATCCCCGCGCAATTGATCAGCGCGTCGATGGAACCCTCCCTTTGCTTGATTTCCGAAAACACCTCCCCGATCCTCCCTTCGTCCGTGATGTCCGCGGGACAGGGCGTGACCAGGAGCCCTTCCGAGCGCAGGGCAGAGGCCAGCGCTTCCAAACCCGTCTTGTCAAGGTCCAGCGCGATGACCCTCGCGCCCTCCTGGGCGAAGGCTCTGGCGCAGGCTTTCCCGATGCCGCTGGCCGCGCCGGTGACAACGACGACACTGTTTTTGTACTCGTTCATCTGACTCTTCTCCTTCCCTGTATCCCATCAAGCGACGGGACGGGTCCCTTCCTGTAGGATCAAACAGCTTTCGTGACCCGCAGGTCGAGGTGCCATGCATAGCTGGACCTGCCGGGAATGACGCTGCCCTTTCCCATGAGCCTGGCGATGTCGGGGCGATCGAAGGGTGCTGTGCAAGGCTCGATGAACAGGTTGTATATATCCATAAATCCGCCCGCGTTCTGCAGGACGCCCAGGAAAGGGACCCGGTCTTCGGGAAATCCAAGCTCAAACAACAGGCCGTCCGGGTAACTGACGCCGCAGGCCCCCCGGGTGAGCCGCTCCTTGATATAGAATTTTTCGCAGTTGCCGTCCCTGTCCCCCATCCGGCTCATGTCCCGGCGGATCCCCTTTGCGTCCGTAAAAGACGGAAAGGTGAACTCGTCCGCGTAGCCGCCGATCCGTCCCGTATTGGAAAACACCGTTTGAGCCGTCCTTGACCCTTCAGGCAGGCGCAGTTCTGTTCCGGGCTCGGCGCGAAGCATGATGTGTCCGGCCCAGACGAAATCCATGTCGAAGGGCGTCGGGTTTTCCGCGCGGTACTGAAGGCGCAGCGTCGATTCGTCAAGGAAGGCCGCCTTCTTCAGGAAGATATACGGAAGGCGGACGCCGTGCGCCGAGAAGGCCGCTTCTGTGGGTGACAGGACTGTTTCGAAGGGGAGGTTCCATACTTCGCCATGGTCCGCCAGCTTGACGCCTTCCCACGGGAAGCGCTCGTAATGGCACTCGTCAATGGTCGGGAACATGTCGTCCATGCCGCTGCACTCGGCTTCCACATAACTGCCGCCGAAGGGGACGCGCCTGTACTTCGCCTCCGGCCTTTGCGCAAGCAGCTCCCTGTCCTCTTTTTTCCACAGGATGGAGGCAAGCGAGGCCCCTGTCCCGGGCAGGAACAGAAACCGCAGGGCGGCGTTTTCCACTGCCACTGCCCTTTGATCCTTGTATGACGTTTCAGAAACCACTCCGCGTCCCTCCGTTTTTCCGCGCGCGGCACTGCCGCCTTTGCCCGCTGCCCCATTCCCCGGCCAGTTGCCGATTCACCGGCCTGTCTGCGTTTCCCGCCCTTTGCGCGCCGGGTCCGGAAAGGAGTGGCAGCACAGCCCTTCGGCGTCGTGCGCCGCCTCCATGATCATCTCGCTCACGGTCGGGTGCGGGTGAATGGTCGAGGCAAGCTCGGAGACCGTCCCTTCGCAGCGCATGACGGCCGCGATTTCCGCGATCATGTCAGTCGCCCGCGGCGCCATCATCTGTGCGCCGAGAATCTCGCCGGTCGTTCGGTCCGTCACGATCCGTACAAAACCCTGCGCCTCGTCCATCACGGCGCTCCGCCCGTTGCCGGAGACGGGGAAGGTCCCGACGCTCACGCTGCGTCCGGCTTCAAGCGCCGTTTCCTCCGTCATCCCGACGTAGGCGATCTCGGGGCTTGTATAGATGCAGGCGGGGACAGGGCTTGCGCCGTACCGTTCCTTCCTGCCCGCGCAGCCGGCGGCCGCTGCCAGGCCCTGCGCGCTGGCCGCGTGCGCATACTGCGGCCCGCCCGTGATGTCGCCCGCGGCGTAGATGCTGTCCGCGCTTGTTTGCATGCGGGCGTCGACCCTGACATAGCCCCTGTGGAGCGAGACCCCCGCCGCTTCCAGCCCGAGGCCTTCTGTCCTCGGCACACGGCCTGCGCAGATCAGGAATTTTTCGCCGATGACCGTCTTCCTTTCGCCCCGCGTTTCATAGACGCCTCCCGTCCGGTTGATCGACAGGAGCTTCGCGCCTGTATGCACCTTGACGCCGCCGCCTTTGAGGACGGCCTCCAGGCTTGCGCGGATCAGCGGATCGACCCCGGGCAGGATGGCGGGCAGCATCTCCAGGACGGTCACCTCGCATCCCAGCGCGGAGAGCAGGGTCGCGAACTCGACGCCGATCACCCCGCCCCCCACGATGACAACGCTCTCAGGGAGCGTTTGCAGGGCGAGCATGCCGTCGCTTGTCAGCACGTTTTCCCCGCGGATGCCTTCCACGGGAGGCAGCGACGGCTTTGAGCCGGTGGCCAGGATGATCTTCTCCGCAGTCAGCTTCCTGTCTTTTGCCAGCAGGGTATGTCTGTCAGCGAGACGTCCGGTTTCACGGATGATTTCCACGCCATGTCTCTTCTCGAGCGTTTCGATCCGCCGGCGCAGCGTCGCCACCGTTTTGTCCTTGAACGCCGACAGCTGCCTGTAGTCAAGCGCGGCTTCCCCTGCCGTCACCCCGTAGAGGGACGCGCGCTTCACTGTCTGGAACACCTCAGCGCCTTGAAGGAGCGCCTTGGTGGGGATGCAGCCAAGGTTCAGGCAGGTGCCGCCAAGCTCACCTTCCTCGACAAGCGCCGTCTTCAGGCCGTACTGCGCGCACCGGATCGCTGCCACATAACCGCCGGGACCCCCTCCCAGCACGATTGCGTCAAAATCGCGGGCCATCGGGGCCCTCCCTTCACAGCATCAGCGCGGGATCCTCAAGGAACTGAGCGATCCTCTTGAGAAAGCGGGCGGCGGGAGCTCCGTCGATCACGCAGTGGTCGTAGGTCAGGGACAGCCACATCATCTCCCGGGCTTCGATCGTCCCCTCAGGCGTCACGACAGGCTGTTTTTTGATCGCCCCCACCGCGAGGATGGCCGATTCCGGCGCGTTGCAGATGGCGGTGAAGCTGTCGATGCCATACATGCCCAGGTTGGTCACGGTGAACGTGCCGCCGGCTGTTTCATCGGGCCGCAGCTGGCCGCTCCTCGCCCTTTGCGCGAGGTCCTCCGTGACCTGGGCGATGTCGGACAGGGCCCTCCTGTCCGCGTGCGCAACGACAGGGACCAGAAGCCCTTTGTCCGTAGCGACCGCCAGGCCGACGCTGACCCTGCCCTTGAGGATGATCGTGTCACCCTCGCGCGATACGTTGACCCGCGGGTGCTCGCGAAGGGCCCTGGCGGCAGCCATCACGACGATATCGGTATAGCTGACGGCTGTCCCAAGCTCCTTGAGCCTGCTGCGCAGCCGGACGCACGCGCTCATGTCGACCGCCATCCGGTGATTCGCCTGGGCCTGCGCGTCCAGGCTCGCTTTCATGTGGGACGCGATCCCGCGCCGCATGCCGTCCATCGCGACGGCGCTGTCCCCGGCATCCCGCGCTTCCTCCGGGCCTCCTCGCGCTTTTGCAAAGGCGCGCACATCGGCCGCCATGACTTTCCCGCGGTCACCCGTGCCGGATACCTCGGCCGTCTGCACGCCCTCCAGCGCGGCGATCCGTTCTGCAAGGGGGCTGGCCGGCGATTTCCTGACAGGGACGTAGCCCAGCACATCGCGCTCTGTCACCAGTCCCTCCGGGCCGCTGCCCGTCAGTTCCTGCAGATCCACGCCCTTTTCCGCCGCCCTCATCCTGGCGCGCGGCGTGCTGAAGACGCGCTTCCCGGAAACTCCCGTTGCCTTCCCCCATTCGTTTCCTTCCGGGGCCGGTGTTTCTCCAAGGATCTCTCCGGCCTGGCCGATATAGGCGATGACCTCCGTGATGGGCACCGTATCGCCCTGCGGATGCACGATTTTCAAAAGCGTTCCCTCCACGGCGGCGTCAATGACGATATTGAGCTTGTCCGTCTCCATCTCAAAGAGAGGCTCGCCAACGGACACGTGGTCCCCTTCCTTCTTTTTCCAAGCGGTGATATAGCCTTCCGTCATCTGAAGGCCCTGTTTGGGCATGATGACCTGATGCGCCATCGGGGTACCCTCCTTCACCTGTAGCAGACTTTTTTTGCGGCCCCGACGATGTCCGACACCTGCGGAGTGGCAGCATTCTCCAGGATCAGGCTGAAGGGCAGCGGGCACGCGAGGGTACCCAGGCGGACCGGCGGCGCGTCAAGGAAGTTGAACGCTTCCTCCGTCACCATGGCAGCCACTTCGGCGCCCCAGCCGGCGCTGCGGTGCGCCTCGTGGACGATCACAAGCCTCCCGGTCTTCCTGACGGATGCGAGGATGGTTTCCCTGTCAAGGGGCACGAGCGTCCTGGGATCGATCACTTCGGCGGAAATCCCTTCCGCCTTCAGCGCTTCCGCGGCTTCCAGGGCGCGATGCACGTACAGCAGGTTCGCGACGATTGAAACATCCTTGCCTTCGCGCTTGATGTCCGCCTGACCGAAGGGGATCATGTATTCGGGATCGTCTGGCACTTCCCCCTTCATGGCGTAAAGCGCCTTGTGTTCAAAGAACATCACGGGGTTGTCGTCGCGGATGGCCGTCCTCAGCAGTCCCGCCGCGTCCGCAGGGGTGGAGGGACAGGCAACTTTCAGGCCCGGAAAATGCATGAAGACCGTTTCGAGGCTTTGGGAATGCGTCGCGGCGTTCCCGCGGCCAATGCCCTGCTGGCCCCTGATCACCAGCGGGATCTTTGCGCGGCCGCCGAACACGTAGCGGGTCTTGGCGACCTGGTTGATCAGCTGGTCCATCGCGACCAGCGTGAAATCCATGTACATCAGTTCGACGATCGGCCGCATGCCGGCGCACGCGGCTCCCAGGCCCGCCCCGATGAACCCGGATTCGCTGATGGGCGTGTTCCTGACCCTCTCCGTGCCAAACTCCTTGTAAAGATCCCTGGTACAGCCGAATATCCCGCCGAGGACTTCCACGTCCTCACCCATCACGAAGACCCTTCCGTCGCGGCGCATCTCCTCGGCGATGGTGTCCCGGATCGTCATGGCATAGGTTTTCGTGCTCATTGCGCGTCCCCCTCGAAAAAAACGTCGTCCATGACCCTTGCAGGGTCCGGATCAGGACTGGAAAGTGCGAAATCCGCTGCTTCGTCCGCCTGCGCCTGAGCCGATTGCTCGATCCCGTCGAGCTCGGCGGCTGTGTACACTCCCGCCGCCGCCAATTTTTCCCGGTATCTCTTGATCGGGCACTTTTTCTTCCACTCCTCGGTTTCCTCGCGGCTCCGGTATACCAGCGGGTCCCCGGTCCAGTGCCCCAGCCAGCGCCAGGTCTTGCCTTCGATGAGCGAGGGGCCTGCGCCTTCCTTCGCGCGGGCGAGCGCCCGCCCGAAAGCCTCGTCGATCGCGTCCACGTCGTTTCCGTCGACCGTTTCGCCCGGAATGCCGTAGGCGGCAGCCCGTTCGCTGATGTTTTCCACGGAGGTCGACTGCCGGACAGGGACCGAGATGCCAAAGCCGTTGTTCTCGCATACGAAGATGACCGGAAGTTTCCATACGGCGGCAAGGTTGGCCGATTCGTGGAATACCCCCTCGTTGCTTGCTCCGTCGCCAAAGAAGGCGACGGCTACGCGGTCCAGTTTCTGCATTCGGATGGAGAGGGCGGCCCCAACGGCGATGGGGATCCCCCCTCCGACGATGGCATTGGCCCCAAGGTTGCCCTTATTGAAGTCGGCGATGTGCATGGAACCGCTGCGTCCTTTGCAGTAGCCGCCCGCCTTTCCCATCAGCTCCGCCATCGCCAGCGTCATCTCCCCGCCCTTGGCGATGCAGTGGCCGTGTCCCCGGTGGGTGCTGGTGATATAGTCGCTGTCCGTCAGCCTGGAACATACCGTGGCTGCCATGGCTTCCTGCCCGATGTAGAGGTGCACCGAGCCCCTGAGCCTGTTCTGCTCAAAGAGGCTGAGCGCCTTCTGTTCGAAACTGCGGATCCGGCACATCGTCTGGTAGATCCTGCCGGCCCTTTCCCTGTCAATCATAACAACCCCTGCCTCCCCCATTCGATCACGATGTCGACGATATGCTGCGTATTCTCGGCGATGAGCGCCCCGGCTCCCTGCAAAGCCTTTTCCTTGCTTTGCGCGCTGCCCGTCCCATCGGCGGCGATGATGGCGCCCGCGTGCCCCATGCTGCGGCCGCGGGGAGCGTTCTTCCCGGCGATCATGGCGACGACCGGCTTTTTCACCTGCTCCCTGATGTAGTCTGCCGCGAGTTCCTCCTCGTTGCCCCCTATCTCTCCGATGAGCACCAGCGCCTTGGTTTCGTCATCCTCGTTGAAATCCGGCAGGACGTCGAGGAAGGCGGAGCCGGGAATCATGTCTCCTCCGTTGCCGACGCAGGTGGACTGGCCGATCCCGTTTCTTGTCAGCATGAACACCGTTTCGTAGCAGTTTGTCGCGCTGCGGCTCATGATCCCGACGCTGCCGGGCATGAAGATCCTGTGCGGCATGAAACCCGCCTTGCACTTGCCTGGAGAGATCACGCCGAAGGAGTTGGGGCCAAACAGCCGGGCCGCCCGCTTGCGCGCGTGGTGATAGCAGAGCATCATGTCCTGCACGGGGACATGTTCGGCGATGGTAAAAATCAGCCTGAGACCCGCCTCAAGCGCTTCAAGCACCGATGCCTTCGTATGCAGGGCGGGCACGAATACGACTGAAGCGTTAGCCCCCGTCGCCTCCACCGCTTCGCGGACCGTATTGAACACAGGGACGCCGCATACCTCCTGCCCGCCCTTCCCGGGGGTCACGCCGCCGACGACCCGCGTGCCGCAGGACAGCATCTGCTCCGTGTGAAAACTCCCCTCGCGTCCCGTGATGCCCTGCACGAGCAGCCTTGTGTCCGAGTCGATCAGTATGCTCACAGGCTTTGCCTCGCTTCCTTCAGCGCCAGCATGCTTTCGCGCAGTCCGTCCACCAGCGTGATGTTCCCCTTCAAGGAACGGATGATCATGACGCCCTGCTCCTTGTTGGTCCCTTCCATGCGGATGATGATGACGCGGCCGTCCAGGCCATATTTCTCCACCGCTTGTTTCACGCCGCCCGCCACTTCGTCGCAGCGTGTGATGCCGCCGAAGATGTTGATCAGCGCTCCCCTGATGCCGGGCGTCGAAAACATGATGCGCAGGGCCTCGCAGATCCTGTCTGCGGTCGCCCCGCCGCCCAGGTCCAGGCCCGCGCATACCTTCAGGCCTTCCCCGGCGATCATGTCGATGCAGCTCATCAGCATGCCCGAACCGTTGGAGATTACGCCGACCGTGCCTTCGCCGTCGATGGGGATGTAGAGGAAATTGTAGCCGCGCGCCTCCCTGACAAGCGCTTCTTCGGGGATCTCTTCGCGGAAACGAAGGATGTCGGGCTGTCGGCCAAGCGCGCTGTCGTCGATCTCCACCTTGCCGTCCAGGGCGGTCAGATTGCCAAGGCTGTCGACGACCACGGGGTTGATTTCCATCAGCAGCGCGTCGCAGGCGCCAAACGCCCCGAACAGGCCCCTGAGCAGCGCGTCGAGCTGTTCAAGGCAGTTCCCCGGCAGGCCGCAGGACGACGCGAGATAGCGGGCCATGTAAGCGCCAACGCCAAGCAGCGGGTCCACGGCGATCTTCCTGACCGCCTCAGGCTCTTCTTTCACGGTCGCTTCGATGTCGACGCCGCCCCTACTTGAAAAGATGATCATCGGGCACTTCCGGGCGCGGTCGAGAACGATGGAGAGGTACCACTCGGCCGCGGCGCTGATTTTCTCCTCGATCAGCAGCCTCCTGACCTCATGCCCCAGAATGCTGCTGCCGAGGAGACGCGCGCAGCACGCCTTTGCCTGCGCGGGATTTTCGGCAAAAAGGATACCGCCTGCCTTCCCTCGGCCTCCTGTCTGCACCTGGGCCTTGACGACGACGGGATAGCGCAGCCCCGCTGCCGCGACCGCTTCCTCCGCTTGGCCCGGGTCGCGGACGACGCAGCGGCGGGCCGTCGGTATGCCGTGCTTGCTGAACAGGGCTTTCGCCTGATACTCAAAGAGCTTCACGCATTCACCCCCAGATCTCCGCGTCCGAGGGCATCCGGCTGCCCGGCTTGACATAGGCGATCCGGCTGATGTTGATGAGGTGCTTCCAGCTGAGGTTTTCGCTGATGGAGTTGTTTCCCCAGCTGCCGCAGCCCAGCGTCGTCGTCGCCGCGAGCGAATTGAAGAAGCTCCCTCCGTTGGAGGTCGCGCAGATCTGGCCGATCAGGAAGCGGCTCACAGGCAGCCTGTCCGCCGCATACTCGATGTGGCTCCTGTTGTCGGAATGGATGCAGACGCTGTGGCCTTTCCCTTCGACCTGAAGGTTGTCAAGCGCAAGGGCGACGCCCTCCTCCCAGGTGCCGTACGCGTACGCGGAGAGCACAGGGCACATCTTTTCCTTCGCGAACAGGTCGCCCCTGCCGCCGGCGCCGCCCTTGACGATCAAGACCCTGGTGTTCGGCGCGACGCTGATGCCTGCCATTTCCGCGACCTTTGCCGCAGGCTGGCCCACGCAATCCTTGTTCATCACGCCATCGGGGAAGAGAAGTTCCCGCAATGCGTCCGTTTCGCGCGGGTCGCTGATGTAGCGGCAGCCGTTTGCAACGAACTCGCTGATGATTTTGTCATGCTCATCCGCAGGCATGATGACTGACTGCTCCGCCGAGCAGATGATGCCGTTGTCGAACCTGCGCCCCTCGACGACCATGGGCACGACCCGTTTGGGGTCCATGTCCGCGTCAATCAGGCATTGCACATTGCCCGCGCCAACGCCGAAAGCGGGTTTCCCGCTGGAATACGCGGCGCGGACCATTCCCATCCCTCCGGTGGAGATGCAGACGTCGCAAAGCTTCATGACCAGGCCGGACAGTTCCACCGTCGGTTCGCTGATGACCTGGATGATATCCTCCGGAAACCCCAGGCCGGCTACCGCAGCCCGCATCAGGCGCACGGTCTCGGCTGAACAGCCTTTTGCCCGCGGATGCGGGCAGATGAGGATGGCGTTGCAGCCCTTGAGCGCGAACATCGCGTTGCACATCGGAGTGACGACGGGGTTTGTGGTCGGGGTGACCGCCCCCACGACTCCCATGGGCTTGGCTACCTCCGTGATGCCTTCCTCCGGGCTTTCGCGAATGATCCCGACGCTCTTTTTGCCTTTCAGGTCGTTCCAGATCACGCGGGCCTTCCCCTGGTTTTTCCTGACCTTGTCCTCATAGACGCCCATCCGCGTTTCATCCACTGCCATTCTCGCAAGCTTTTCCGCGTTGTCGAACACGGCTTTCGCCACCGCGCGTACGGCCGCGTCGACCTGTTCCTGCGAACACGGCTCAATGGCCGTCTGTGCTGCGCGCGCTTTCCTGATCAGGTCCTCGACCTGAAGCTTTGCCTGTACGTTTTCCACCGGACACCTCCACCGTACTGCCGATATTCAGTCAATAGGATGATTCGCCGGCGCCGCTCCCCGAGCAGATCGCTGGCGTCGAGCTGTAGCCCACCCCGAGCCGGGTACAGCCCATGTTCAGGAACTTCCTTGCCGCCGCATAGTCTCTGATCCCGCCTGAAGCCTTGACGCCGATCTTCCCCGCCGCTGCCCGGAGCATTTCCCGGACCGCGCCGTCCGTCGCGCCGCACTGGGAAAACCCTGTGGACGTCTTGACAAAATCGGCCCCCGCAGCGGCGCAGGCGGCCACGCCGCGCGAAATCATCTCAAGCGGCCATTCGCTGGTCTCAAAAATGACCTTGACCAGCACCTTGTGGGGATGCGCCTGCCCGGTAACGCGGCCCACCTCGTCCTCCACTGCGTCCCACATGCCGCTGAGGGCAAGGCCGTAGTTCATGACCATGTCGATTTCGGCGGCGCCCTGGTCGACATAGATCCGCGCAAGCGCTTCCTTGCCTTCTGCGCTCCCCGTCCCATGGGGAAAATCCAGCACGCAGCAGACGCCGGTCTGCGTGTCCCTGCTGAGAATCTGCGCCAGGGGGATATCACAGGGCCGCACGCAAACGGTGCGCACTCCGTATTCCACGCCCTGCCTGATGGCGCTTTCCGCCTCCTGCCGTGTCATGCCGGGCTTAAGTACCGCGTGATCCAGGTATCTGCTGACGTCCATTGCGGATTTGGCCTCCATTCACGTTTTCATCTGCGCAGGGTCAGTCCTCTGCGGCGCGGCTGCCGGACGACAGGAGCGCCTCCACCTCTGCGAGCCTCGGCAGCGAGGGCTGCGATCCGTGCCTCGTCGCGGCGACCGCTCCGGCAGCGTTCGCAAAACGCGCCGCGTCGCGAAGCGTTTCACCCCGGGCGCTCATGATGGCAAAACCGGCGTTGAAAGCGTCCCCCGCCGCCGTGCTGTCCACCGCTTCAACGCTGAAGGGCGGGGTCAGGAACTCATCGCCCTCGCCGGAATAATAGGATCCGTGCTCGCCAAGCGTCATCAGGACGCGTTTCGCCCCCAGGTCCTTTAGCCGGGCGGCGGCCAGCCTGCACCAGTCCGTCACCGGCTGCCTGCCGCGCCTCCTGCGGGAAAAAAATTCCGCCTCGGTTTCGTTTGGCGTCAGGTAATCCGCCTTGTCAAAGAGTTTTTCTGCGCCCGGCTTCGCCGGCGCGGGGTTCAGGATGGTCATCACGCCCGCCTCCCGCGCGATCTCGACGCAGCGCTCGACAGCGTCGAGATTCATCTGCAGCTGACAGAGAAAGACGTCCGCCCGGAGGATGAACGGGCGCATTTTCTCAATGTCGGCGGATGAAACGGCATCGTTTGCCAGCGGGACGACAATGATGGCGTTTCGTCCCTGCCGGTCGATGTGCACGCAGCAGGTGCCCGTGGGGATTTTAGGATCAGTCAGGACGCCGGCGCCGTCCACGCCGTTCTCCTTCAGGCCCGCGCGCAGGAATTCCCCGTGCGCGTCCTCACCGATCTTTCCAAGCATGACTGTTTCGGCCCCCAGCCTGGAGGCCGCGACCGCCTGGTTTCCGCCCTTTCCCCCCGCAAAAAAGCCGTTTTTGAACCCTGTCACGGTCTCGCCGACACGGGGCAGACGGTCTGCCCAGACAAAGCAGTCATAAAGCAGGTCGCCGAATACGGCGACGCGAACCTTTCTGTTCACTCCTGCCTCATCGCCAGCCGCTTTTCGGTATACCCGGGATCCAGTTCGGCCACGCAGCTTCCCCAGGCCTTTTGCCTGATGTGGTACATCTCGTTCTGCTCCTGCCGGGGCCAGAAGGTGAAAAGCACAAAGGGGCTGTCGCTCCGGGTGTTGTCGATCCAGTGGCGCACGCGCGGCGGGATGACGATGATGTCCCCGGGCCTGGCGGGGACGCAGTCGTCGTCCAGCCAGACAAAGGTGTTTTCTGCGCAGCTGACCACATAGTAGATCTCGGTCTCCTCGTGGGCGCCTCCGCCTGTGCGCGTCCGCGGCTGAAGGGTCCCTTCATTGATGTTGATGACCGGGAACCCTGCCATCTCGTCGCCAGTGAGCATTTTGGACGAGTATTCGGGTCCGCAGACATAGGCCTTCACGTTCTCCGGATTGACCAGTTTCCATTGTTTCTTTTCCATTTTTCTCCCTCTCATCTGTGGCGATAGTGCTGTGCGAACAGGTCGTCGATCTCCCGCCGCGACGGCATGGAAGGCGCGGTGCCCAGCCTGGTCACCGACAGCGCTCCGGCGACGTTTCCGTAGCGCGTCGCATCAAAAAGGTCAAAGCCTTCCGCGAGCGCCATCGCGAAGGCGCCGTTGAAGGCGTCGCCCGCTCCTGTGGTATCCACCGCCTGCACGGGGAGCCGGGGCAGCAGTTCGTCTCTCGTTCCGTCGGACGCAAACGCGCCCATCGCGCCCAGCGTGATGACGACTTTTTTTGTTCCCCGCGCGTGGAAAACGCCCGCGGCGCGCCTCGCGTCTTCCCCGTTTTTGATTTCGACGCCGGTCAGCACCTGGGCTTCCGTCTCGTTGGGGGTCATGATGTCGATTTTTCCGTACGCTCCGTCCTCGATCGCCGCCGCGGGCGCGGGGTTGAGCACCACCGTCACGCCGGCCTGGTGGGCCATGTCGATCACGCTGTAGAGCGCGTCGAAGTTGATCTCAAGCTGAAGGAGCAGGATGGAGGCGTTTTCGATCAGCGGCCTGCAGCGCCGGACATCCTCGGGCGTGATGTTCCCGCAGGCGCCGCTGACAACGACGATCTCGTTCTGCGCTGTCACCTCGTCGACCATGATCAGGGCGACGCCCGTCTCCTTCACGGGGTCGCGCAGGACGCAGTCGGTCCGCATGCCTTCGTTCCGGTAAAATCCAAGCGCGACATCCGCGAACACGTCGCTGCCCACTTTTGTCACAAGCGTGACCTCAGCCCCCGCGCGGTGGGCGGCGACAGCCTGGTTGGATCCCTTTCCGCCCGCTCCCATTCTGAAAGAGCTGCCCAGGAGGGTCTGTCCCGGCTTCGGCAGCCCTTTCTGCCTGCTTGTGAGGTCAACCACAAAGCTTCCGAACACCACGATCCCCTTGCCCATTCTCATCCCTCCCGGTTCAGAAGTCCACCATGATCTTGATGCGGCTATCGTTGCGCGCGTCGAAGGCTTCAAAAGCCTGCCTGAATTCGCCGAAGCGGAAGCGGTCCGTGATCATCGGCCTGAGGCTTGCGCGCCCGTTGGCGAGCATGTCAAGGATCTTCCTTCCCATGTTCGGCGTACCTGCCGCCCCCACCAGCGTGCAGTTGCGCACGATGAGGCGGTCAAGCAGCACATGATCCAGCGACTGTTCGTAAAAGGCCGGGATCACAAGCGTGCCGCTCGCCCTGAGCATCGAAAGGGTATCGTTGAACAGCGCCGGGTCCCCGGTCGTTTCAAGGATCACGTCCGCGCCTTTCCCCCCGGTTTCCCTCATCACAACGCTGAAAAGATCCTCCCTGAGGGTATTGACCACGACGTCTGCGCCCATCGCCTGCCCGACCGCGAGTTTTTTGTCCTTTCGGCCGGCAAGGATGATTTTCCCGCTTCCCATTCCTCTCGCGCACGCCATGCCGCCCAGGCCGATGGGGCCGGTTCCAAGCACCAGCAGCGTTTTCCCGGGCCCCATCGGGGAACGCAGCAAGCCGTACAGGCCGATGCTGGCGGGCTCCACGAGGGCGGCTTCGTCAAGCCCGACATTGTCCGGCACCTGGAACGCGAGCCGTTCCGGCATCACCATATACTCCGCGAAGCCTCCCGGCCATGCATCCCTGATGGTGCCGATCGCCCGTCCCTTTTCGCAGTTCTGGTATTCGCCGCTGAGGCACATTTCGCATTCGCCGCATGAGTAACACGTGTCGCTGATGATCCGGTCGCCCTTTTTCAGCCTCCAGGTCTCGCTGCCCAGTTCTTCGACCACGCCGGACCATTCGTGCCCCAGCCTGACCGGGTAGACCGGTTCGTTCCCCTCGCCAAGCCTGAGAGTCCCTTTCATGATGGAAACGTCCGTCGCGCAGACACCGCAGTGGGAGACCCTCGCGAGCACCTCCCTCGGACCGGGCCTTGGCTTTTCCGCGTCGACCAGGCGCAGTTCACCAGGCGCGTATGCCACCAGTGCCTTCATCAGATCCACTCCCTTTCCGCCGGTACGCGCGTTCCCGCGCCGGGCAGTATTGCACAGACAGCGGGGCGCCCCTCAGAAATCCCGCGTATAGCCGCAGATCCAGCCTCCGTCGATCGTCACGATCGAGCCGGTCATGTATTTTGCCTCCCGGCTTGCCATATAGCAGGTCATCGAGGCGATGTCGTCCGGCTCCCCAGGATGCTTTTGCGGGATGTGCGAGGTCATCTTCTCGGCCTTGACGGGATCGGAGTAGAACAACTCCCTCGTGCCCTCGAAAAGGATGGAACCGGGCGCGATCCCGTTGACGCGTATGTTGTGCTCGGCAAGTTCCAGCGCCATGGCCTTCGTCAGGTTGAACACCCCTGCCTTCGCGGCAGTGAACGCGCACTGAAGGCGAAGCGGGGTGAGGCCGACGATGGAGCCGATGTTGATGATGCTGCCGCCCTCTCCCTGACGGATCATCTGGAGGATGGCGGGCTTTGAGCAGTA
>CAZLYF010000046.1:0-7976 GCA_964563725.1 uncultured Oscillospiraceae bacterium
TTTTGTCCGATATGTGAACGCTCACACTTTCCAGACGGAGGCAAATACCGAACTGACAGGCAAAGCTGCGCTGTATATGGGATATGTGAACGCTAACACATTTCCGGGAGCTGATGACCATACTGCCTGAGAGGGGATTTTCACGATGGGAAAGAAAAACTGGTATATCGTCGACGGATACCGCCCCCCGGAAAAGCCCGGGCTGTGCGACTATGAGGGGCACGAGTGCATCATGATCCTCAACTGCGGCGAGACAGACGCGCATTGCCTGATCGACGTCTTCTTTGCCGATCGGGAACCAGTCCTCGGCATCGGATACACCGCGCCCGCCCAAAGGATCAGCGCCTTCAGGACAAACGACCGCACGGTGTTCAAGGATGTCGACCTCAAGGTGAACATGCAGTACTCTCTGCGTATCCGCAGCGACGCGGAGGTCGTTGTCCAGTATGGCCGATGCGATATTTCGCAGCCGAACCTGGCTTACCTGGCGACCCTGGGATTTTCCGATTGACAGAGGAGGATGGCCATGAACGGAATCCGCATTCCGAAGGCTGAATTTGCAGAAAGGATCGGGAAGATCCGGGCAAGGATGTCCGAGCTGGACCTTGACGCGTTCTTCGTGTACGGCGACGAATACCGGAAAGAGAATCTGAGGTACGTTTCGAATTACTGGCCGATATTTGAGCGCGGCGCCCTGCTGCTGGGAAAAAGCGGGGCCCCGACCGTTCTGTGCGCGCCTGAAGGCGAACAGGTAGCAAAGGAAATGAGCGTTTGGGAGGACGTGCGCCTCCTGCCGGATTTCCTGTGCGTCACTGTTCCCGACGCGATCGATTATCCGCTGGCGAAGTATACGAGCCTCAAGGCCCTCGCGGGCGGGCTGCGAAGCGCCGGCAAGCTTGAAAAATTAGGCATCGCGGGACTGGACGACATGCCTGCCGTCCTGCTGGAGAGGATCAAGACGGCATTCGGCTGTGAGATCAGGAAAAGCGACGACATCCTGATCTCTCTGAGGAAAATCAAGTCGGCGAATGAGATCGCGTGCCTCAGGGAGGCTGCCAGGATCGCCGAAGCCGGTTTCAGGCAGCTGATGGACGCCGACATCATTGGGAAAACCGAACGCTACGCGGCCGGGATCGCGGAAGGCGAGGCGCGGAAAGCGGGGGCGGAAGCCATTATCTTCACGGTATTCGGTTCCGGCGATCGTTCCGCGAGGATCGTCGGACGTCCCGAAGAAAAAATCATTGAGGACGGCGATATGATCATGTGCGCTCTCGCGGTGCAGTACGAGGGCTATGTGTCTACGTGCGAGCTCCCTTTCGCCGTCGGCCGATACAGCGAGAAAACGCGCAGGGTCCTGGACGTCCTCATCAAGGCGAGCGCCGCCGGGCTTCCCTACCTGAAGGCCGGTGAACCCATGAAAGGCTTTGTCAGGGCTGTGAGGAACCATTTCCGCGACGCGGGCCTTTCGGAATACGACGTATATCCCCCCCTTCATGGCATCGGCTGCGCTGAGGCAGAAAGCCCCTATCCCAATGAGGAGACGGACGATCCCTTTGAGGTGGGCATGGCCTGCAATACCGACATTAGCCTGTTCGGCCTCGAAGGCGGATCAAACCGCATCGAGGAGGGCTTCGTGATCACCGAGAACGGGGCTGAGACGCTGTTCCCCTTCATGCGCAGGTATTTCGAGGACTGGCTGAAGAAGGGCTGACATCCCCCGTCCGCGGAGGTCCGGAAATGGCAACGATCATTGATGTGGCAAAGCTGGCGGGCGTATCCAGGATGACCGTGTCGCGCGTGGTCAACCAGAGCGGCTACGTCAAGACCGAAACGCGGCTGCTTATCCAGGACGCGATCAGGGAACTCAATTACCGGCCCAACATGGTGGCGAAGACCCTTGCGACGCGGAGGAACCGCACGATCGCCTACGTCATGGTGAACATCTCGGACCCCTTCCATAACCTTGTCAGCCAGGGGCTTGAGTCGGTGGCGTTCCGGAACCACTATACCACGATGATGTGCGACACCCATTCGACAAGCCGGGAACAGGACTACATCAACATGTTCCGCGACTTCCTAATCGGAGGGGTGATCCTGCACCACCTGGCCCTCAAGCCCGAGCAGGTCAGGCTCATCCAAAGCCACGGAACGCAATGCGTGCTGATGGACAATGAAGAGGATATCCCGGGCGTAAGCAGCGTCAACACCAACAATTACGGCGGCGCGGTCATGGCTGTCGAGCACCTGGTATCGAGAGGGCACAGGAAGATCGGCTGCGTGCACGGCGTCCTCGGGCGCCCTGAGGGTCAGGACATCGCCTACGAAGACACGTTCCAGTTCAACCTGTGGAAGCAGCGCACCGCCGGCTTCCGGGACGCCATGGCCAGCCTTAGCCTGCCTCCGGCCAGGTTGTATCAGAGCAACGGCAGGATCGAACTGGCCATCGGCTGCTCAAAACAGATCGTCAGGGGGATCCTGGCGGATCCCGAAAGGCCGACGGCGCTGTACTGCGAAAACGACATCATGGCCATCGCCATATTGAACGAGCTGCAGGAACACGGGATACGGGTGCCTGGTGACATCGCCGTCATCGGTCACGACGGGCTGGATATCTGCCGGCTGCTGCACCCCTACATCACCACCGTCGCCCAGCCGCGCTACGAGATGGGGCGTGAGGCCGCAAAAATGCTGATAGACCGCATCGAGACGAAATGCGAGCCCAGGACGATCACCCTACAGCCCGCGGTCGTCGCGGGCGAGACAACCTAAGCGAGTCCGGGAGGATCTTATGCGTTCGATCCAAACCGTAAGCGGGAGCGTTCGGGCAGACGACGTCGGAGAGATCTGCGTTCACGAGCACCTGATCCTCGACATGACGCACGAGGCGGTCCAGCCGCGGACTGAGGCTGAACAGCAGCTGTTCCATTCC
Source organism: uncultured Oscillospiraceae bacterium (assembly GCA_964563725.1). Classification (GTDB taxonomy): domain Bacteria; phylum Bacillota; class Clostridia; order Christensenellales; family Aristaeellaceae; genus CAZLYF01. The sequence goes on from CAZLYF010000046.1 coordinate 2,930, forward strand.
GATGTCAGGATGGAGAACCTCGGGGTATTGCGGCGAAATCCATATCTCGTCCGAACGAATCTCGTGCTCGACGACATCGGCGCCGCTGCGGACGAAGTCAGGCACGTGCAGGCCTGCGGCTGCAACCTCCTGGTCGAACTCACTTCCGTCGGCCTGGGGCGCGACGTGCGCAAGCTCAGGCAGATCAGCGATGCCACCGGGATGAATATCGTCGCAGGCTGCGGGCTGTTTGTGCACGATTCCCGGATCAGGCCGTATTTGGACTACAGTGTGGACGAACTGGCCGACTGCATGAGGGACGAAATCGAAAACGGCATCGAAGGGACCGGTATCCGGGCAGGCGTCATCGGCGAGATCGGGACAAGTGAGGTGATCCATCCGATTGAAAGGACGTCGCTGTGCGCTGCCGGCAAAGTCGGCGCGGAGAAAGACCTTCCCGTCTATGTCCACACCTATCCCTGGAGCAGGGCAGGCCTGGAGGCGGTCGACCTCCTGCTGTCATGCGGGGTCCGCCCGCGCAGGATCTGCGTATGCCATATGGACGTGTCCTTTGACATCGAGTATCTGAGGCTTGTCCTTGACAGAGGCGTCTTTGTCGAGTTTGACAATATCGGCAAGGAATTCTACTTCGAAAGCCGTGAAGGCGCCTTTTCCGGCGGTCCCTTTGAAACGGACGTCGCGAGGGCAGGCATGCTCAGGCGTCTGGCAGAGACGGGATACGCCGGGCAGCTGCTTGTCGCCAACGACCTTTGCCTCAAGGCTTCCCTGCGCAGGTATGGAGGCTGGGGGTATGACCACCTGTTCACGAATTTCATCCCGATGATGAGGATGGAAGGGATGAAAAAGGAGGATATCAGGCAGATCACCCATATAAATCCGCGTCTTTTCCTGTTTGGGGACGCCGATTGAATACCCATCGCCGGCTGGAGGCGGCCGGGGATGTGTAATTTTGCAAGGAGGACAGTCAGATGAGAAACCCGAAACGGATCCTGCTCGCACTTCTACTGGTGGGTCTGGTGGCGTTCGCCTCGAGCGCTTCGGCCATCACCGTCGGTTTCTGCAACATTGCCGAAACCGCGGAGCAGCACTACAAGATCAAGGGAAACATGGAAGCGGCTGCCGCTGAACGCGGCTGGGACCTGATCTACATGAACAACAAGCTGGACGGGCAGACGGCAGTAAGCAACGCCGACGCGATGCTGCTTCGGGGCATCGACTACTTCATCGAATTCAACGTGGACATCTCCGTCGCGCCCACGATCATGGAGAAGATGAACGCCGCAAAGATTCCCGTGATCGCCGTCGACATCGAGCATCCCGGCGCCGTCTACTTCGGCGCGGACAACTTCAACGTCGGACCCATCGTAGGCAAGTACCTCGGCGAACAGGTCAAGGCAAAATGGGGAGAAGCGGAATGCCTCCTGATCATTGAAGACTCGATTTCCGGCGAGACCGTGCTGGCGCGTACCGACAACGTGGTCGACGGGTTCAAGGAGATCTTCCCCGACTTCGCGGACGAAAAGATCTTCTATATCGACGGCGGCCAGGACCCCACCGAAGCGCAGGAAGTCGCGGCGAATTTCCTTGCGGCGCACCCGAACTTCAAGAAGATCGCGGTCGCGCCCGCGCACTCCACGTACAGAATCGGGGCGCAGGCAGCGATTGAGACCGCGGGCCGCGAAACGGATTGCCTGATGGTCAGCCAGGGTGAGTACGACTATTTCGAGTATCTGAAAGCGACGCCCGAAGCGCCGGCGTGGGAAGTCTACGCCGCGACCCTCGTCTATGATTTCAAGAACTACGGCAACTATTGCATGGCGATCATCGACGACATGATCGCGGGCAAGGAAGTCAAGGATTACTACTATCCGACGCACTACATCATCGATCGCTCGAACGTCCAGGAATTCTTCCCGGAGGAGTTCGAGTAAGCCGGAGGCAGCTGGCAGCCGCCCCACCCAACGCGCGCTGCCCGCGGCAGGTATGCCTCGGCCTGCCGCGGGCAGACCTACCAGCGCCCGGATTGGAGAGAACGGATTGGAAAAGCAGGAAATCCTCCGGATGGACCATATCACCAAGCAGTTCCCGGGCGTAAAGGCGCTGGACGACGTTTCACTGTCAATCTATGAGGGCGAAGTGCTGGCCCTCCTGGGCGAAAATGGGGCAGGCAAATCGACGCTGATCAAGATCCTTTCCGGCGTGTATGTGCCGGACAAGGGAACGATCCGCATCGATGAGAAGAGCGTCGCCTTTGAAAGCCCCGCGGACGCGAAAACCAGAGGGATCAGCGTCGTGCACCAGGAGCTGACGTACCTTCCCCTGCTGTCGGTGGCGGAAAACCTGTATGTGAACCATTACGGCGACAGGAAGAGGCGGGTCGTCCGCTGGAAGGACGTTTACCGCTACGCGCGGGAAGCGATGGATGAAATTGCCTTGAAGCTGGATCCGAAGCGGCCGATCGGCCTGCTTTCCGTCGCGGAAAGGCAGCAGGTCGAAATTGCCCGCGCGATCCATGAAGACGCCCGGATCCTGATCCTTGACGAGCCTACCTCAGCCCTGAACAGCAAGGAAATTGATACCCTTCTCAAGTGCATCATGAACCTGCGCGCGCGTGGCGTCAGCATCGTCATGATCACCCACAAAATCGAAGAAATCATGCAGATCGCCGACCGCGTCGTTGTGTTGCGCGACGGCCAGGCGGTCGCCGAGCGCCGGGTCTCGGACGTTGATAAAGACGAACTGGTTTCACTGATGGTTGGCCGCAGGATCACCGACATGTACCCGAAGAAGACGAACAAGCCGGGAGAACCCCTTCTGTTCGTCGAAAAGCTCGAGTCAAGGTGTCTCCGGGACGTGCATTTTTCCCTGCGGAAAGGAGAGATCCTCGGGGTGTACGGCTTGATGGGGTCCGGGCATCTGGAGCTTGGCGAAGCCCTGTTCGGCTGCGATCCAAAGGCAGTCGCGGCCATCAGGATCGGTGACGAAGACCTCCGCGTCAACAGCCCGCGGGAAAGGATCCGTCATGGGATCTCTTTCCTTCCAAGCGACAGGAAAGTCGAGGGCCTGGTGCTGATACACAGCTTGTGCAGCAATGTCATGACGCCTTCCTACCAGACTGGAAAACAGGGCAGCCTGATCAATTACCGGAAAGAAAGGCAGATTTCCGAGAAATGGATCAAGCTCCTAAAGATAAAGACCCCGGGGATCTTTACGCGCGCCGAATCCCTCAGCGGAGGCAACCAGCAGAAGGTCGTGCTGGCGAAGTGGCTTGAAACCGACCCGAAAATCATCATCCTCAACGACCCGACACGCGGCATCGATGTCGGCGCAAAGTCCGAAATCTACAGGCTGCTGAATGAATTGACCGAACAGGGCGTTTCCATCATCATGATCACGTCTGAAATGCCTGAGCTGCTATCCATGTCGGACCGGATCCTCGTCATGCATGAGGGTAGGCAGCAAAAGTTATTTGACCAGGACGAAATCACGCAGATCGGGATCGTCTCCGCGGCGATAGGAGGAACCGGGAACCAATGAGCGGGAACAGCAACCTGTCAAAGCTCTGGGAAAAGATCAGAGGGCTTGATTTTCTGCCCCTGATTTTCGCGTACGTGCTCATGAGCGTATTCTTTTCCGTTACGTCCCAGTATTTCCTGTCGTTCAGCAACTTTATGAATATTTTCCTGTACGCTTCGATCATCGGCCTGTTGTCCTGCACAACGACGCTGGTCCTGGCCGCGGGAAAAATCGACTTCTCCGCCGGGGCCGTCATGGCCCTCGGGTCCTGCATCATCGGGGTCATGATGCGGGCAGGTTACAGCGTATGGCTGGCTATGCTCGCCTGCATGGCGGTCACGGTGCTGACAGGCGTATACAACGGCATCATGATCGCGTACGTGGGCCTGAGCCCGTTCATTGCCACGCTTGCGGGCATGCAGATGTTCCGGGGCTTCGCCTATCTGTTGACAAACGCGCGTTCCATCACCGTCACGTCCAATGTCCTCAAGTTCGTCGGCAGGTCCTTCACGCTGGGCGTGCCAAACGCCGTGCTGCTGCTGCTGGTGATGATCATTTTCTTCGTATGGGTCACGAACCGAACGACCTTCGGCAGGACGGTCATGGTGATTGGCGGCAACATCAAGGTTGCCTACCTGAGCGGGATCAACGTCAAACGCAAGACTTTGCTCCTGTTTGTGATCCACGGAGCCATGGTGGGTATCGCGACGATCGTATATACCGGCCAGCTCGGGGCCGCGTTGCCTTCCGCGGCAGTCAACCTCAACTTTCAGACGATATCAGCCTGCGTCCTCGGCGGGATCAGCCTGAGCGGCGGAAAGGGGTCCATCGTGGGCGGGATCATCGGCGCGCTCATGCTGGGCACCCTGAACAACGGCATGATCATGCTGGATATCAACTCCTATTGGCAGGACGTCATCATCGGCGCCGTGCTGATCTTTGCGGTCACGCTGGACATCCTGAAAAACAGGCGAAGGAATTCGGCGTACTGAGAAGACGCGGCGCATCAGGCGAAGGAGGCAGTGCCCTTGTTTTTTTACGACGCGAACGCCAGTTTCGGCAACGATATGGTCAATCACGAGTGCGTCAATCACGAACGCTTCGTCGTTCTGGAAAAAGTAAGCGTCGCGCGCAACGCCGGCGAACTGATCGCGTATATGGACTATCACGGGATCAGCAAAGCGAACGTATGGCACCGGTCCATGTACGAATACGACCCCGTCTCCGGCAACGAAAAGATCCTAAAGGAAATATCCGGATTGGCGGACAGGCTGAGCCCTTCCTGGACCATCCTACCCTCCGTGACCGACCGAATCTTTGACACGAACCGCTTCTTTGACGACATGACGGCGCACGGCGTGCGTACACTGCACGCGTTTCCGGAGATGAACCGCTATATTCTCTGCGACGTCACCATGGGAGACCAGCTGAGCCTGATCAGCGATCTGAAGATTCCGCTGTACCTGACGCCGAAGGATGGGTACGGGTACATCTACGACGTCCTCAGGGAGTTCCCGGACCTGACCGTCAT
>CAZLYF010000046.1:7986-19058 GCA_964563725.1 uncultured Oscillospiraceae bacterium
GCTGGTGGCCAAGCGCGCGCTATGTCTACCCCCTGCTCAGGCGGTACCCCAACCTGTACTTTGAGACGGGCGACTTCAGCATGCTGCGCGGATATGAAGAGGTATGCGGGTACTACGGCAGCGAACGGATGCTGTTTGGAACGAACTTTCCCACCAACAACATGTCTGGCAGCGTCTACAGCCTGCTGACCGCCAACATCTCCGACGGCGACAAGGAAAACATCGCGCACGGAAATATTGAAAGGCTGCTTTCCGAGGTGAAGCTATGATCGAATACCGCATCGATTACCGCGTCATCGACATGCATACACACATGGGCTGCGAGTACTGCCTGTATTATCCGGAGCATGACGCGGACAGTATGGTCCGGTTCATGGACGAAGTCGGCATTGAATGCATCGTGTCTTCTCCAGTTGAGGACCTGATGGACGGGTCCAGCAGGCGTGAGCAGATCACCGCCGCCATGACGAAACACCCCGGCAGGATCAGGGGCTATTACGCGGTCAACCCGCAGCTTGGCATCGATACGGCGGACATCGGACGCTCTTTCACGGAACATCCCGGGTACGCCGGGCTCAAATTCCTGCCCGACTATCACAGGACGGCGCTGACGGACAGTTTGTACAGACCGGTGTTTGAATACGCGGACAAGAGGCGGATGCTGGTCCTTTCCCATACCTGGGGCATCTCCATGAACGGTGAAAGCTGCAATTCCGCGGACAAGGTGATCGCCATCCTTGACAGGTACCCGCACATCAGCTTTCTCATGGGGCACTCCTGCCAGGGGCAGGTGGACCTCGCGATCGACATCGCCTGCCAGTACAGCAACGCGTACCTGGATCTGTGCGATACGTCCAGGCTGAACGGCGTTATTGAGAAAATGGTCCAAAAAGCCGGCGCGGAAAAAGTCGTTTTCGGCACGGACGCCCCCATGCAGTCCCATCGCTTTCAGCTTGGATGCGTGCTGGGGGCAAGGATCGGCGCGGATGAAAAAAGGCTGATCCTGAGGGAAAACGCGGTCAGGCTCCTTGCCACGGCCGGCAAGTGAGTATTTTGGAGGGAATGGCAGTGAATGAAACGAAAGTCAGGCCGCGGATCGGCCTCCTGCCCACCGGCCACAAGATTTACTGGGGCCAGTTTCCGAACCTGAAGAACAGGGGCACGCAGATGTACGAAAACCTGCTCCGTCACCTGGAAGAGTTCGCCGAAGTGATCAGCCCAGGGCTTGTCGACACCTATGAAAGCGCGGTGGAAGCCTCGAAGGTGCTGGCCTCAGGCGATGTCGACATCCTGATCATTTTCCCCTTCGGCTATACGACAGGCATGATGATCGTCCCAGCGGTCAGGGCGCTCAAAGTCCCGATACGGATCCTCAATGCGCACGAGGATTCGTCGTACGACTATAAATCGGCAGACACCGAAACGTACCTGCACCACGAAGGCACCTGCTGCGTGCCGGAATACTCGGGCACGCTCGTGACGCTCGGAAGAGACTTCCACGTCATTTCAGGACACTTCCGCGATCCGCGGTTCTGGACGGAGATCGAGCGCGCGTGCGCCGGCGCGGCGGCTGCGAAAGCCTTTTCCAGATGCCGGTTCGCGGTGATCGGAAACACCTACACCAACATGACCGACATGCCGACAGATGAGCACCGGGTCCTGAAGACGACCGGGCAGCTGCTGTGCCGGCCCGAAGTGGAAGAAGTCGAAGAGGCCTACAAGCGGGTGACGGACGAACAGCTGGAGGACATGTTCCGGCAGTTCCGCGGGTTCTATGATGTCGACGAGACAGTCACAAACGCGCATATGCGCGAATCCGCGAAGATCGCAGTCGCGTTTGACAAAATCATCCGCAAGCATGGCATCGACGCCTTCGGTTATTACTGGTGGGGCGAAAAGGAGTACATGACAGAACTGCGTGCCCAGTCCACGCTGGCCGTTTCACGGTTGGCCGCACTGGGGATTCCCGGGGTCACCGAAGGCGACATCAAGACCGCGATGGCGATGAAGATCCTGAACCTGCTTGGCGGTGGCGGGATGTTCCTGGAGTTTTTCTCCTGCGACTATGACGAAGACTTTATCATCGTGGGGCATGACGGTCCCAGCAACGTCAGTGTGGCCAGCAGCAGGCCGAAGCTTCAGAACCTTCCCATCCACCACGGGAAGACGGGCGAAGGCCTCGGAATCGATTTCAGGATGAAGGAAGGGCCTTGCACCCTGCTGAACCTCACGCAGTTCGGCACGGACAGGACCTACAAGCTGATCTATACTGTCGGGCGCGTCATCCCGGGGGATATCCTGAACATCGGCAATCCAAACTGCCGTGTAAAGCTTCAGATTCCCATCGGCGAGTTTTTTGAAAACTGGTGCAGGCAGGGCCCGGGTCATCATACGGCGCTCGGTACGGGCGACTATTCGATGGAAATCGAGGCCTTCGCCGAAAGCCTGGGCTTTGACTGCGTCAGAATCTGAACCTACCTTCGTTCCGGCTGCGCCAGGCTGCTCGTGTGGATGGAAGTGGTGGCCGGGGCTTCCCTATTCCCTGTCCACTGGCCACTCTCCACTAGCCAATACGCGGACCCATCCGGCTTCCGTTGCGTGAAGCCAAAATCGACCAGTTCGCGGCGCAGTGTGGCCGGGGCGCTGCAAGCCACGCGCCTGCCGATGGCGCCATTCAGTTCAGGCTCGGTATAGGTATGGTCTCCGTCAAGCTGCAAAGCCAGCCAGCAATACGCGCACATTTTCATCTTCTGCCTGGCCGGCAGCTGTTTGAACCGTCTTTCCCCGTCCAGGAAATTGCGCAGTATTTGGGCACAGCGCCCGAACTCTCCGTCTGTTTCGCTCATCGCTCAATCCTCCAACAGACAGGCCGTTATCAAAAGGCTGCCAAAAATATAGTCGTGGTTGAGGACACGGGGCCGGTCCCGCTCGTCGGCGGCGCCCAGAGTGTAGAGGAGCGGGACGAAATGCTCGGTGCCCGGCGCTGCGAGGCCGGCGCCGGGCAGGGACGCGAACCCTGACAGTGTCCCGTACTCCCCGCTGAGCACCAGGCTGTTGACCGCCTCGCCAAAGATCCTTGCCCATGGGAAGGGACCGGTCCGGAACGGGTCCATCAGCCTCAGGTTGTGCACCGCGTTCCCGCTGCCCAGGATCAGTATGCCTTCCGTCCGCAGGGGCTGCAGCCTGCGCCAAGATCCATCTGTTGCTCAGGTTTGAGTGACAGGCCCCAGCCCCGGCCGGGGCCGGGCTTCGTTTCCGGCAGCAGTTCCTACACGCGCTCGGCGAGCTCCGGGCTGCCGGGCGCGGGGTAGCGCAGGGCATACAGCTCCGGCGGGAACGCGTAAAAAATCACGGATGGTTTCCAGCCGTTCCGCGACGGTTACAAAGCTCCCGCGCCCGGCATAGCGCTCGGACAGGCACAGGATGGCCCGAAGCCGCGGGAGCCCCCGGCCCAGTCCGCGCCAAGCTTTCGTCCAGGCGTTGTAATCCAGGGCGTTCACGAGCAACCCGTGCCCCAGAAACAGGATCGGAATCCTTAAGGGACGCTTCAGTGGATCTTCCCCTGTCCCGGCCTCTTCTTCCCGGCTTTTGCCTCTCAGGCAGGCAGCGGCGCCGCGGCGGCCTGTTCGCGCGCGTCCAAGTGGGGCAGGCGGCGCTCGTGCAGCGTATACCAGATAAACATCAGCGTGCCGCGAAGCGCCGCGGAGACCGTGATCCCCAGCCATAGCCCGTTTATGCCCAGCCATTTGGCGAACAGCCAGCACAGAAGCGGGCGGACCAGATTTGATGCAATGCTGCAGATGCTTGGGGGCAGCGTTTTTCCCATGCCACGGAAGGTCCCGGAGCAGGCGCCTTCAAGCGCCATAAACAGGCTGCAGCCTGCGAGGATGCGCAGATAGGTCGCGCCCATGTCCAGGATTTCCACAGGCTCGCGCAGGAAAAGGGAGAAAAAGAACCGTCCGCAGAACACGAGAAGCAGCATGACCACCGTTTCCCAAGCCAGCAGGAATCCCAGCGCGACACGGTATCCCCGCCGGATGCGCGCCCACTTGCGCGCGCCGTAGTTTTGTCCGACGAACGCCGTGACCGCCGAAGCGAAGCCGCCGCCGATAAGCCAGGAGAGCGATTCGATCTGGCTGCCCACGCGCTGCACGGCGACGGCCGTTTCGCCGTACCAGGCGGACGCCATGCCCGTCACCACCATCGCGAGCATCGTGAATGCGCCGCTTTCCACCGCCACCGGGAGACTCCAGCGCAGGATCTGACGAACCCTGACGCGCCCCATCCGGCCCAGCAGGAGAAAACGCCTGAAGGGCCTGTGCGGATGGCGCTTCACGGACCATATGAACAGCGCGCAGACGACGCCCTGGGCGATCACGGTGGCAATCGCCGCTCCCGCTACGCCCCAGCCCCAAACGAGGATCATCAGCGGGTCGAGCGCCATGTTGACCATAAGCCCCGCGGCGTTGGCCCAGAAGCTCCGCCGCGAGTTCCCCGAGCCGTTGAACGCGCCGGTGATGGCGGCGGACACATACGCCAGAGGGATCCCCGCCCCCACGATGCGCAGGTAGGTACGGGCGTTGCTGAAGACGAACGGGTCGCTCACCTGCAGCAGTCTGACGAGCGGCCCCGCGAACACAGCCAGGGCGGAGCCGTAGAAAAGCCCGAGGATCAGCGCGATCCGGGCCGCATCCTGCGCATAGTCCCGCGCGGCGTCGGCGTCTCCGCGCCCCAGGTTCTGGGAGGTGCCGATCTCGGAACCCATGCGGCCGATCATCATCAGCGCCATGCCCAGCCACAGGAACATCCCCGCCAGCCCGCTGGCCGCGACCGCCATCACCGACTGTTCCATGCGCCCAAGCCAAAACATGTCGGTCAAGTTGTATGTCATCTGCAGCAGCTGCGTGCTCATGATCGGCACCACGACCAGCAGCAGCTTTTTCATGATCCCGCCCTGCGTCAGGTCATACTTTCCCGGTGACATCGCCGCCATCCGTCTTCCCTCCGCCGCAACGCGCCCATTGTGCATGCCCAAAATGACCCTGTCAAGGCAAGGGCGGGGCCTTCGCTCCTATTCGACAAGACGTCTGGCGGCGAATAGAATGTGAAGACCAGAAAACAGGGAGGAACGCTGACGTGAAGGAGAACAGGATCAGACGCCTTCTGGACAATGGACTTCCTTCGGTCGCAACGCGGGTTGAAAGCACCTGGCCGACGATCATCGAGGTCATCGGCGCCACGGGCAAATACGATTACGTGGAGTTTGTCGGCGAATACGCGCCGTACTCCCTGGCGGATTTTGAACATATGGCCCGAGCCGCGGAACTCCATGGCATGGGGACCATGATCAAGGTAGATTTTCAGAACCGTGCGTACGTTGCCCAGAAAGCCCTGTCTTTCGGCTTCCAATCCGTTCTTCTGACCGATCACAAAACGCCTGACGAAGTGCGGGAATCCCTGCGCGTGCTGAAACCGGACTGCCCGGAGGACTGCGGGCGCTTCGGCTATCCCAACAGCCGCTGGAGCGGGTATCAGCCCTATGGCAGCCAGAAGGAGTACGCCCGGATGCTCCGCGGCGCCGTGATCGCCGTGATGATCGAAAAGCAGGAAGCCATGGACAACATCGACGAGATCTGCGCGATCCCCGGCGTGGACATGGTCCAGTTCGGCCCCTCCGATTACTCCCTGAGCAGGGGCTGGGACATGGCGGACCACCGCGACGAGCTGATGCAAACCGAAAACCGGATGATCGAAGCGGCGCGCAAAGGACAAGTGCACCCCAGATGCGAGATCTACTCCGTAGACGACGCGAAACGATATGCGGACCTGGGGGTCAGGCATTTCTGCATCGGGGATGAGATGAAAATCCTCCATACATATTGGTCGCAGGCAGGCGCAGGCATGCGCGCGCTTCTGGAATCGACCGAACCGGCTTGAGAATGCTTTCCGCCGCCGCCCCCTTGACGCAGCAAAGGCGCGCCGATATAATCGCGGTATATCAAGTGCAACAGACGGGATCGGCGTCCGCGCGCAAGCCGCGGATGTTGATAATCAAGAAAAAAGGAGGACCCCCATGAAGAAAACCGTTGCTCTGGCCTTGGTCTGCCTGATGGTCCTGACCGCGGTGACCTCTCTGGCAGCGGAGTATCAGCTGCGCACATCCACCAACCTGGCCGCCACCGGCACGGTGGGCCGCGCGCTGCAGAAGTTCGTGGATCTGGTCAACGAGAAGGCGGGCGACCGCATCGAGGCGGTCTGCAACTTTGGCAGCGAGCTGGGCAGCCAGGCCGAACAGGTCGAAATGGCCCAGCTGGGCACGCTGGAAATGGTCGTATCGGCCCCTGGCACAGGCCCGGGTGTATGGGTGCCCGAGTTTCAGCTCTTCGAGTTCCCCTACCTGTTCAAGGACAATGCCCAGTACCGCCGCATGCTCCTGGGCATGGAGGCTGAGGTCACCGCCCGCGTGCAGCCGTTTGGGTTCATCGCGATGGCCGGCCAAAGCATGGGCGCGCGCCACATGCTGACCGTCGATCCCGTGACAAAGCTGGAAGACCTGCAAAACCTCAAGATGCGCGGCCCGAACCCCATGTACATCAGCATGTTCAACAGCCTGGGGGCGGCCGGCACCACCATGGACTGGAACGAGATCTATACCTCCCTGCAGAACAAGACCATCGACGGCATGGAAGCGTCCCCCTCCATGATCCACTCCATGAAGTTTGAGGACAACGCCAAGAACCTCACCATCACCAACCACATCATCGCCTGCGTATACTATTTCTTCAACGAGAAATGGTTCAGCGCGCTGCCCGAAGACCTGCAGGCCGTCGTGAAGGAGTGCGCTGTCGAAGCCGCCGCCTACCAGGCGGAAATCGACGACATCGACCAGGTCGCCGCTCTGGATGCTATGATAGCGGCCGGCGTCACAGTGCACGAACCCACTGACACGGACAAATGGGTGGCCGCCTGCTCCTCCATGCTGGAGGAGTACCGCGCCAAGGGAGAAAACTGGTCGACCTTCATCGACGCCATGATGGCCATCGAGTAATCGCCTGCCCGTTCCCTGTTACCCGCCCGTCGCCGGGCGGGTAACTTTTCGAAACCTCTGGCCTTCCGGGATGAGAAAGGTGCCGGTCATGCTCAAAAAATGCTACCGCGTGTACAACGGCGCGCGCGCGGTTGCCATCGTCACGCTGCTGTCATCCATCATTCTGCTGTGCGTCGTGCAGATCATTTTGCGGTATTTTACTTCTGCTTCCATCAAACCTTTTGCCTGGGGTGACGAAATCGTGCGCCTGAGCAGCATCTGGGTGTCCTTCCTGGCGGCCAGCGTCGGGGTGCGCGAGTCCTCCCACCTGAGCGTTGATTACTTCATGGGGAAACTTGTGCCCAAAAGAGCTTTGAATATCGTCAAACGTGTCGCCACGGTGTTCGTGCTGGTCATGCTGGGCCTGCTGGTGCGATACGGCATTTCGCGCACCATCGCCAATGTACCGACCATGCTGCAAAACCTGCCCATCTCCCTGGCGTGGTTCTACGCGGCGATCCCCACGGGCAGCCTCCTCCTGTTTTTCGACTACCTGCTGATCGCCATCTACGGCAGGCACCCCTTTGGCCACGACAGGCGGGAGGCAGAAGCGGCGGTCCCGCCGCCCTTTGAAGCGGCGCCGCCGCAGGGAAACGGGGGAACCCGCCATGCTTGAAGTCGCGCTGGTCTTCGCGGTACTGCTTGCGTTCATTTTCCTGGGCTTCCCCATTTACCTGTCCATCATCATCACCGCCGCGATCTTCACCATCGCCATGGGCATGCCCCTGGACATGGTGGTCATCAAGATGTTCGGCTCGGTCAATTCCTTTTCGCTGATGGCGATCCCCTTTTTCATCGTGGCCGGGAATATCATGATGAAGAGCAGGATCACCGACAAGTTGGTGTCCTTCGCCTCGGCCTGCGTGGGGCAGCTCAAGGGCGGCCTTGGTCATGTGAACATATTGACCTCCATGCTCTTTGGCAGCATCCAGGGCAGCGGCGCGGCGGATGCTTCCGCCATCGGGGGTATGCTGATCCCCGCGATGGAAAGGCAGGGTTATGACAAGGATTACGCCGTCGCCGTCACGGCGGGCTCTTCCATGCTCAGCCCCATCATCCCGCCCTCCATCGCCATGATCATGTATTCGTTTTATACGGAGGTCCCGGTCGGCAGCCTGTTTCTGGGCGGCCTGCTGCCGGGCGTCATCATCGCCCTGCTGCAGATGGGGGTCAACTCAGTCGCCTACCGCCGCCGGGGCTACCGGTTCGCCCTGGAGAAGTTTTCCTTCAGGCGCCTCGTCAAGGCTTTCTGGAGTTCCCTCGGCGCGCTGGTCATGCCGCTGATCATCCTGTTTGGCATCGTGTTTGGCATCGTGACCCCCACGGAAAGCGGCGTGCTGGCGATCGTGTACGGCCTGCTGTACGGGTACTTCGTATCCAGGCAGCTCAGGGTGAGAGACCTTCCCGGGATCCTGCTGGAGTCCGCGGTCACCACCGCCGTCGTGATGATCACCATCGCCGGTGCGGGGGCGCTGAGCCAGATCCTGGTCCGGCTGCGTTTTCAAAACGAGGTGCTTGGCTTTGCGGTCAACGTGCTGCAAAACCGCTATTTGGCCACAGGCTTCCTGATGCTGGTCCTGCTGGTCCTGGGCTGCTTTCTGGATCCGACGGTCCTGATCGCCATGTTTGCCTCCACCGTGCTGGCCTGCGGAAACGCCCTTGGTTTCAGTCCCATCCACTACGGCGTGCTGATGGTGATCGTGATGCAAATCGGCGCCATCACCCCGCCCGTGGGCACCTTCCTGTTCATTAGCTGCGGCATCGCCCGCCTGCCTCTGGAAAAGAGCGTCAAGGCGCTCACCCCCTATATCGTCGTGATCCTGCTGGCCACGCTGATCATCGTGTTCGTGCCGCAGCTGGTCACGCTGCTGCCCTCCCTCACCTGATCCCGCGCGAAGCGGCCAGGCCGCGGCGGCGCGCGCAGACAGAAAGGAATCGGTGCAAAGAGATGGTCCAGAAAGCGGATGGACAAAACTACGCGCCCAGCGGAAAGGCGCGCCCGGTCTGTACAAAAGGCGAATTTGGGGTCGGCGTCGTGGGGCTGGACCACGGCCACATCTACGGCATGTGCAACGGCCTGACGGAAGCGGGCGCGGACATCCGATGGGTATACGATCCCGACGCACAAAAGGCGGCGGCTTTCCTTGCGAAGTTCCCGGAAGCGAAAAAGGCGGTCAGCGAGGAGCAGGTCATGGAAGACCCGGACGTGAAGCTTGTCGCGTCCGCCGCCGTCCCGTTTAGCAGGGCGGGGATCGGCATGCGCGCGTTTGACCACGGAAAGGATTTCTTCGCGGATAAACCGCCCTGCATCACCCTTGAGCAGGTGGACCAGATCCGCAGACGCGTCGCGGAAACGGGGCGCAAGTATCTTGTGTATTACAGCGAGCGGCTCCATGTGGAAGGGGCCGTATACGCTGAAAAGCTGATCCGTGACGGGGCCATCGGCCGCGTCATCCAGGTGATGGGCTGGGGCCCTCACCGGGCAGGCGTCAGGACGAGGCCCGGGTGGTTCTTTGATCCCAGGCGCTATGGAGGCATCCTGGTGGACATCGGCTGCCATCAGATCGAGCAGATCCTGACCTACGCGGGAACCAGCGACGCCACGATTTCGTTAAGTCGGGTCGCCAATTACAACCATCCCGGCTACCCCGATTTTCAGGATTTCGGGGATGTGACGCTCGTCTGCGACAACGGCGTCGCCGGTTACTGCCGCCTGGACTGGTTCACCCCCGACGGCCTTGGGGCCTGGGGCGACGGGCGCACCCTGATCGTCGGCACGGATGGCTACATCGAGATCAGAAAATATATCGACATCGCCCGGGACGCCAAGGGCGACCACGTCTACCTTGTGAACCATCAGGGGGAAACGCACATCCATGCCGAAGGGCAATGCGGCTTTCCCTTCTTCGGCCGGCTGATCCTGGACTGCCTGAACCGGACGGAAACCGCCATGAGCCAGTGGCATGCGCTGCGCGCCATCGAGCTGGCCATCGAGGCGCAGATCAAAGCCCAGCGGCTTTTGGATCAGCGCGTCATTTAGGGCCTGTGCCCGATCACCCGGACCAGAAACCAAAACGGAGATGGTCGCACATGCTGCTGAAGTTGGGGGGTCACAGGCAGCTGATCCCTCCGCCTGCTCAGCACGTCCAGACGATTTTGGCTGGGTTGGTTTCGTTCTCCACTGCCACTATGCGAAGCGCCGCTTCCATGCGGCCGCATTGTTCCGCGGCGTTCCGTTCGATCTGATCCCAGGATGCGTCCGTCCCGACGCTGTCATACGCGAGGGCAAGCGCCCCATACAGCGGAAGGCCGATGCAGTGCCGCGGCGCGTGGATCGTGGAGGCGCACTGGCCGATCGCTCTCGCCGCCGCCTGGGCGGCAGGGTTTCCTTCGGCTTCCCGCGCTGCGGCGTGGCAGAGGAGGATCAGCGGTTTCGCAAGCGTCAGCTTCACCGCCCCGGACAGCCACTCCCGGGCGGCGCCGATCGCGGCCCGAGGCCTGCCATCCTCCGGAACGTGTTTTTCATACAGCGGCAAAAGGCGCTCCTCGGCGTAATCGACGCACCAGTTGATCAGCGTCGTTTTGCTCTGCGTCTCGATCAGCCTCACCAGAGACCGGATGTACGGGGCCTCCCAATCGCTGAGCATCCTGCGCGGCTTCGCCATTGCCGGCTTCCCCCTTCATGAAGCTATCCAACCGACGGAAGTATAGGGACATGGGGATGGCAAAACAAGCGCCGCCTGCTTCTGTCTGCCGGGACCTTGTCCGCGCTTCCATGGTCACCCGCCTTACGGATCACTTTCTCCGCCCCCTGTGTCTTTCTCCGCGTCAGGGAATTGGCGCATTTTTTACTGGACTGGTTCGCCCTTCCCTGACCCAAACATTCACTATCCGCCCTGAGCCCGGTTGCGTTGTGACAGGCACATCCGGCCCCCTGTGTTTGGCCGCCACTTGGGCCAGCTTTCAAAAAATTAAAAAGTTGAAC
>CAZLYF010000047.1:0-18931 GCA_964563725.1 uncultured Oscillospiraceae bacterium
CTGGCGGTCATCCGCAGGTAGTTGTAGTTCGGGCGGAAGCCCTCGGCGTAGCGCGCGCCGCACTGGAAGCCCCTCACGCAGGAGCAGCTGCGGACGAACTCCAGGAAGTCGATGTGGTCGTGGTCCTTCATCCATTTGATCTGCGACTCGTGGCAGGCCAGCGCCTCGAGCTTCAGGTCGATCACGTCGGAAATGTCCACGTATTCCGAAGGGATGAAGCCGATGCCCGCGACCGGGTCCATGTGGTAGATCGGGGTGACCTTGGCGACCGGTCCCGCGCCGGGGCCCAGGTCGAAATGCGGCAGGCTCGCGGCGAAGGAGGCGCGCAGGGCCGCGTAGTAGGCCTGCATGTGGTCGTTCATGTAGTCCTGGTCGTTGTGCGTGATGATCAGGTCCGGGTCCACCTCGCGGACCACCCGCGCCAGACGGACGACGAGGGCGTCGTTCTCCGCGGTGACAAAGATGTCCGGGACGTCGATGGCGTAGTGCGCTGCGCCGATGACCTTCGCGGCGGCCTCGGCCTCGCGGAAGCGGATCTCCCTCAGTTCGTCCGGCGGGATCACCACATGTCCCATGTTCCCGTTGGCAATGTGGCACACGGCCACCTCGTCCCCCTGCCGGACGTATTTGGCGAGCGTGCCGAAGCACCCGATCTCAAGATCGTCCGGATGGCAGCCGATGGCGAGCACTTTCAAGTCCCTATTCCTCCTTCGTTTCCTTTGCCTTTCCGACGTAGGCCTGCACGTTGACCGGCAGGCGGTTGAACACTTCCACGCGATTCCCGAACTTGCCCAGCGTCTTTTCGACCAGCGCGTAGTCCAGCCCCGGGATCACGATCTCGTCCCAGCGGTTCCCGATCCCGCGCACCGCGACGTCGAGCATGGTCACGATCTGGCTGCCCAGCGGCTCATGGGAATGGAGCGTGATGGCCCCGTAGAACTCCTGGCACTCCGTGTAGCCCGCGTTGTGCGTGCCGGTGTAGGGCTTCTGGCGGACCAGGTCGATCTCCCTGCCGAGACGCGCGGAAACCTCCGGTTCGCGCCCCTTGAAGTAGTCGACGAGCGCCTGCTCCTGCAGCCGTGCCGGCAGCCCCTCTTCGGCGACGCGCCTGTAGGCCTCAAGCCCCGTCCGGTAGGCGCCCTCGACAAAGTCGATCCAGTACTTCTGGTCCTCCGTGATCAGGGCCGGGTCCTTCACGGCGATCACCGTCGCGCGCTCGCAGGCGGTCAGCCCGTCGCACTTGGGCGCGGCCCCGAGGTGCACGTAGTCCCCTTCCCTGATCTCGCGATTGAGGGCTTTGCCGATCAGGGTGCGGTTCGCCTCGTTGGCCGTCACCATCACGTCGAAGCCGAAATCCTCCGAGCCCAGCTCCTGCCCGATCAGCCAGCCCCAGGCGGAGACCTCGGTCTCGAGCATCCCGGGCTCCAGCACCGCGAGCATCCCCTCGATCATGACATCCGCGATCCGCGCCGCCTGGCGCGTGAGCGCCATCTCCCGGTCGGACTTGATGTATTTCACCCTGTAATAGGCTTCCTGGCAGTCGACGACGTTTTCGGCCCCGACAAGGGAGGCGAGAAAATGGAAGACGCTGACGGGCAGCACTTCCCTGGGGCTCAGCAGGCCGATCCTCCCGGGTTTTCGGCCGGACGCCAGCGCGAGCACGTCCTCCACCCGCTCGGCGCTGATGGGATACTCCTCGTCGGCGAGCTTGAGCATTTCCACCTTGTGGATGGCGGCGCCCGAGCGGCGGCCAAGCTGCTCGGCAACGTAGCCGCCCTCGAGCCCGGCGAGGATGTGGAAACCGCCGGGGCCCAGCACGCCCGCGACCGGCTCAACGGCGATATTGGTGCAGCCGCCCAGATACGGGACGTCGCCGCAGTAGTGCTCGTCCGAGTAGACCACCGCGCAGTCGACCCCGAACGGCTCAAGGGCGCGCAAAACCGTCCGCTGGCGGGCCAGGAACTCCTCGCGCGGGACCCTCAGGCTCCTGTCAAACGCCGGCGCGCGGCGGAGGACCTTGTCCACCTCGCGGGCACGCTCCATCCATGTTCTCACGGCCTTACCACCCCGTACCCGGTTTTTCAGGGGATATCCGGACTTCCCATTCACTTGGACGGGAGTATAACGTAATCCCCGAGCCGGCGCAAGCGGCGGCGGAAAAATACCCTGGGTCTCCAAAGCGGGAAGCCGCGGATGGAAGGCCGCCCCACTTTCCTGTATAATCGCTTCAACGGATACCAATCGAAACGGAGGGATTTCGGCGTGAAAGGCCTGTATGGCAGGCGGGGCTTCGAGACCTTGCTGAAGGGACGGGAGGACAGGGCGCTTGAGGCGGACGAGGTCCGCGTCCGCGTGCTGGCCTGCGGCGTCTGCGGGACGGACCTGCATTTCCTGCGCGAGCGGGACGAGTTCACCCCGCTGGGGCACGAGATCTGCGGGGAGGTCGTGGAGGCGGGATCGGCCGCGGGGGAGGCGCTGCTGGGGCAGCGGGTGGCTGTGGAGGATGTTTCGATGTGCGGCGGCTGCGCGGCCTGCAAGGCGGGCCAGGTGGAGCTCTGCCGAGAGGGCCTTACGCTGGGGGGGCAGCCGGGGATGTCCGACGAGCTGATCGTGCACCGGCGCATGCTCAACGCCGTCGGGGACCTCGACCCGGTCGCGGCCTGCATGACGGAACCGCTGGCGGTCGCGGTGCGCTGCGTGGAGAAGCTCCGGCCGGAGGCGATGGGCTCGCTGCTGATTTACGGGATGGGCGCCATCGGGCTCTTCTGCGCGGCCTACGCGCGCTTCCTGGGCGCGGGGCGCATCGCGATGGCAGGCCGCCGCGGGGACACCGCGCGCGGCCGCGCGGCGGATGCGGCCGCGCGCGCGCTGGGGGCGGACGAGGTGCAATGGCGCGAGGATGGGGACGGGCCCGACGGCGCCCCGGGCAAGGACGCGTTTGACGCCGCGATCGTCGCGGCGCCGCCCGCGCTGTGCGCGGAAGCGCTGGGCAGGGTGCGCTACGGCGGGAAGGTGCTCGCCTGCGGCATCACGCTGGGCAGCGACGGCTTCGCAAACATCGACGTCAACGACATGGTGATGAACAAGAAACAGCTGCTCAGCGTCCTGGCGGAGCCCGCGATCGGTTTCCCGCTGGCCGTGCGGCTCATCGCGGAGGGCGCCGTCGACGCGCGGCGCGCCGTGACGCACACGCTGCCGCTCTCGCAGGCGGGCAGGCTCAGGGACCTGTACGGCCGGGACGCGCCCGCCCTCAAAACGGTCATCCTGCCGGGGAACGGCTGAAACCGAAGGGAAAAGCGTTACCGTCGCCTGCGCGCCCGGCGTGCAGGCAGGGACTGAAGAAGGGAGGGCTTGGCGTGGCGGCTGGCAGGGAGCCTGACTTCCGGAACCTGGAAACCGTCCTCCGCGGCGGGAAGCCGGGGCGGCCGACGATGTTCGAGTACTTCCTCAACGAGCGCCTCTACACTCGGCTGAGCGGTTTGCCGAAGCCTGAGCCCGGGGACGATTTCCTGGAGGCCCGGCGGCTCGCCTTGGCTTTCGCCGCCGCGGGATACGACCATGTGACCCTCTCCTGCCCCTGGGCCTTCCCCTTCACCGCGCCCGAGACCGCCCTGGCTACGCGCTCCCTGAACCGCCCCCCCGTCATCGGCTCCCTCGCGGAACTCGAAGGCTACCCGTGGCCGGATCCCGGCGCGTACGATTATTCCTATGTCGACAGGGCGGCGCTGGAGCTGCCCGGCGGCATGGGCATCGTGATGGCGGCCGCAGACGGGATCCTGGAGACCGCGGTCGCGCTGACGGGCTACGAAAACCTCTGCTTCCTGCTCTACGACGACGAGCCCCTCGTAGAGGCGCTCTTTGAGCGTATCGGCGAAGCGATCCTCGGCTTCTACCGGCGCGTCCTGGGCCGCCCGGGCGTGCGGGCCATCCTGTGCAACGACGACTGGGGCTTCCAGTCCCAGACGCTGCTGCCGCCCGCGCAGCTCAGGAAGCTTGTCTTCCCCTGGTACGGGGAGTGCTGCCGCCTGGCGCACGAAAGCGGGCGCCCCGCGATCCTGCATTCCTGCGGCGCCTACCGGCCCATCCTTCAGGACATCGTGGAAATGGGCTTTGACGCGCGCCACTCCTACGAGGACAAGATCGTGCCCGTGGAGGAGGCCTATCCGGAGCTCAGGGGAAGGCTCGCGGTGCTGGGCGGCATCGACGTGGACTTCCTCTGCCGCAGTTCCCCGGAGGCCGTTACCCGGCGCGCCCGGGCCCTCCTTGAACTGACCGGCTGCGAGGGCTACGCCTTGGGCAGCGGCAACAGCATCCCGGACTACGTCCCGGACGGGAACTACTTCGCCATGTGCCGGCCCGCGCTGGAGGGGTGAAACGGGCGGGCGGCTTGCACAAATGTCGGATCCTGCTATAATTTTGACGGAACTTATCGGATGTGAAGGGATTGTTTCGGTTTTTGTGATACTTCCGTTAAGAATGGCGGGACAGGGGCTAGGACTCGGTCTGACCAACCCATTGCGGACACGAGCCCTCAAAGTCCCCGGTGGCGAGGGGCGGCAGTGCTGTCCGGCCTGATCATCGAAGGAAGGGATACTGACACGTGAAAAGGTCTTCAACAGGGGCTCTGGCGCTGCTGGTTTTTTTGTTGTGCCTTCACCTGCCGGTGAGAGCGGAACCGCCCGGGGTCCAGACGGAAACACCGTCTTCTTCCGTCGACGCTGTGATCGTGATGGACCAGAGCAAATCGATGCGCGGCGCCACGAATATGGAGAATGATCCGAACGATTACCGCCTGGACGCGGCGCAGATGATGATCGGCATGGCCGATACGGGCTCCCGCGTCGCGTTTGTGCCCTTTGCCAGGGAAGTGCTGCCCTACGGTGACGATGACTTTGTCGATCTTGACGACACGAACGCCAGGAACAAAAAGCTCACGGAGATCGAGAGCCAGCGCGGGAAACCGCTGACGCCCGATACTGACCTCGGGGTCGCGCTGACCAAGGCGGTCAGACTGCTGCTGGAGCGCACGGAAAAAGAAAACAGCCCCATGATCGTCGTGCTGACCGACGGGCAGAACGACATCAAGGACGAGAACGGCAAATACGCCGCCAAAGCAGTGGATCAATGGGACGAAAGCGCCCAGCGTTTCGTTGAAGTCAAAATACCATCGTACAACAAGGAAAACGCCGACGAGCTGATGTACAGCGCCGCGGGCGTGGCACAGCGGTACGGGATCCCCATCTACGCCATCGCCCTGAAAAACAGCGCGGCGGACCAGGATGACGTCAAGGCCTACGAAGACAAGCTGAGATATATTTCGAACATCACCGGCGGGGACATCTGGACCGTCGAGTCCCGGGACGCTTCACAGCTGCCCAAGTATTTCGGCGAGATGTTCGCGATGCGCATCGGCAGCAGGCTCATGCAGGAACTCCGCATCGAGCCGGTGGCGGGCAGCAGCGGCCGCTACAAGGTGGAGCTGCCGATCCTGAACCAGTCGGTGCAGGAGGCGAACATCATCATCCCCCTGCAGGGCATCAGGAAGAGCAGGGGCGGGGACCCCGCCGTCTGGCTGTTCACCCCGGACAACGCGGACGTCTCCAAGGGCGGCACGGACGCGTATCAGCTCAAGAGCGAATATTTCATGCTGTACAAGATCAGCCGGCCGCGCACGATCGGCGACTGGCGGCTGGAGTTTGAGCTGGCGGACGACAGGTCTTCCCCGGCCGATATCACCTTCAGCCTCCTGTACAACTATGATATCGAGCTGAAGGTCCGTGCCGGCAGGGACCCCGCCGCCATGGTCGGGGAGGGCGGCAGCCTGACCCTGCGAAAGGACGAGACCCTGCGCGTCGAAGCGCTTTTTTACGGCAGCGACGGAAACCCTTCAAACGACAAGGCGCTGTACAATACCCAGGCGAACGCCGAATGGAAGGTGATCCGCGCCGCCTATGAACTGATCGACACCAGCGACGGCAGGGTCCGCGCCGGCGGCCCGATGCCCGTGGACCGCGGCCGTTTCACCGCTGAAATCGATTTGAAGACCGCATACCTGACGCCGGAGGGGCATAATCAGCTCCGCGAAGGGGAATACAGGCTGCGGGTCGCGGCTGAAGGCGCGGGGCTGCGCCAGGTGAAGGAGCTGCCCGTCGCGATCCTCAACAACGCGCCCGAAGCCAGGCTGTCCACATTGACGGTGCGCGTCGTTGTGGACGATCCCTCAAAGGAAGAAACGCAAAAGGTGCAAACCTTTGAAATCAGCCTGAGCGGCAATGTCTCCGATCCCGACAACGACAGGCTGACGTTCGGGAGGCTCATCCCGCAGGGGGAAACCGGGCAGGTCATCGCCATGGAGCTCATGACACGCCCGGACGGGGAAGTCGTCGCCGTCGGCCAGACCCTCCTTGACGAGGACGGGAAGCTGTTCAAGTCCGGCACAGCCCGATATGCCATCCAGGTCAGCGACGCAGAGGGCGCCGTAAAGGACCTGCAGCTTGAAGTGAAGGTCCAGTCCACGGCCCGGGAGATCCTTGACAAGTATGTCTGCGAGACGGAGGTCACGGGCCTGATATCGAACGACGAGGCCGAAAAGAACAGCCCCGTCACCTTCCGCATGCGCCTCCTTGAGCAAAAAGAAGGTACGCCCGATAGAACGGGCGCGATCAGGGATTTCCGGGGAGTCCTGTATCTCTCGGACGCGGATACCGGCGCGTCCTTGGCGGAAGGCATCGATTTTGTTCAGGCCGAGACCGGGGACCTGGTCGCCGTCTGGGAGACCCCCAATGAGAGCGTTCACGTCCTGGCCCGGTGCTTCTATGAGTATGGGCACGCCAATCAGGCTGCGGGCGAAGGGTACGAAAAACAATTCCGCGTCAACAACCGGCCTCCGCAGGCCGTGCAGGGCGCGATGGACGCGCTGCCTGAAAGGGTCACCTTCGACCCGCTGCCGGACTCGCTCCGTTTTCTGGAAACGCCGACGCCCCCGGAGGCCCTCCTGATCAGGCTCAGCGAGCTCTTCACCGACGCGGACAACGAGAAGGGGCTGGTCCTGAAGGACCCCCTTCTCTCCCATCGGGATGAATCCGTCAACCCGGACACGATCATGACGTTCACGCGCGACGGCGACACCGTGCAATTGGTTCCCCGCGGCGCCGGCACGCTCACGCTCACCTTCGCTGCGGAAGACGGCGACCGGGAAGAAGCCCTCGCGGAGATCATCGTCCGGGTCGAAAGTGTGAACGCCAGGTGGCAGCGGTACGGGTTGCTTGCCCTGATCGCGCTCGTGTCCCTGATCATCCTGGTCATCCTTCTGCGTCAGGCGAGAAAACCCAAATACCCGCACGACGGCCTTCTGCTGATCAAGGAGAACGACAGCATTTTCCCCAGCGAGCGCTATGAGCTTGTCCCCACCAAAAAGCGCATTCCCCTAAGCCACGTGGTGGATGAGGCGCTGGCGCAGAAATACGGCATCAGCGAAGCCCTGCTGGCGAACCTCCTCCTGCGCCCGGTGCGCGGCGCAGGCGGAAGCATCGCCGTGAGCATGCGCGGGAAACCTGAAAAACTGGTCGCTGAACTGGACGGATCCGCCCTGGGCAGGAAACCCGCGATCTGGGAAAGGGACCATGAACTGATCCTGCGCGCCGCCGGAAACATGAATTGCCTGAAGATCCAGTTTACGCGGGAACAGAGCGAGGCGGACGTCGGCGGCGGCTTTGACGCGGAAGCCGGCTTCGCCGGGAAAAAGGCAAAACCGGAGGCTCCGTTTTTCGGCACCGCGGAAGACGACGGCAATTTTTGACCCGCGATCCGTTCCCCGGGCCCTGAAGAGGACTTGATGTCAATCGTTCGCATCACATTGCGGAAAGAGGGATGAAGATGACAGACATGAATCTGGCAGCCGCGGTCAGACAGGAAGAACTGCTGGACATTTCCATCGAACGCGTGGAAAAGCTCAACTCGCCCCTGCTGGTGATCGGTCTAGGCGGCACGGGCGCGGACGTTGTCCGGACCGTCAAGCGCTGCTTTGCCGACCGCTATGTGCTGCCCCGGGACGGGCACGGCAACGCCATCCCCGTACCGCCCAGGACGGCCTATCTGGCGATCGACACCGACAAAAAAAGCCATGACGGGTTCGGAGACAGCGAATTTGCCGACATCTCCCTGGAAGGGATCGCCCAGATCCTCGACCCGAAAAACCGCAACTTCAACCTGAACGATTTTGAACGCAAGTGGGTCAACAAAGGGCTCAACTCCGCCAGCCACGGCCTGGGCGCGGGCACGTACCGACAGGCGGCGCGCTTCATGCTCAGCCGCAATTTCGGCCTGGTCTACAACGCCATCCGAGGCGCGCTCCAGAACATCGTCACGGTCAGCGCGGGGGACGGCGCCGGCTCAGGGCGCACGGAGATCGTGGTGGCTACGGGCATTTGCGGCGGCACCGGGTCGGGCACCTTCCTGGACATCGCGCAGATCGTCCGCCACTGCATGGCGAGGGAAGCGAACCTGGCCGGAAAAACCTACAAGATCACGGGTTACATCGTGATGCCAGACGTGTCCCTGCAACCCGTGCAGGGCAACCCGGCGCTGGAGAGCGTGCTGAAGCAGAACGGGTTCGCGGCCCTGAAGGAACTGGACTTCTGGATGCGCGTGGGAGAACACAAGACGCCCTACGCGATGCAGTATGCCGGCTCCTCCCCCATCGCATGGCAGATGCCGCCCTTTGATTCCTGCATCCTCATGAGCGCGATCGGCGTCAACGGCGAAGCCTACGCCGACGGATACAAGGTGATCCAGAGAACCATCGCCGAGAACCTGCTGCACTACCTGGCGCATGAGCAGACCGAGAAAAAGGCCGACGGGACGGTGGAGTACACCTACATCAGCTATGAGGACAACCTCAAGGCCACCGTGACCGCCATGGAAAAGCGCCTGCCCGTGTTCTACGGCTACCGCGCGGTCGGCGCGTACACCAAGCGCATCCCCAAAAAGAAGCTGCTCTATTACGAGGGCAGTCTCCTGTTTGACACCTTTGTCCCCCCCAGGGACCCGCAGGGCCGCCTTGTTGCCAATCCCTCGCTGCTCAGGGACGGCAAGTCCGCTACCCGGGCCAGGGACATCGCGGGCGGCATCGCGACCCTGTACACGAATTTCTGCGCGGACGTGAAACTTCCGACGCTGTGCAACGTGCAGCCAAACGAGAAGGACAAGATGGAGCGCCTGCGCGCCCTGCAGCCCCTGCCCCACGACCGCGCGGACAGCAAGCCCAATCCATGGCTGACGTCGGTCATCCAGCCTGCCGCCCTGGCGGCCGCCGGGGCCTGCCTGGACGCGGCCTGGAAACGCTTCGCGGATTTTGCGGCGCAGGTGATCGGCGATCCCGCCCTGGGGCCCTTCAGCCTGATGGACTACCTCTTGGACAAGGAAAAGGGGCTCCTGCCTGCCCTGAACGAGGAACTCAGGGGCTGGGAGGCCAATTCCGGCAACTTCAGGAACAATGTCGGAAGGCGCTATGAAGACTGCAGGAACACCTGGAAGAGCTTTTTGAAGCCCCCGATGCTGGGCGGAAAGAAGGCCGAGGAGGGCTACCTGAAAGCCCTGGTGGACTACTATGACAGCGTCCGGAAAAACGCCTTCATGGAGGAGCACGCCGAGGCGCTCAGGAAGCTGGTCCGACGGATCGGGGACTATCTCGACCACGCGCTCAAGCCCCTCTGCGGGGACCTCGAGGCGCTGCAGAGGGAGTTCGGCCAGGCTGAGGCGGCGGGTGAAGCGAAGATCGAGAGCGACATCTTCACGCTGGACGCCGTGAAAGGCCGCATCGACGCGGACTTCAGGGACGGCAACACGGACGGCAAGGTCACCGTCGATTTCCTCAGCAAGCTCTGCGGCACGGGCCTGTCCTTCATCTACCGCGTCGACGGAAAAAACAACACGCTGGAAAAGATGCGGCAGAGCCTGGACAGCTGCTTTGGCGCGATCAACGGGCAGTCGCTGGACTCCATCATGGAACAGACGGTCGGGAACGATCCTTTGCGGCAGCAGGAATTCATCGACAGCCTCGGCAAGTCCGTCATCGAAAGCGCGCAGCCCCTGTTCGCGCAGAACAAGGCGTACGCCGCCGAACCGCAGGCGGAGTTCAATTACCTGTCCGTTCCCGACAACGCGCAGGCGCATATCGCCCGGTACAAGGAGACCCTGAAGGGGAAGAACACGACCCCCAAGGGCAGTTCCCTGCGCGACCACATGTACTGCACGGCTGCCTGGGACGGGCTGCCGCTGTACCGCTACAACCTGATGAATGACCTGGAAAGCGTGTACGCGGCCAATCTGCACACGCCCTCGGTGAGCATGGGCCTGCACCTTGTATGGGACGGCGACCTTGACAGCGAATACACCACCAACTGGACCAGGCTGCCCTCCCCCTGCCCCCATTATTTCTTCGAGAGCAAAGGCAGGGCCTACGCGGAGAAAGCCTATGCGGAAGTCAGGGAGCTTGCGGAGCGCGCCCGCCGCTGCGGCATGCTGGACGTGGACGCCTCGATGCCCGTGCCCGTATTCAGGCTGCATTTCTTCTATACCGACGCCAAGCGCCAAACCGTCACGGCGGCAGAGACGATCATTCGCGAGGTGGACGCGATCAGCGTCCAGATCGATCCAAGGACGGGAGAGAGGATCGCCCCGGAGGCGCTGAAAGCCAAGCTGGAAAAATACCTTTCAGGCGCGGTCGCGGAGGCCCTGCCCTGCGACAAGCAGCCCGCGGTGATGGCGCCCGCGCTGGGCCTGCAGAGCGAAGCCTGCGACCCCTGGGATGAAACCGTCGCCGCCAACCCGAAAGACCTGGCGGCCGCGCGACGGAACCACGTGACGCTGTCCAACGAGATGGCGTCGGCCGTCGTTGCCGCGCATCCCAGGATCCTCCTGGCCCTCAAGCATCAGGTGGAAGGCTTTGAGCACGCGAAACAAATCCTTGCTGACATCGAGAAGAAGACCCAGGCATGGGACCCCCGCATCGCGTACGCGGACAAGGTGGCCCAGATGCTGATCCACGCCGTGCTCGTGCCTTCCATCGACGGCTGGAGATACACGTCCGAAACCGGGGAGAAGCATCCCGTGATCCAGGCCTCCCTGCTGTCAGCCGATATCCAGAAGGAACCCGGGCTGGTCCAGACCGCGGCCTACCTTGGCGACCTGGCGGCGGACAACCTGGTGCGCAGGGAACTGGAAAACCAGGTCGACAACCGGAAGGCGGAGCTGCGTGAACGCGGCAACGACGGCAGGCTGACGAAAGAGGAAGTCCAGTCCCTCCTTCAAAACATCGAGCGCGTCGGCGGGATCCTGACCAAAGAAATCAACGCGCACAAGGATAGCCAGAAAAAAGTGGGCGCGGACAAGCAAAAGGAGGAGAAGGCCCTCGCGATGCTGGGCGGGATGAAAGCCGTGGCGGAAACGGAAGCGAACAACCTGAAGAACATGCTGACGTTCATGCCCGATGAGGACCGCCGCCCCGGCAGCCCTTGAACCGTACGGGAGGATACCGCTTGTCCCCGCTCTCGCCTGCGTATGCAAACGCCATCGTCCTGTTCGGCCAGGAGGCCTGCGACCGCTTTGGGCGGCTGATCCATTACTGGGACGCCATCCAGGAACCCGCCGCCTGGGACCGGTTCGTGTTCCTCCTGGCGGCCGGTTCGATCCGTCCCCCGGAACAGGTGCCGGAGAGATTGAGGGAAACGCTCAGGCAAAGCAGCTATACCCTGGACGCCGGATGCGCCGTCTGCCCGGAGGAGGTCGTGCGCGCGCTGAGGGAAAAGATGGCCGGGGCCAAGGTCTTTCTCCAATGCGTCGTTTCAGGCTTGGGCAAAGGGCAGGAAGATCCCCGCGCCCCGGTCCTGCTGATGCGGGACCTGGCCGGCCGCTTTGAAAAAGGGACGAGCACGGTTTTTTATCTGCTGCTCCGCGACGGCGAGGGGGAAGCGGCCGGGGCGCAGCGCGCCTTTCTGGAAGCCCTGAAGGCCGCGCAGGAGGCGGAGCTGTCCGCCTATCCCTACCTGGTCAGCGAGCGCGCGAGGGATGATTCCGCGGTCCCGGAAAGCGCCCTGTGGCGGGCGGTCTTTCACGAGATGCTGGCCAACAGCGCCGGGCGACGCGCCCTGGCCAAAGGACAGCTGTATTCGCTGGGCTATTCCGTGCTCAACGCGGATGACAGCGAGCTTGAAAACCTTCGCAGGCAGACGCTGCGCGAAGAGGCCGGCGCGATCGGCCGGCGGGAATTCAGCCCGGCGGACGCGTGGACGCTGCTGACGCAAGGCAGGGCCGGCCCGGGGCCCCAGGGGGAAGCGGCGCCCGAGCGGGACATCCGCGAGTGGGTGGGCCTGCTTGTGAAGGAAGAGACGAGCCTGCCGGGCGAGAAGGAGAAGCACAACAACCGCATCCTGTCGCGCGCGCATGAGCTTGACAACGAAGCGATGCTGCGCGCCGTCAGGCGCTTTTACAGGATCAACTGCGGACCGCTGGACTGGAAGCGCTTTGGCGAGCGTTACCTTGCGCAGGCCATTGAGGCCCTCTGCCGGACGCCCAACGCCCCGGCTTTTCCGGCGCAGCTGGTCAGAAGCGCCATCGCGCAGCTGCGCAGGATGGAAACCCCGAAGACGGAGCCGCTCCTGCTCCCCCAAAAGGGCCTGCTGACGCCGTCTGCCGCTCATCGCAGGGCCTGCTGCGAGGCGATCGAGAAGGGCTGCGAGGAGGAGATACGTTCGGCGCGGCTGGCCGGCTGCGCGGGGGCGCTCCGCGAAGCCCTCGAGGGGCTGCTGAAGTTCCTCGCGCAGGCAAAAGCCTCCCGTGACAGCCTGAAGCTCCCGGGCCTGACCGGCGCGCAATGCCGGCTGCCCACGGAAAAATATCCAAACTACTGGAAAAGCATCCGCGCTGTCCGGGACACGAAGGGCGATCTGCTGTTTTCATCGGAATGGACCGGGGGGCACGCGCCGTACTACGCTTCAGACGGGCAGGCGATCGAAAAGCAATGGCTTGCGCTGCTCGATGACGGCGAGAAGATCCTTAGGCGGGAGCTCCCCCCCGGCTTCAGCGGGAGCTTTTGCGAAGCGGTCGGCAAGGAATGCGCGACCGATGAGGCGCTGGGCTTTTTTTTCGACAGACACCTCCTCCCCAGCACAAGGATGCTCTACAACATCCACGATGCCCAGGCAAGCCTCCAGACGCTGTACTTTGCGGACAGGGCGTTTGAAAACCACCCGTGGATCTCAAGGCGGCAGGACCAGTGCGTGATCGCGCGCAACGACAACGTGGAACGCGTGGACCTCTACCCCCTGGCCCACAGCGCGTCCTGGTATCTGGATGACCCGGGCAGCCTCTATTTCGCCGCCCCGGCTGCGCAAAGAAGCCCGGGCGGGGGCGCGGGCCGGCTGTTTGAGCAGAAAACCGAAGGCGAGCAGGCCGTCCACCCGCGGGAAGAGGCGGGCGAAAGCGCCGCGGAAGAACAGGAGGACTTGTCACAGGACCTGGACCTGCGCGTGGCGGGCGGGGAGTATATCCTTTCCTGGAACTGGAAGCCCGGCGCCCAGAACGCGACGGTCAGGATCGTCAAGGACGGCTGCGCTCCGCGCAGCATCCCCTGCTCCAACGCGGAGTACGTTGTCAACCATGGCGTCAGGGTCATCGGCGGCCTTCCCTACGGAAAGGTGTCTGTCAGCGTTTTTTGTGACGGCGCCCTGTACGCCAGGCGCGAGATGGCGGGAATGAAAAACAGGGTGCGGTACCGCCTCGAGCCGGGAAGGGACGGCAGCGGCGAACTGGTCCTGACGGGGCGGGCGGAAGACATCGGGAAACTGGCGCTTGCCGCGGCGAGGGGAGAAAACAGGCCGCCCGTCTATTACCCGCTCAATCCGGACCCAAAGCAGGAGAAGCAGCGTTTCAAGGGCCTCTATCTGCCTTCGCCCAGCCATGCCGAAGTCCGGCCCCTTCCCGGGGATGAGTTCCCCGAAGCGGAAGCCGTCAGGGGATGAGCGCGGCCGGCCCATCCATCAATTAAGCGAGGAAACACCCATGACAGCGTATTCCTGCCCTTTTTGCGGCCAGGACGTGACGGAGGAGAACGTCCTGTTTGTCGACGCAAGCTTTGACCGATCCTTCGAGGACCTGCGCCGCTACGATTTTTTGATGAGCTGCAGCCGCTCCTATCCGCTTCCGGACATGAAGAACTTCCGCGGCCTGTACTATCACGCGATCCCAGACAAGGTCATGCACCGGGACCCCAACGGTTTTCCCACCGTGCTCAGCATCCGCGCCGGCGACGGCCTGACCCCGCGCGAACTGCTCAGGGAGGGACAGGCGGAAGAAGCGGCAAATCCCGGAACAGAGGCCAGAGAGGCGAAACCCGAACCGGGCGCCGGGATCAGGCGGCTGGCCACGCGCGCCTGCCCGCACTGCCACTGCAGCCTGCAGGACCGCTTTGGCATCGCGCCGACGATCAACGTCACGCTCCTGGGCGGGCGCGCGGCGGGAAAGACCGTCTTTCTGATCGCCCTGCTCCAGCAGCTGCAGAATCAGCTTGCCCAGAACGGACTGGGCACCGTGCAGATCCTCCCCGAAAGCCTCGCGTTCATGCAGCCGCAGATCGACTACTATGTGGAACACGGGGGGATTTCCATGCCGACCCCCACCGAGGACCGGCTGTTCCCCCTGGTGTTTGAGTATTACTTTCAGGACCGCAGCTACTCCATCGCCATCTACGACATCGCCGGCGAGGGGATCGTCAACGAACAGAACCAGCCCAACGCCAATTATCTTGTCAACCATGCGGGGGTCGAGAAGGCGCACGTCGTCTGGCTGGTGCTGGACCCCAACCAGCTCAACAGCGGGGCCTACGGGAGCGCGTCAGCCGGCGAAAACGCCTCAAACGGCCATGACAGGTTCACGATGCCGATCTCCATGTTCCTCGCGCGCGCCATCAAGGCCACCAGCCACCTGGGCATATTGAAGCAGGTGGAGCACGTGATCACGGTCATGACCAAGATGGACCTGCCCCTGACGCTGGAGCCGGGGCTGTTCCAGGGCGAGGCGCTGATCAAGGAGGACATCGGCCAGACGCATAAAAACGCGGTGGACCTTCGGACCCTGCGCTGTGTGGACAGGGAAGTGAACCGCTTTATCAGCTACAAGCTTGGCATCAGCGACGCGAAGGAAATGATCCAGTCCGCTTTCAGGAACAACGGCGCGCAGCCGCAGGTGCATCTGCTGGCCGTGAGCGCCTACACCCGCCAGCAGCATGCCGACGGCATCCAGTTCAGCAATATCTTCCACGCGCTTTCGCCAAAGCACCGCATCATCGAACCCTTCCTCAAACTGCTCGTCCTCAGCCAGGCGGCGCCGGTTTCGCAGGATTCCCCGGATTCCGCCGGGAATGGAAGGAAACCCAGGCCCTGTCCGCCAAAGAGACGTTGGGGCGGCAAATGACGCAAAAAGAAGCGTGTCATCCCTGCGCGCCGGCCCTGCCAAGGAGCAAAGACGGATGAAGGTATACCATCGCATGGTGGGCGACCCGCCTTCGCGGGGTTTTGACGATTCCCTGGTGTCCCCGGGCTTTCCGGTCAACGCGGCCCTGGCGGCCATCCGGAACGCCAGGATCTCCATCGGCGGGGTGCCGTACGCCGGGAAACCGGACGCGTCCCGGCAGACGCCGCTGGAACAGCATCGCGTCTTTGAAGTGATGTCGATCGCTTTCGGGCAGCTCGTGGC
This sequence comes from uncultured Oscillospiraceae bacterium, assembly GCA_964563725.1. GTDB lineage: Bacteria > Bacillota > Clostridia > Christensenellales > Aristaeellaceae > CAZLYF01. The sequence goes on from CAZLYF010000047.1 coordinate 15,751, forward strand.
CGTGCGCTCGTCGGTGGGCTGCGTGGGGAACGCGCGGGCGCACGCCTATACGGACTTCGCGCTGCCGACCGGCGGGGCGGAGGTTTTCACGGACGAGCTGAGCGCCGCGCAGCTGCTGAGCTTTGATGATTTCATCACGCTGGACTGGTTCTGGGGACTCAACAAGCACGTCAATGTGCTCGATGTCGGCGAATGGCAGCCGCCTGAGGCCCCGGCCTTCGTCTGGCGGCAGCCGTTGCCGCCCGGCTTTCGGGAATCGCTCCTGGCGCGCTACTGGAGGGCGGCAAGCCGGCGCGCGTTTGACGGGAAGACGGAACCCATCCGGGTATGCCTGGGGGAACAGACGGACAGCCTGGAGATCATCAGGGCCGCGAAAGCCTTTTTCGCCGACGTCATCATCAGGGCCCTGCCCGGGGCGGCGCAGAACATCATGAGCATGAGCGCGCCGGTGCCGCAGCAGCAGATCCTCCAGAAGTTCCCCGATTCGGCCCTGGTGGTCGTCTATCCGGAAGAGAAACTGAACTGCGAGTATGATCTGCGCACGGGAAGCTTTGCCGCGGTCGGAGCGGACGATGCAGCGATGATCGGCGGGCTCCTGCGGGGGGAACAGAGCCCCCTGCTGGAGGGCCTGTACCAGCGCTGGCAGGCGGAGAAGGGGGCCGCGTCCCGGGAAGGCTGCTCCTTCCTGGCCGATTACGAGATCGGCCTCGCCGTGTTCCGCCTGGACAGCGGGCGCGCGGGGGCGGCGGAACTCCCCTCGCTATGGTACGGGCTGAACGGCCGCCTCGCCCAAAGTCATGGACTGGGCGAAGCGCTGGCGGACAAAGTGCTTCAGGGATTTGAGAAAAAGCTGCTGGAGCGCCTTCTGGAACCGGAGCCCGCGCCCTCCTTCTCCCCCGGCGAGGCGCGCATGCTGCTGCGCAAGGCGCTCACGGCCGAGGAGGAGCCGCTGCTTCCCCTGATGGAGGTGCTGCTTTCACGCCAGCAGGCGATGCGGCAGGAGCCGTTCATCACAAACCTCCTTCAGGAGCGGGACCTGGACGGCGGGGCGAGGGAGGCCCGGGCCGCGCGCCTGCTGGACGCTGTACTTCGCCACGGCTTCATGAAGGATCTTCCCGGCAAGGCCCAGCGCGACCCTATGGCGGACCCCGGTTTCGCGGGGTTTTGCGGGCGCCATCCCGCGCTGTTCAAGGTGATGGCGGATTACGCGGAAGAGGCGGAGCGCAGGCATCCAAAGTCGGCGCTGTTCCTGCTGCCGGTCACGACGCGTTTCCTGGACGGCTTTCAAGCCCTGGGCAGGGCGCTGCGGCTGCTCCTGAATGACCACGTCGACAGGCTGCCGGACGCGGAGACCTGCGCGGCCGTGCGCGAAGCCTCTCAGGAATACATGAACGATGAAAACCGGCGGCTGCTCGGCGAGTACTTGTGCCTCTGCGTCAGGCGCCACCTGCGGGAGCCGGACCGCGTGTCCGAGACCGCCCGAAGGATCGGCTGGGACACCGGCGGCGCGCTGGCGGCGTTTTTTGCCTGGGCGAAAACGGACGACGGATTGCTCGACCCGCCCCCGCCGCCCGAACGGCTGACGGCCCTGCTGGACGGCCTGCTGCCGCTGGCAAAGGTGGACCTGAACGCAGTCAGGGACGGCGCGCGGGACTATGTGGACGCCGTGATGGCGCGGGCGCTGCAGACAGGCGCGGACGGCTTTGGCTGGCTGACAGCCTGCGATCCGCGGGGGACGCTGCTGACCGAGGACTTTCGTCAGGACCGTGGCTTTGATTATCTGGTCAGGGCACGTTCGCTCCCTTCAGAAGACGCGTTCCGGCAGTTGCTTGACTGGTGCAGCCAGCCACAGGGCGATTCGTTGATCCGGCACGAGGCCGGCCTCAAGGACCTGTACGGATCGCTGGGCGAGGCGGGGGACGTTCAACTGAAAGAACTGATCCCCTTCCTCCGCCGGACGGACGACAACCCGCGCATCCGGGACCTGCACAGGCGCCTGATCCGGGAGCAGTTCGGCAGCCTGTGCGAAGGCGAGGGCTTCTGGCCGGCGGTGCGGGCGCAGCGCGAGCCCCTGCGCAAGGCGGGGATGGGCGCCGCAGAACTGCTGGAGGGGCTTCCCGGCGCGTCCGCCGCGGCGGCGCTGCGAAAGGAACTCGGCGGGCTTTCTTCGATGGACGCCTTTGAGGCGGAATACGGGCGCGGACGGGAACAAGAGGACGACGGATTCCGCGCGCTCTGGGCGCGGGAGCTGGCCGCCGCTTTCGCGGGCCGCTACAACGAAATGTATTTGGGGGAGTGCGACAGCCTGGAGAAGGTCCGGCGGCTGGATGGCCTGGCGGACCGGCTGCGGGCGCGGGACGGGCTGAAAGATCTCCACGCGGCCAATTGCTCGGGCGCCCTGCTGGAGGCGGACGGCATGATCAGGGAAGAGATCCCCTCGCTTTTCGGGGATCGTCTGGTGGAGGAAACCCAGCGAATGATCCGCGGTCTCCTTCGCCTCAAGCGCCGTGGGGAAGAAGATGAACCCTATCAGCTGATGAGGAGGCTCCTGAGGGACCATGAACTGGAGCTGCCCGAAAACAGGGACAGGATCAGGGGGCTTCCATTTGCGCAGCAGGCTGCGGCGGGGCTGATCTGTCTGTCTGTTGAAGAAGGGCGCTTCAAAGCGGGGGCCCTGCTGAAACTGATGGCCGACTGGGACGGCAAGGCGCTGCGGGAACCATACGCGATGGAGCGCCTGGACCGCCTGGCCCTGATATCCGCCCTGTTTGAGCTGCTGGATCGCTATGGCAGCGCCTACGCCGGGCAGCTGTGCGGCTTTCTGCTGGGCGACGGGGAGTTCAGCGGCTACTCGGAGCGCGTCAGGGCCGACAGAAAACGGATGAAGAGCTATTTCCCCTGGTCCGCGGACCCTGACGGAGGCACAGGCGTGCCCGATGGCGCGCCGGAAGAGATGCGCCGGTGGCTGCAGGGGGCAAAAAGGACGGAAAGAGGCAATTCCCATGGCGCGCCGTGAACAGAACTGGATCTCCTTCGGATGCGGGATCGCCTTCATCTTTTTCTACCTGTTCCTGCCCTTTTACAGGGTCGTCGTGCTGCCGATCAGAGGCTGGCAGCTGCTGCAGGCCGGCATCGCTGTAATGGTACTGCCGCTGCTGGCGGCGGCGGCGATGGCGGCTGC
>CAZLYF010000048.1:0-18740 GCA_964563725.1 uncultured Oscillospiraceae bacterium
TGGAGGACATTCAGGACAGCGCCGAGCGCGTGCTTTCGCAGGCGGGCTATACCGATGTGGCGAAGGCTTATATCCTCTACCGCAAGCAGCGCGAGAATGTGCGCAATGTCAAGGCTGCCACGCTCAACTACAAGGAGCTGGTGGACGGCTACCTGAAGTCCAGCGACTGGCGCGTGAAGGAGAACTCAACTGTCACATATTCCGTGGGTGGTTTGATTCTCTCCAACAGCGGCGCGATCACGGCCAATTACTGGCTCTCCGAGATCTACGACGAGGAAATCGCCGAGGCGCACCGAAACGCCGACATTCATATTCACGATCTCTCCATGCTCACCGGCTACTGCGCGGGCTGGTCGCTCAAACAGCTCATACAGGAAGGCTTGGGCGGCGTGCGCGGGAAGATCAACTCCAAGCCCGCGCGGCACTTGGTTTCCCTGTGCAACCAGATGGTCAATTTCCTTGGCATCATGCAGAACGAATGGGCGGGCGCACAGGCGTTTTCGTCCTTTGATACCTACCTCGCGCCGTTCGTCAAGGTGGACAGCCTTTCCTACTACGATGTCAAAAAGTGCATCGAATCCTTTGTGTTCGGCGTGAACACGCCCTCGCGCTGGGGCACGCAAGCGCCCTTTTCCAACATTACGCTGGACTGGACGGTGCCGGACGATCTGGCCGAGCTGCCCGCCATCGTGGGTGGCAAGGAGATGGATTTCCGCTACAAGGACTGCAAGCGCGAGATGGACATGGTGAACAAGGCGTTCATCGAGATCATGATCGAGGGCGACGCCGACGGGCGCGGCTTTCAGTACCCAATCCCAACGTACTCTATCACCAAGGACTTTGACTGGAGCGATACCGAGAACAACCGCCTGCTGTTCGAGATGACCAGCAAGTACGGCACGCCGTATTTCTCCAACTATGTCAACAGCGACATGGAACCCAATGATGTGCGGAGCATGTGCTGCCGGCTGCGCCTTGATCTTCGCGAGCTTCGCAAGAAGTCCGGCGGGTTCTTCGGCAGCGGCGAATCGACGGGTTCCATGGGGGTCGTGACGCTCAACCTGCCCAGGCTCGCCTATCTCGCCGCGGACGAAAAGGACTTCTACCGCAGGCTGGACCGGGTCATGGACATCGCCGCGCGCTCGCTGAAGGTCAAGCGGACGATCATCTCCAAGCTCCTCGGCGAGGGCCTCTATCCCTATACCCAGCACTACCTGGGCACCTTTGACAACCATTTCTCCACCATCGGCCTGGTGGGCATGAACGAGGCGGGCCTCAACGCGAAGTGGATTAGGCAGGACATGAGCCACGAAACGACGCAGCGCTTCGCGAAGGAGGTGCTCGGGCACATGCGGGCGCGTCTCTCCGACTACCAGGAGAAATACGGCGACCTGTACAACCTGGAAGCCACGCCGGCGGAATCCACCGCTTTCCGCCTGGCCAAGCACGACGTGGAAAAATACCCGGACATCATCACCGCCGCGCAGGACGGCGGGACACCCTACTATACGAACAGTTCGCACCTGCCCGTGAGCTTTACCGAGGATGTCTTTTCGGCGCTCGACATCCAGGACGGGCTCCAGACGCTCTACACCTCCGGCACCGTGTTCCACGCCTTTTTGGGCGAAAAGCTGCCCGACTGGCGCGCCGCCGCCTCGCTGGTGAGGAAGATCGCCGAAAACTACAGCCTGCCTTACTACACCCTGTCCCCCACCTACTCGGTGTGCAGGGACCACGGCTACCTCGCCGGCGAGCACTTCACCTGCAACCGCTGCGGGGAGCCTGCGGAGGTCTACAGCCGCATCACGGGCTACTATCGCCCGGTGCAGAACTGGAACGCGGGAAAGACCCAGGAATACAGGGAGCGCAGGGAGTACGTGCCGGAAGCGTCCCGGCAGATGCCGTCCGCCCGCCCCCGGGCCGCCGTGGACGCCGCCCCGGAAGCCCCCGCCTCCGCCGCGGCGAAACGTTACCTGTTCACCACGCCCACCTGCCCCAACTGCCGCGTCGCCTGCCTGCTGATGGACAAGTCGGAGGAGCCCTACGACAGGCTGGTTGCCGAGGAGCACCGCGCGCTGGCCGAGCGCTTCGGGGTGAAGCAGGCGCCCACGCTGGTCGTGGAAGAGAACGGCGCGTACACGAAGTTCGCGGGCCTGCCGGAGATCAGGCGCCATCTGCAGCCGCGGCTGGTCAAGGCCCAGGGCTGAGAGGGGACCCATGCACGACATCGTGATCATCGGCGGCGGCGTGGCGGGCATGACCGCCGCCCTTTACGCCCTGCGCGCCGGCAGGAGCGTGCTGGTCCTTGAAAAATCCGCCTTCGGCGGGCAGATCGCCTACTCGCCGAAGGTGGAAAACTTCCCCGGCACGGCCAGCATGAGCGGGAGCGATTTTTCCGACAGGCTGCTCAGCCAGATCCTGGACCTGGGCGCAGAGGTGGACGCGGCCGAGGCCAGCGGCCTCCTTGACCGGGGCGGCTCCTTCACCGTCCTCACCGACGGGGGCGAGGGCCGCGGCGGAAGGGCCGTGATCCTCGCCACCGGAGCCCGGCACCGCCTGCTGGGCGTTCCCGGGGAAAGGGAGCTCACAGGCAGTGGCGTCTGCTATTGCGCGGTCTGCGACGGGGACTTCTACCGCGGAAAGTCGATCGTCATGGCCGGCGGCGGGAACACCGCGCTGCAGGAGGCGCTTTTCCTGTCCGAGATCTGCCGGGAGGTCACGGTGGTCCAGAACCTCGGCGCCTTCACCGGCGAGGAGGCCTTGGCACGGGCGCTGCTTGGGCGGGTCAACGTCAGGGCGCTGTTCGCCATGCAGGTGACGCGCCTCCTTCAAAGCGGCGGGGAACTCTGCGGGGTCGCCGTGCGCAGGGACGGTGAAGCCGGGGAGACGGAGATCGCGGCCGACGGCCTTTTCGTGGCCGTGGGGCTCCAACCCGAGAACGGCCCCTTCGCCGACGCGGTGCGCCTCGATCCCTGGGGCTACATCGAGGCCGGCGAGAGCTGCCTGACCTCCTCGCCGGGGATCTTCGCCGCGGGCGACTGCAGGACCAAGGCTGTCCGGCAGCTGACGACCGCCGCCGCGGACGGGACGGTCGCGGCGATGGCGGCCTGCCGCTACCTGAACTAAGCGGCCGCGCCCGCCGGGCGAAGACGGCGCTTTTCCCCTCCGACCCTTTCCGGCCCGCCCTCAAAAGGCAGGCCGGGCTTCTTGCCGCGCCCGGCTGCCGCTGATATAATGCCAACGGTCTGCGTCCCGCCCGGACAGGCGCGGGCGTAACGGAAAGCAGGGATCCATCATGAGCAAATATTTCGGCACAGACGGTTTCCGCGGGGAAGCCAACGAGACCCTGACGGCTGAACACGCGATGAAGATCGGCCGCTTCATCGGCCACCATTTCGGCAGGGACAAAAAGTGCAAGGTGGTCATCGGGAAGGACACGCGCCTGTCCAGCTACATGCTGGAGGACGCCCTGTCCGCGGGCCTGACGGCTTCCGGCGCCGACGCCTACCTGCTGCACGTGACGACGACGCCCAGCGTGTCCTATGTGGCGCGGACGGAGGATTTCGACTGCGGCATCATGATCTCCGCCAGCCACAACCCCTACTACGACAACGGCATCAAGCTGCTCAACGGCCGCGGCGAAAAAATGGAAGACGCCGTCATCGACCTGGCGGAAAGCTACCTGGACGGCCTGTCCGGAGAGCTCCCCTACGCCAGGCGCGACGCCATCGGCAAGACCTTCGACCATTTTGCCGGACGCAACCGCTACATCGGCTACCTCATCTCCCTGGCGCGGCATTCCTACAAGGACGTGAAGGTCGGCCTGGACTGCGCCAACGGCAGCACCTGGATGATCGCCAAGAGCGTGTTTGACGCCCTGGGCGCGAAGACCTACGTGATCAACAACGCGCCCAACGGCCTCAACATCAACCTTGGCTGCGGCTCCACCCACATCGAGCAGCTCCAGGCGCTTGTCAGGGGACAGCGCCTCGACGTCGGCTTTGCCTTCGACGGCGACGCGGACCGCTGCCTGGCGGTGGACGAGAACGGCAGCGTGGTGGACGGGGACAAGATCCTCTACCTCTATGCCCGCTACATGAAGGAACGCGGCAACCTGACCGACAACACGGTCGTCACGACGATCATGTCGAACTTCGGCCTCTACAAGGCGCTGGACAAGATTGGCATCGCCTACGAGAAAACGCCCGTCGGCGACCGGTTCGTGTACGAGAACATGCGCAGGCACGGCCACCTGCTGGGGGGCGAGCAGTCGGGGCACATCATTTTCGCCAAATACGCCAACACCGGCGACGGCGTCCTGACCTCCATCAAGGTGATGCAGGCGATGCTCGACAGGGAGCTGCCCCTCTCCAAGCTCGCCGAGCCGATGACGAGCTATCCGCAGGTGCTCAAGAACGTCAGCGTGACCGACAAGGACCGGGCCGTCGGGGACGAAGACGTGCAGGCGGCGGTGAAGCGGGCCGAAGGAAAGCTCGGCAGCGACGGGCGTGTGCTGCTGCGCAAAAGCGGGACCGAGCCCGTGCTGAGGGTCATGGCCGAGGCGCCTTCGCCGGAACTGTGCGAGGAATGCGTGGACAGCGTGATCGAGGCCCTCCGCACAAAGGGCCTTCTGACGGGGGTGAGATGAATGCTTCATATCAGGGACCTCCTGGACCTTGAACGCACTGCGGCCGGGAGGCTGTTTGAGGGAAAGACCTATCCCTGGGAAGCGCTCGGAGAGATCGGGGCCTTCATCCTCTCCCTGGGGAGCGGGCTGTCGGATGCGGAGTACGAGCGCCGGGGGGAGAACGTGTGGGTTGCGAGGGACGCGAAAGTGTTCCCCAGCGCCTATATCGGCGGGCCGTGCATCATCGGCAGCGGGACCGAGGTCCGCCACTGCGCCTTCATCCGGGGGAACGCGCTGGTGGGCAGGGGCTGCGTGGTGGGCAACTCGACGGAGCTCAAGAACGTGGTGCTCTTCGATGGGGTGCAGGTGCCCCATTACAATTACGTCGGCGACTCGGTGCTCGGCTACAGGGCCCATATGGGCGCAGGCTCCATCACCTCCAACGTCAAGAGCGACAAGACGCCCGTCACGGTCAAGCACCCGGGCGGCGAGATCCGGACGGGCCTGAAAAAATTCGGCGCGGTGCTCGGGGACCGGGTGGAAATCGGCTGCAACGCCGTCCTGAACCCCGGCACGGTGATCGGCAGGGACAGCATCGTCTACCCGACCTCCTGCGTGCGCGGCGTGATCCCAGCCCAGAGCATCTTCAAGCGCGCGGGCGAAGTCGCCCAGAGGCGCTGACCCGCCGGAAGCGGCAGCAGACCGAAGCGGAGGCGCGGGCGCGGATGGACGGACTCCTGTTCAGACCCATCGAGCTTCAGGACAGGGCATGGATGGAAGGCCTTCTCCAAAGCGGGCGCCGCGGCTCGCTGGAGTACAGTTTCACCTCCAATTTCATCTGGCGGAAGGTCTTTCGCCTGGAGGCCGCCCGGCTGGACGGCCTTTTTGCCGTGCTCTCCGACCCCGACGACCCCAGCTATATCTTCCCGGCGGGGAGCGGGCCCCTCCTGCCCCTCCTGCGCGCGCTGCAGGCCCATTCGGAGAAAAAGGGCAGGCCGCTTCGTTTCAACACGGTCCTTGAGGAGGACAGGCGGCTGCTCGAAGCGCTGTGCCCCGGCGGTTTCGCCTTTGAGGCGCTGCCGGACAGCCGCGACTACGTGTACGATGCCCAAAGCCTCATCAGCCTCGCCGGGCGCAGGTTCAGCGGCAAGCGCAACCATATCAACCGCTTCAGGGCGGAGCACCCGTCGTGGCGCTATGAGCCGCTCAGCCGCGGCAACATCGAAGAGGCGCACGCGATGAACCTGGAATGGTGCCGCCGGGCAGGCTGCCGTGACAGCGGCAGCCTGTCTGACGAGTCCTGCGCTGTGGAGCAGGCCTTCCGCCATTTCTTCGACCTCAGCCTCGAAGGCGGGCTGCTCCGGGCGGAGGAGGGGGTGGTCGCCTTCACCATGGGCGAGCCCCTCAACGAGGAAACCTATATCATCCACGTCGAGAAGGCCTTTTCAGATATCCAGGGAGCCTATCAGATGATCAACCAGCTCTTCGCGGCGGCCAACTGCGGGGGCTTTCGCTATATCGACCGGGAGGACGACGCCGGGGACCCCGGGCTGCGAAAGGCCAAGCTCTCCTACGCGCCGGCGTTCCTGGTGGAGAAATACAGGGCGGAACTGACGGGAAGCCTCCCGTGATCCGCGCCGCGCGGGACGGGGACCTGCCGGGGCTCATCGGGCTCTGGCAGGAGGCCTTCGGCGACACGCACGAGGAGACGCTTTTCTATTTCCGCGGCCGCCACCGGGCGGAGCATATGTTGGTCGCGGAACGCGAAGGCGCGGTCGCCGGCATGCTGACGATGCTGCCGGTGGCGCTCGTCTTCGGCGGCCGTGCGCTGCCGGGGCGCTACCTGTTCGGGCTGGCCGCGGCGCAGCGCTTCCGCGGCCAGGGGATCGGCACGGCGCTGCTCGCCGCCGCACACGAACGGATGCGCGCGGGCGGCGACGCCGCTGCCGTGCTCGTGCCCTCGGACCCCGGGCTGTTCAGCTATTACCGCAAGCGCGGGTATCGGACGCTGTTCTGGCAGGACCGCCTCAGCCTGCCCGCCGGGAACCTCCCGCCCCCGGACGCGGCGGGCGCCTGCGCGCCCCTCGGCGCGCAGGCGTATTTCCGCCTGCGCGAAAGCGCCTTTCAAAAAAGCGGCCTCTTCGTCCGCTGGGACGAAGAGGCGCTCGCCTTTATCCTCAACTCCGCCTCGGCCTCCGGCGGCGCCGCGCTGCGCCTTGAGCTCGGGGACGCGCGGGCCGGCGCCGTCTGCGAAGCGCGGGACGGCGGCGTCCGGGTCACGGAGCTCGCGCTCCATGGGATGGGCCCAATGGACGCGATGGCCCTCGTGCACCGCCGGCTGGGCGCGCGGGCCTACGAGCTGCGGGCCCCTCAGGGCACGCTGCCGGGCGCCATGTCCGTCCCCTTCGGAATGATCCGGGCCTTCCGCCGGCTCCCCGCGCTCAAGGGCGGCCCGCCGTGGCTGAACCTGGCGAAGGACTGAACGGTTTCATCCCGCCGGTTCACGGGCGGGAAGGGTCCCGCGCATCGTGCGCGCGAGGAAGGCCCGGGTCCTTGCGTTTCGCGGGTTCCTGAAGAGTTCCCCGGGCTCCCCCTCTTCCACGATCCTGCCGCCGTCCATGAACGCGACGCGGTCCGCAGCGTCGGCGGCGAAGGCCATCTCGTGCGTCACGATGACCATGGTGAGGCCCCCGTCCTTGAGCGTTCGCATCACGGAGAGCACCTCATCGACGATCTCCGGGTCCAGCGCGCTCGTCGGCTCATCAAACAGCAGGACGTCGGGGTCCATGCACAGGGCGCGCGCGATGGCCGCCCGCTGCTTCTGCCCGCCGGAAAGCTGGGCCGGCCGCGCGTCGCGGTAGGGCAGCATGCCCACGCGCTCCAGGTAGTGCAGCGCTTTTTTTTCGCTGTCGTGCCGGGAGCGCTTCAGCACCTTGCGCTGGCCGACCACGCAGTTGCCCAGCGCGCTCATGTTCGCGAACAGGTTGAACTGCTGGAACACCATGCCCACGCGCGCGTGGAGCAGGCCTGCGGGCAGGGTCCTCACATCCTTTCCGTTGAAAAGGATCTCGCCCCCGTCCGGGGTCTCCAGGAGGTTGACGCACCTCAGCGCCGTGCTCTTGCCGGAGCCGGAGGGCCCGATCAGGCAGAGGACCTCCCCCTTCCCGACCGACAGGCTGAAGCCTTCGAGCACCGTATGGCTGCCGAAACGCTTGACCAGGTCCCTGACCTTCAGGATCTCTTCCATCGCCGTCTCCCCCCTCGCCGGCTTCCCGCCGGCTATCTGGCCGCCTTCACCCTGATCTGCGCGTCCACGTCGGACTGCGAGCCGTAGACCGTGTACGTTTTGCTGCCCGACATCTTTTTTTCCAGCAGCCGCAGCAGCCGGGTGAAGGTGAAGGTCAGGATGAAGTAGATGACCGACGTGATGGTGAAGGCCTCGAAGTAGCGGTAGTAGGTCCCCGCCGCGGACTTGGTCTGGAAAAAGATCTCCGTCACCGAGATCACGTTGAGCACGCTGGAATCCTTGATGTTGACGACGAACTCGTTGCCCACCGACGGCAGGGTGTTGCGCACCGCCTGCGGCAGGACCACGCTGGTCATCGCCTGCCAGTGGGACATGCCCACCGCCGTCGCGGCCTCCTTCTGGCCGACGTCCACCGAAAGGATGCCGCCGCGGACGATCTCCGCCATGTAGGCGCCCGTGTTGACGGACACCACCAGGAACGCGGCGCTCAGCACCGGGATGTTCAGGCCCATGAACTGCGGGGCGCCGTAGTAGACCACCATCGCCTGCACGATCATGGGCGTGCCGCGGAAGACCTCGATGTAGGCCACCAGCAGAAACTTGGCCGCCGACAGCAGCAGGACCCGCAGCTTCAGCAGGAGCCATTTCGCGAGCGGGCCGGGGGCTTTCGCCGCCCGCGCGGCAAGGACGGCGGCTCTGAAGGCTCCGGCGCCCCGTTTGACTTCGGTCGTGCGGACGATGGCCACGAGCAGCCCGATGACGAAGCCGGCCACCGTGCCCACGACGGCGATCAGCAGCGTCATGCCCGCTCCCCTCAGGAACAGCGCGCCGTATTTCTCAAGCAGGAACCGGATCCATCCGAAGAACGTTTCTGGCACGGGCATCCCCTTTCCGGCCGTTCAAAAAGGCATCCCGCTGTTTGCGGGATGCCTTTCAGCGCCTTTACTGGCTCTGCGCCTGTCTCGCTTCCGCTTCTTCCATCAGGCGGAGCCTCGTGTCCCTGTCGATCCCGGAAAGGATCGCGTTGACCTTCGCGACCAGTTCGCTTCCCTTGTTCAGGCCGATGGCGACGGTGGTGTCTTCGTCCAGGGTCTCGAAGCCTTCCCCCTCCGCGAACGCCACGTAGCCCAGGCTGGGGTTGGAGAGCACGGCCGCGCGCGCGCCCGGCCGCTCGCTGACGTAGCCGTCGATCCTGCCGCTGTCCAGCGCCACGATCATCGCGGGGAAGGTCTCCAGGGCCGTCTGCTTGTTCACCCCGGGGATCTGGTCGATCACCGTGTAGTGGAAGGTGTTGAGCTGCCCCGTGATGCGGGCGCCGGCGAAGTCGGCCAGGGTCTTCGCGGCCGCGTAGTCGCTGTCCAGGCGGACCACGATCACCAGGTCGCTCTCGTAATAGGGGTCCGTGAAGTCGATGACCAGCTTGCGCTCCGCCAGCGGGCTCATGCCCGCGATGATCGCGTCGATCTTGCCGGAGGTGAGCGCCATGGGAAGGCCGTCCCACTCGGTCTTGACGATCTCCAGGTCCATGCCGAGCCCCGCCGCGACGAGTTTGGCGATCTGCACGTCGTAGCCGTCCGCGAATCCGCCGGAGGCGAGCGGGACGCTGTATTCCGACGCGTCGGTCTGGGTCCAGTTGAAGGGCGCGTAGGCACATTCCATGCCCACGCGCAGGGTCTCGGCGCCGGCGGCGGCGGCGGCGGAAGCCAGCAGCATCAGCGCGCAGATCAGGGCAAGCAGCGTCTTTTTCATCTGTGGATCCTCCCTGCAAATATAATCGGGCGGCGAAAGCGCCATGCCCTCGCCGCCCGTATTGTCAAGCGGATCCGGCCTGATAGCGCTCCACGGCTCGTGCCGTGACAGTCACCGGGATGTTGTCCCGGAGCCCAACGCGGCGGTTCCGTATCCCGGCGCGTTTCGGTGGTTCCCCTTTCCCGTCAGGATCCCGGCCGCCCGGCGGCTCCCCTGCGGTACTCCTGTACCCACTCCTCTATCCCTGCTCGGGGAAGTATGAAGTTCAGGGCCATCATAACAGATGTGTCCGGCGTGTCAAGAATTATTTTCCCCCGCGTGAGCGGCGCGCCGCCGCGCCGCGAAGCCCCTCAGGTTTCCGCAGGCGTCGAACACGGGCGTTTCCGGCGCCCGGCGGGGGATCTCGAGCGCGGGGATGCCCGCGGCTTCGCGCGCCAAAGCTTCCGAGACGCGGAATTCCGACAGCTCCAGCGTGTTCCTGAGCCAGACGACCCGGATGCCGGCCTCCTCCCGCCGGGGCTCCGCCATGCGCAGGGCGAAGCGGAGCGCGAGGCGGTCGGAGGGCATGACGCTCGGGATCTTGGAGGCCCCCGCTTCCGCCGCGGTGATCGCGTTGGGATAGGTCGCCCCGAAACGGAAACGCCTGAAGGCCCTTTCTGTGATCACGTCGGCGTAGCCGATCCCCGTGCAGTTGCCGCGGGACTTCGCCGTCACGGAGCGCACCGCGATGCTTGCGAAGAAGGGCGCCTCGGGGGACAAAAGGCCAAAGCGGCCCGTCACGTTGGGGTCCATGCCCGTGCCGCTGATGTCCTTGCCGAATTCGTCGAGCACCAGCACGTCCGCCTGTTCAAAGGGAAGCCTCGCCAGGAGCCTGTCCGCCAGGAGGAGGAGCCCGGGCTCTTCCGCATGGATCCGCCCGCCGGGGAGCGCGACGACCCGGGCCAGGTGATGGCAGGCGTTTTCGATCAACCCCAGCGCCGTGATCGCTTCCCTGGCCCGCACGACCTCGCGGGAGACCTCGAGCACCGTCTGCGCCATGCGCTCAAAACCCCGCCCGTGGCAGGCGGAAGCGCCCCTCTGGCCGCCCAGCCCGACGGCCAGCATCTTTGAAAGGCCGCTCCCGACCGGGCCACGGAAGTCCGTGTGCGGCTTGATGCGGTTGATGGGGATCAGGTGATCCGCGCCCAGGGCGAGCGGGCTGAGGTACACGGGCAGCCCTGACGGCGTCGCGCCGATCTTTTCCGCCGCCATGGTGGCCAGGACCGGCGCGCCCGAGGAGGCCCGCGTGACGCCGAGGCTCGTGAGCACGGCAAGCTGCCCCGCGGCGGTCGCCCCGCCGTGGCTGCCCATCGCGGGCACGATGAAGGGCCGGGCGCCGCAGCCCAGGACGAAGGCGGCCGCGGCGCGGACGACCGCAGGCAGCCCGCTGATGTCGCGGCTGCCGACCGCAAGGCACACGCGGTCCCCCGGCGAAAGCTTCTCCCCGAGCCCCGCTTCCCGCAGCGCTTCATGGACCGCCCGGGCGGGATCCCTGACCCGCGTGTCGTCCAGCGCAAGGCGCGCCTTCAGGAAGCCCGGAATCCGGACGCCGGCAAGGAGTCTGTCAAGGACGCCCCCCATCCGCGCCTCCTCCACGTTCCGCAAGATGGTCAAGCAGACAGTCCGCCGCCCGGAGATAGCCCTCGAAGCCGAGCCCCGCGAAGGTCTTCAGGCAGGCCATCCCCGCGTAGGAGATTTGCCGGAAACTTTCCCTGCGCGCGGGGTCGGAGATATGCACCTCCACCGCGGGAAGGGCGACCGCCTTCAGGGCGTCCAGGATGGCGATGCTGGTATGCGTGTAGGCGGCGGGATTGATCACGATGCCCTCGAAGCGGCCGGGGGCCCCCTGGATGGCGTCCACGAGATCCCCCTCATGGTTGGACTGGAAGCATTCCGCCTCCGCGCCGCGCGCCGCGCAGTGCTCCGTGACCAAGCGCACCAGGTCCGCGTAGGTCGCCTTGCCGTAGACCTCCGGTTCGCGCGTGCCCAGGAGGTTGAGGTTCGGCCCGTTAACGACAAGTATCCGCATCATAGGCCTCCAGGGCGGCGCGCACCGTGTCCTCGACGCGCCCGTTGTTGTCGATCCACGCGCCGGCAAAACGCTCGTAGCGCGGCATCCGTTCCAGGGAGAGCTCAAGCAGGTCCGCGCCCTGGGAAAGCGGGCGCCCCTGCCGGGGGAGCCTGTCGATGTCGCGCCGGAGCCCGACGATGAGGCCGTTCGCCCTCAGCGGCAGGTAATTCTCCTCCCGCAGCACCGTGCCGCCCCCGGTGGCGATAACGAGGCCGCCCTCCCTGCCCGCTTCCGCGATCACGGCGCTCTCCATATCGCGGAACGCCGCCTCACCGCGTTCCTGGAAAAACGCCGGGATCGGACGCCCCGTCCTCTTTTCGATCTCCTCGTCGGTGTCCACGAAACGTTTCCCCAGCGCGGCCGCCGCCGCCTTCCCCACCGTGCTCTTCCCGCAGCCGGGCATCCCCACGAACACGAGGCTGCCCATGCGCCCGGCGACGGCGCGCACGATCTCCTCCGTCCTGTAAAGGGGGGCGGCGGTTCCGGTGAAGAGCCCGCTGCTGAGGACCGCCTGGGCCGCGAGCATCGGCAGGCCGCAGGCGGCGGGGATGCCCCTGCGCGCGGCGTCGAGGGCCAGGGCGGTCCTCAGCGGGTTGTACACCATGTCGAGCACGCCCCTGAGGCGCGTGAAACCCTCCAGCGTCACGGGGGACGCGCCGCCGGCCGGGTACATGCCCACCGGCGTCGCGTTGACCAGGACCTCCGCGTCGTGATGCCGAAAGAGGTTTCCGTAATTCTCCTCCCCGCCGCGGGAAACGGTCACGACGCTGCCTGCGCCCAGCCTGCGGGCGCAGAGGGCCGCGGCCGCCCCCGCGCCCCCGCTGCCCAGGACCAGCGTTTTCCCCCCCGCGAAGGCGATGCCGGCGCGCCCCGCGAGGTATTCGAAGCCGCCGATGTCCGTGTTGTAGCCCTCGAGCCGCCCGCCGCGAAGCACCAGTGTGTTGGCGCAGCCCGCCTCGGCCGCGCCCGGTTCCACCCAGTCGCACAGCGGCAGGACCAGCTTCTTGTAGGGGATGGTCACGTTGAGCCCGCGGTAGCGCCGCGCCTGGACAAAGGCAACGGCCTCCCGCGGCTCCATCTCCAGGAGCTCGTAGCGGTAGGCGCCCAGCATCGCGTGGATCTGCGGGGAGAAGCTGTGCCCAAGCTTCCCCCCCAGGAGCCCGAATTCCGTCTCCCCGCGCCTGTCAGAACTGCTCAAGGTAGTTGCCCAGGAAGACAAAGTACTCGTCGTCCTCCATCTGGCACAGCAGGCCCAGCGTCTCCTCCGAGCGCGCGGAGGCCTCGATGTCGAAGTAGAAGCGGAACTCGAAATCCTTTCCCGCGATGGGCCGGCTCTCGATCTTGCAGATGTTGATCCCCTGCGTGGAGAAGCGTGAGATGAGGCGGTAGAGGGAGCCCGGCCTGTGGGCCACCGAGGCCATGAAGGTGATCTTGCTGCTGTCGGGGTAGATCTCCATCCGTTTGGAGATGCAGATGAAGCGGGTGTAGTTGTGGTCGCTGTCCTGCACGGCGTCGCTCAAGACGGACAACCCGTAGAGGCCGGCGCAGTTTGCCGAGGAGATGGACGCCAGGTCCTGCCGGTCGGACTCCGCGACGAGTTTGGCCGCCGCGGCCGTGTTGGTGGTCACGGTCACCCTGATCTCGGGATGGCTCTTCAGGAAACCGCCGCACTGTGTGAAGGCCTGCTCGTGCGACACGAGCTCGCGGATGTCTTTGAGCTTCACGCCCGGCCTGGCCAGGATGCGGTGGTCGATCTTGAGCTTGAGGCTGCGGACGATGAAGAAGCGGTACTTGACCATCAGGTCGTACACGGCCGTCACGGAACCCGCCGAGCTGTTCTCGATGGGCAGGACGCCGTAGCGGCACATGCCGCTGTCGACCGCCTGGAACACGCCTTCGAAGTTCTGGAAATACAGGATCCGCGATACCGGAAACAGCTTGTCGCAGGCCTGCTGGGAATAGGCGCCCTCGATGCCCTGGCAGGCGACGGTGGCCCGCGTGGGGAAATCCTGCGGCGTTTCCGAAAGCGCCGCGAGGATCTCCGCCTTCAGCGGCGGGGTCCCATCGGCGCCGATCCTGCGCTGGTAGTTGCCGCTCAAGTCAAACAGCGTGGTGAACAGGGTGCGGGTATAGCTCTGCAGCTCCTCGTCCGCCCCCTCGGTCACGCGGTAGAGAATCTCCCTCTCCCGGCTCGGGGAGAGGACGGGCAGCCCGTGGAGGCGCTTGTACTGCGCGATCCTGCCGACCGCCTCCATGCGCCTGCGGAACAGCGCCGCGATCCCATCGTCAATCTGGTCGATCTCCGTCCTCAAATCCTTCAGGTCCATGGTCCGTTTTCCCCTTTCATCAGGAAATCCAGCAGCGTAACGGCCGCCAGCGCCTCCACGGCGGGCAGGGCCCTCAGCGCGATGCAGGGGTCATGTCTCCCCTTGACGACGATCTCCGTGTCCGTCATGGAACGCAGGTCCACCGAGCGCTGCGGCAGCGCGATGGAGGGCGTGGGCTTGAACGCCGCGTCCGCCACCAGGGGCATGCCTGTCGTCAGGCCGCCGAGGATGCCGCCGTGCCGGTTGGTGAGGGTGCGCACGCGGCCGCCGTCGACGAAAAAGCCGTCGTTGTGCTCGGACCCGCGCATCCCGGCGGCCTCGAAGCCCGCGCCGAAGGAGACGCCCCTGCAGCCGGGAATGGCGAAGAAAGCCGCGGCCAGGCGGTTCTCCACGCCGTCGAACATCGGCTCTCCCAGGCCCGCGGGGAGCCCCAGGGCGAAGCAGCGGACGGTCCCGCCCACGGAGTCCCCCGCTTCCTTCGCGGCCCGGATCTCTTCGCGCATCAGGAGTCCCCGCGCGTCGTCGAAGACGGGAAACGGCTTGCGGGCGAGCTCCCCCACGGTTTCGGAGGTCAGCAGAAGGCTGTCGGGCGACGCGTCGGGGACGCCGCCGACGCTTTTAAGCTGCGCCCCGACGCGGACGCCGCGCCGCTCCAGCAGCTGCAGGCACAGCGCGCCCGCAAAGCAGATGGGCGCGGTGAGCCGGCCTGAAAACTGCCCGCCGCCACGGGCGTCGTAATGGGCGCCGTAGCGCGCGTGGGCGGGGAAATCCGCGTGGGACGGCCGCGGCACCCGCAGCGCCGCATCGTAGTCTCCCGGGCGCCGGTCGCGGTTCTCAATGACCGCGCACAGCGGCGCGCCGCAGGTCCTGCCTCCGGCGAGGCCGGAGAGGACGCGGGGCTCGTCGGGCTCCGCGCGCGCCGTGGACAGCGGGTCCCTCCCCGGGGCGCGCCGCGCCATGAACCCGGCGACGCGCTCCCAGTCCGGCTCAAAGCCCGCCGGCAGCCCCTCGATCACCGCGCCGACCGCCTCGCCGTGGGACTGGCCGAACACGGTCACCTTCAGCCTATCCCCGAAGGTGTTCGACATGGATCTCACCCCCCAGCCGCGCAAGGTCCCCAAAGAAGTCAGGATAGGACTTGTCCACCGCGCCGGCGTCCGCGACCCGGACCTCCGCCCGCGCGGCGAGCGCCGCCAGCGCCGCGCTCATCACCATGCGGTGGTCCCCGAAGGTCTCCGCGCGGAAGCCCCCGGACGGATCCCCGCCGGTGATCGTCAGCGTCGCGCCGTCGCTTTCCGCCCGGCAGCCCATGGCCCGCACGAGGCGGATCACGGCTTCCAGGCGGTCGCATTCCTTCAGGCGCAGCCTGGCGACGCCCCCGATGCGCGTGAGCCCCTTCGCCTTCGCCGCGACCACCGACAGCGGCGGCACGAGGTCAGGCACAAGAGACGCGTCAAACGCAATGCCCTCAAGCGCCCCGGGCGCCGCGGTCACGCCCCGTCCATGCACGCGGACCTGCACGCCAAAGCGCTGAAGCAGCCCCGCCACCGTCCTGTCGCCCTGCGGGGAAGCGGGGTCGAGCCCGGTCACCGTGGTCTCCCCGGCGAGCGCGCCGGCGCAGAGCCACACGGCGGCGTTCGACCAGTCGCCCTCCACAGTAAGCCTCCCCGGCGAGCGGCAGCCCGCGCCTGGAGGGACCCGGTAGGCGCTTTCCGTCCGTTCCGCCGCGACGCCGAAGCTGCGCAGCATCGCGACCGTCATGTCCGCGTAGGCCCGGGACCCGAGCGGCGTGGAAAGCCGGACGTTCCCCCCGCCCGCGGCGGGCAGCGCAAGCAGGAGGCCCGAAACGTACTGGGAGCTCACGTCGCCCGGCAGGACGAAGTCCCCGCCCGAGAGCCTGCCGCCGATCTGAAGGGGGAGCCTGTCCGACGAAAAGCTGACCCCGTGGCTGCCCATCTGCTCAAGGAGGTCCTTCAGGGGCCTGTCGGGCAGGCGGCCGCTCCCGGTGAACTGCGCCCTGAGCCCCAGCGCGGCCGCGACCGGGAGCAGGAAGCGCAGGGTGGAGCCGCTCTCCCCGCAGTCCACGCGCCTGAGGGCGCCGTCCGCCCTGATGGGAGAGACCGTGAGCGCATCCCTGCCCTCCACCCGGGCGCCCAGCGCGCGCAGCGCCCCGACGGTCGTCTCGATGTCCCGGGACGTCCCCCCGGCAAGGATCTCGGTCGGTCGGTCCGCAAGCGCCGCGCAGATCAGCGCCCGGTGCGCCTGCGACTTGGACGGGACGGCCCCGATGCTTCCCCCCGCGTAGCGGGGCAGGACGCGGATGTCCATCTAATCCTCCATCCCGTCTGCGATCAGGGCGCGCAAGCCCTCAATGGGCAGCTCCCTGAGCGCGCACTCGCCCGCTCGCAGCGGCAGCGCCAGGGTGATGGCGCCGCCACGGCGCTTTTTGTCCGACAGCGCCGCTTCGGCAAGGTCTCCGGCCGAAAACGGGAGGCTTTCCGGCAGCCCGTGTCGCCGCAGGGCCGCGAGGAGCAGGTCCGGGCATTCCCGAGGGCACCACCCCCGCCTGTGGGCCGCCCGGGTCACCACGGCCATGCCCGCCGCGACCGCTTGCCCGTGGGACAGGGAAAAGCCGCTCAGCTTTTCCGCCGCGTGCCCGACCGTGTGCCCGAAGTTGAGTTTCTGCCGCCCCGCGTCGTCGCGCTCGTCCTCCTCGACGCACCGGGCCTTGATGCTTACGCAGCGTTCGATGACCCCGCCGATGTCCCCGGGCCCGCCGTCTCCGGCGGCTTCCTCAAGCAGCGCGCGGTCGGCAATCATGCCGTATTTGATCACCTCCGCCATCCCGTCGCGTAAGGCCGCCCCCGGCAGCGAGCCCAGCGTGTCCGTATCCATGATCACTATTGCGGGCTGGTGGAAGGCGCCCGCGAGGTTCTTGCCCGCGCGGAGGTTGACGGCGGTCTTTCCGCCCACGGAGGAGTCCACCGCGGCCAGCAGCGTGGTTGGCATCTGCACAAGGCCGACGCCCCGCAGGTAGGTGGCCGCCGCGAAGCCGCCCAGGTCCCCGGGCACGCCGCCCCCCAGGGCGATCACGAGATCGGAGCGGCTGAAGCCCTGCGCCGCGAGGAACTCCAGGGCGCGCCCGTAGGTCAAGAGGTCCTTGGAGGCTTCGCCGGGCGCGAAGGCGAACCTGGCCACCCGGAAGCCGCGCCCGCGCAGGGAGGCGCTCACGCGCTCAGCATACAGCCCCTCCACGTTGCCGTCGGTGACCAGCGCGGCCGCGCAGGGCGCCCGCAGGCGCGCGATGAGCTCCCCGCAGCGCCCGAGCAGCCCGCCGCCGATGAGGACCTCGTAGCCTCCCCCGACCTTCACCCTGACCCGCCGCACAGCCCCGTTCATTCGCCGTCGATCCTCTCTTTCAACTCCCGGCCCTCCCTGAGCAGGCGCTTGAGGCCCTCCCGGTCCCCGGCGCGGATGGCCGAAGACAGCGCGCCCAGGCGGGCGCGCAGCCCGTCGATCTCCCGGCAGAGGCAGTCCCCGTTGTCCAGGAAGAGTTCCGTCCACATCGCCTCGTTCAGGCGCGCGACCCGGGTCATGTCGCTGAAGCTGCCGGCGCAGAAGCCGTCGGACGCGCCGGAAAGCGGGGAACTGACATAGGCGCAGGAGACCGCGTGGGCAAGCTGGGAGGTGTAGGCGATCATCTCGTCGTGGCGCTCGGGGGTGGAAAAGCGGATCTTCCCGAAGCCGAGCTCTTCCGCGAGGCCTGTCACGAGGCGGACGGCGGACGCGGGGACGCCTTCCGCGGGGGTCAGGATCAGGGAGGCTCCCTTGAACAGCGAGGCCCGGGATGCGGCGTAGCCGCTGCGCTCGACGCCGGCCATGGGATGCGCGCCGATGAAATGGAAGCCATGCCTGTCCGCCGTCTTGTCCGCGGCCCGGCAGACCTCGCGCTTGACGCCGCAGCAGTCCATGACCACGCCGCCTTTCCTGAACGCGGCGGCATGCCCGCGGATGTAGTCGACCGCCTGCGCGGGATAGAGCGCGACGACGACCAGGTCGCAGTCCCCGAGCCGCTCGGGGCTGAGCCGCGCGTCGGCCGCGCCGTCCCTGAGCGCCGCGCCCAGCACCTCTTCGCTGGCGTCCTCCCCCAGCACCCTGTGCGGGGTCAGGGCCTTGAGCGCCTTCGCCAGGCTGCCGCCGATGAGCCCGAGGCCCGCGACGCCCACGACCATCTCAGTTCGCTCCCCCCGCCGCGCCGCGCTCCGCCAGCGGCTCGATCGCGCGGACGCGCTCCATGAGCTGGGCGAACGCGGCGGGCGTCAGGGACTGCGCCCCGTCGCTGTAGGCGTGCGCGGGATCGTTGTGGACCTCGATCATCAGCCCGTCGGCGCCGGCGGCGGTGGCGGCCAGCGCCATGGAGGGGACCAGCCTCGCCTCGCCCGTGGCGTGGCTGGGGTCCACGATGACCGGCAGGTGCGAGAGGCGGTGCAGCACCGGGACGGCCGTGAGGTCCAGGGTGTTGCGGGTAGAGGTCTCAAACGTGCGGATGCCCCGCTCGCACAGGAGCACCTGCTCGTTTCCGCCGGCCATGATGTACTCGGCGCTCATGAGCCACTCCTCGTAGGTTGCGGACATGCCGCGCTTGATCATCACGGGCTTCTCCTGGGCGCCGAGCGCCTT
>CAZLYF010000049.1:0-18662 GCA_964563725.1 uncultured Oscillospiraceae bacterium
ACATCGCCCGCACCGGATATCTGTCCCGCCCCTTGCCGCGTTCCTCCTCCAAAGCTTTGATCAGCTGCCCATCCGGCAGGCTCTCAAACAGCGGTTACAGGCTCACCAGGTCTACTAAATTTGTTCCAAATGTGGTCGTATTCGTCTGTTTTGCGCTTGTTTCCGGCAGAAAATTTTCTTCCCGCCTCTCGTTCTTCCTTGTTTTTCAACGCCTCCCGAACATCGCAATTGCCTCTAGAAGACCTCAAAGCCGAAGACCAGCGCCTCTTCCGCCCCCCAGGACGATAGGATGCGGAGCGTCACGCTGCGGATCACCGTGTCCACCCTGGCAAGGTATCTGCGGTGGTGGTTGTCATGTTCCGCGGCGAGAAGCCTCCTCCCCTGCGAAGAATCGGCTGTCACGGTGAATGCCCGGACCATGCCTTCCGGCACCGCTGCGGGCGGGATACCGGCAGGGCGGTTGCACAGGAGGTTGACGCGCAGGGGATGGCCGTCCTTCCCCACGATCGACCGGTCCAGGTCGCTGTCAAAAATGACGCGGATCCCCCGGATCCTTTCCTCCTGCGGGAATTCAAGCGTCACGCTCGAGCCTGGTCTGGCGTGCCATGCGTGATCGCAGCCGGCCCGCGGCCGGTCCATCCCGTCCGTCAGCATGCCCGGGTCGCCAACGCTCGCGCTGACGCGCGTCCCGTTCATCAGCGACGACAGGCGGCGCCTGATGTGCGGCAGAAAACAGTCGTCGAACTGGAGCATGGCCTGCAATTCGCGGATATGGGCCGATGACACGTCGGCAGGCAGACAGCCGTGCCTTGCGCACAGCGCCGCCGCGGTGCCGGCAGCCTGGCCCAGGATGGCGCAGGTCCCCATGACCCTTGTGGAGCTCAGCGCGGCATGGGTGACGCTGATGTTTCGGCCGGCGAACAGGAGGTTGGAAACGTTGCGGGAATAGAGGCAGCGCAGCGGGATGCCAAACGGTGAAGGCGCCGGATGGTGGGTGTTGGGCGGACCCTTCGTCCAAAACCCCGCCGGATCGTGGTCGTCCATGGTCCATCCCCCATAGGCGACCTCGTCTTCAAACGCCCCGCCGCTGAGGACGTCCCCCTCCGTCATGACATAAGCCCCCGTATAGCGGCGGCTCTCGCGCTTGCCAGGCAGGGCGCCGACAAAATCCAGGTGCCAGCGCCCGTTGCGCTCCCGGTTCCCGGGCGCATTCTTGATATGGTCCCAGAGCCCGTATGCCAGCGCCTGCAGTTCATCGCGCAGTAATTCGGTGTCCCGGATGCTGTCACGGTCTCCCCCCAGCTCCAGGTACCAGAAGTTTTCCGTCAGGTCCTCCATGTCCGGCGTCCGGAAACGCAGGTCCTCCTCCCCGAGGGGCCGCGTAAACGCGGGAGGGATGAAGACATTGTCCGTCTCTTCCTCCCTCGCCTGCAGCGTGCAGGTCAGCCCCATCGTTTTGCTGTCCGGGAACGCAGGGGCGATCCGTTCCCTGTGCTCCTCCCGGCCTTCCCGCCCGACGCGGAAAGCGGCGCCGGTCAGCGGCGCGAGGATGCTGTCGCCGGAACAATCCACGAAAACGGACGCGTGGACCTTGTGGAAAAGCTGCGTCGTCATCTGCCAGCCCACGGCATAGCGGATGCTCCCGCTGTCTGCCGAGGCGTCCATGCAGCTGCAGTTGAGCAGCAGGGTCAGGTTCTTTTCCTCCAGGGCCTTCTCCTGCAGGATGCCGTCCCAGATGCTGTAGTTCCGGTCAGGGTTCCGGTACAGGTTTTCCATCATCAGCTCTTCCAGGATCCCGGTCTCCCGGTTGCCGGCGCCGCGCGCGCCGCATACCCACATGCGGATCTCGCTGGATGCGTTCCCCCCGAGCATCGGTCTCTCGTGCATCAGAAGGGCCCTGGCCCCCCTGCGCGCGGCGGCAACCGCCGCGCAAAGGCCCGCAAGGCCGCCCCCGATCACACAGACATCCACGTGGTGTTCGACGGTGTCCAGCCCCATGGCCTGATCCTCCCCCTCTCCGTTGAGCTCAGACGCCTGCAAGGATGTCCTTCACGCGCGCGGCGTCATCATCGGATAGCTCGAACCCCAGCTGGACGGCGGTGGTGCCGCAAAGCCCTTTGAGAGAAAGCGCCATCTTGATCGCCTGGCTGAACAGCGCCGCGCTGCTCTGCCCCCCGCGCAGCGCCGAAAACAGCGCCGCAAGCCGGTCCACCCGTTGCTGAAGCCGGGAGACCTCCCGGAGATCCCCCCGGCGCCCCGCGCCATACAGCTCAAGGAACAGGTCAGGGCGAACCGCCGAAAGGGCGTTGAGCATTTCCATGCCAAACAGCGCTCCGAAGCCGGCCATGCCGTCTCCGCCCGTATATACGAGGAAATCATCGCGGCCGTCCAGGCGCTCGCGGAGGGCCATCAGCCGCGCGGCGTCATGGTGCGTGTCCTTGACGCCAAGGATATTCGGATGGCCGGCCAGCTCAAGCAGGGTCGGGATCTCGATCCTGCTGGGAAGCCGCAGCAGATGCGCGTAGATGAGGAGCGGAAGCGGGGACAGGTCCGCCGCTCCCCTGAAAAAATCGACCAGTTCTTCCTGGCTGTGGTGATGAAAGGCCGGAGGCATCAGCACCGCGCAGTCGGCGCCGGCGTCCCGCATGGCGCGCGCGTTCTCAGCCGCCGCTTTCAGGCTGCCGTCGCTGATATTCGCAAAAATGGTCAGCCTGCCGTCCGCGGCGCGGACGGCAGCCCTGACGCAGGCGCGCCGCTGGCGACAGGTCAAGGCGAAGTATTCTCCGGAGGAAGACGGAAAGAACGCCCCGTCCAGCCTGCTTTCGGCATAGTAGTCAACAAGCGCCCTGATGCTGCCCTCGTCAAGCCTGCGGCGTTTGTCCACGGGTGTCACGGACGCGGCGAACACCCCGCGGAATCTGTTTGTGTCCAATCGAATCCTCCGAAGGCGCCTTTGCGCCCATACAGCCCACCCTTCACTCGCTGCAATCATACCACAATCCCGGCGGATTTTTCCGGGCGCCAGGTTGCACATCCGTCAAACAAGGCACATAATGCCAAAAGTTTAAATTATTCAGGGAGGTTTCGAACATGGCAGGCCCTTGGCCGCTTGGCGGGAAAGACCTCAGAATCGGCATCCTGGGTTTGACGGAAGGCAATGGGCACCCCTATTCCTGGAGCGCGATGTTCAACGGATATGACCGAGCCCGAATGGATCGGTGCCCCTTTGTCGGGATACCGGCCTATCTCAACAAGCAGCCCCCGGAAACGTTCGGGATTCCCGGCGCCCGGGTCACGCACATCTGCTGCGACGACCGGGCGGACGCGCAGGACGTGGCTGCCGCATCCCTCATCGAACACGTCGTCGATGCTCCGCGGGAGATGATCGGGCACGTGGACGCCGTGATCTGCGCGACCGACATCGGCTCGGAGCATGTGGAGCGCTGCCGGCCCTTCATCGAAGCCGGCCTCCCCCTGTTCATCGACAAGCCAATGGCCGACAACGAGGAGGACCTGAAACAATTCGTCCGCTGGCGCGACGGCGGGGCGCGCTTCATATCCTCCTCCTCCATGCGCTATCAAAAGGAAATGGAGCCGTATTACAAAAATCATTACGAAATCGGGCGGTTGATGTACATCTGCCGCCCGATGTGCAAAAAATGGGAGACCTATGGCATCCACGCGCTGGAAAACATCTACCCGCTGCTTGGCCCGGGGTTCCTGACGGTCCGCAACACCGGCACCCGTGAGCGCAACATGCTGCACCTCGTCCATGAGTCGGGCTGCGACGTGCACATCCCGCTTGCCGCCGAAATGTACGGGGCCTTCACCTACTGCCTCCTGGTCGGCAGCGTTGAGAGCAAGGCCGTTTCCACCACGGATTCCTTCTATGCCTTCAAAAAACAGCTTGACCTGTTCGTGCGCTATCTGCGTACGGGCGAAGAGCCCTTCCCGTTTGAGGAGACGATCGAACTGATGAAACTTGTGATCGCCGGCATCCTGAGCCGCGAGGAAGGCGGACGGGTCGTCCGTCTCAGCGAGATCCGGGAGAGGTAAAATGCCAAAAAACGCGTTTGATGTGCGCGGCAGGCGCGTACTGCTGCTCCATCCGGAGAAGCCCTACGGGCGTGAGATCGCCCTGGGACTGCACCGCCTGGAGGCGGAGGTCGCGCTGTGCGGGCCCGATGCGCAAGCCATGAGACAGCTGGCGGCGGAGCTGGGGCTGCCCGAATCGGTCCTTTTCCCCTACTGCCCCGGGACGGAGAAGGCGGCGGAAACCCTTGCCGAACGCGTTTCCCGTCAAATCGGGCCTCCCGATGCCCTGGTGCTGGTGAATCCCGGCAGTGGCCTTGACACCTGGACGCCGGACTTTGACCAGCTGCTCGCCTCGCTGCGCGTTTCGCAGCTGGGGCTGATGCTGTCCGTCAAGCACCTGGGGCTGCTGATGGCAGGGGAGCGGCGCGGTTCCGTCCTGTTCATCACTGACTATGGCGCCCTGGTGGGTTACGATCCTGAAAACTACCGCGAAGAGCCCCTGCTGTTCAAGCGTGACTTCGCGCTGGACCGCGGCTTCGCTTCCGGCGCCTGCGTCAATTACGCCAGGCAGGCGGCCGGCTTTCTGGGCGAGCACAACATCCGCTGCAATGTCCTGGCCTTCGGCCCTCTGCCCGACGAAGGCCACCCGGCATTCACAGAGGCCATTCTCAGGCACAGCCATTTGAAACGGACACTGACGATGGACGACGTCGCCCATGCCGTCGCCTTTTTCCTATCGGATGCCTCGTCTTTCATCACCGGCGTCACGCTTCCCGTCGACGGCGGCTATACCGCAAAATAAAGGGGCTGCCATGAACGCGCTGGAATTGTTCTCTCTCAAGGGCAGGGTCGCCCTGATCACCGGCGGACGCGCCATGTACGGAAGGTACTGCTCCGAGGCGCTTGCGGATGCGGGCGCCCGGCTCTACCTTGCCAGCCATTCGATGCAGCGCGCGGCGGAGGCGGCGGAGGCGCTCAGGCAGAGGGGAGGCGATGTGGAACTGCTGGCCTTTGACCAGGAGGACCCGGCCTCCATTCGCGGCATGGTCGATGCCGTCGTCCGGCGGGAAGGCCGCATCGACGTGTTCGTCAACGCCAGCCGCGTCATCCCCGGCGGCCAGGCCGGCTGGATGCAGGAAGAAACGGCCCTGGAGGCGTCCGTGCGGGTCAACGGCGCGGCTTTTTTATATATGACGATGCTGGTCGGCGAACAGATGATCCGGCAGCGCGGGGGATCCATCGTCAACTTTGGCTCCATGATGGGCCTGGTCGGGGTGGAAAAGCACAATTACGACGGCGAACCCTCCATGCAGGCGGGCGCGTTCAGTCACGATTACGCTTTGAACAAGTCGGGCATTTCCAGCTGGACGCGTCACGCGGCGAGTTACTTCGGCCCCTTCGGCGTCCGGATCAACACCCTCTGTCCCGGCGGGCTGCGGTCGGACCGCACGCCGGAGCGCTTCTCCCGCAATTACAGCCGTCACACGCAGCTGGGAAGGCTGGCGGGCCCGGAGGACATCAAGGGCATCCTGCTCCTGCTCGCTTCGGATGCCTCCGGATACCTGACCGGCCTGTCCATCCCGGTCGACGGCGGCTATACGTCCATTTGAGGGCCCGTCCCGCACAGCGTGCCTGCGGACCGCAGGCAGGACGCAGCGATCTGAAAAGGAGGCCGAAACATGTCCTCTTTCCCGTTTTCCCTTGAGAACAAATGCGCGGTGGTGTTCGGCGGCGCTGGGTACCTGGGCAGCGCGACCGTCCGGATGATGCTTGATCTGGGCGCCAGGGTTGTCGTCGCCGACCTGTTCCCCCCTTTTTCCGAGGAACACGTGGAGACATTCAAGGCGCACGGGAACTGCAGGCTCCTCCCCTGCGACATCGCAAATACCGGGGACGTCAGGAAGGCGTACCTTCACTGCGAGGAAGCGTTCGGCCTGGTCAACGCGATGGTCAATTTTGCGGTATACACGGGCGCGGCCGTTGCCGGCGCCCAAAGCCTCAAGGGCTTCAGCGTCGAGGCGACCTCCGATGAAGATTTCGACCATTCGCTCCGGGGCGTCCTCGGCTCCGCCTTCCGCGTCATCCGGGAAGCCGTTCCCTTTCTTGAAAAGAACGTCGCAAGCTGTATTGTGAACACCTCCTCCATGTACGGCATGGTGTCCCCCGATCCCTCCATCTACGGAGATTCGGGACAGAACAACCCTGTCTTTTATGGAGCCGGAAAGGCCGGCGTGCTGCAGCTCACCCGCTACGCCGCGGCTCATCTGGCCGCGAAAGGGATCCGCGTCAACTGCGTCACCCCGGGCCCCTTCCCTGCGCCGCGCAAGCTTCCGCCCGCGGATTTCATGGCCAGGCTCGCGGGAAAGACCATGCTGGGGCGGACCGGATCGAGCCGGGAGGTTGCGGGAGCCTACTGCTATTTGATCTCTGACACGGCAAGTTACACGACGGGAGCCAATATCGTGGTCGACGGCGGCTGGACCGCCTGGTAGGGCTTATTCCCCCGTCCGGATCCTGACGCGCAGGAAGCGTACGGAAGCCTCTCCGTCTTCCTCCCGCCAGAATACCACCATCCATGCGCCTTCGCCCAGGGGGATCGCGGAGGGCTGCCCGAATCGGACGGCGGAAAACACCTCAGGCATGGCGCTGTTGGAACGGACCCGCCCCGCGCGCCAGATCAGGCGCTGGGCCAGCACCTCCCATCTGCCGCGGGACAGATCCGTGACCGTCGCAAGGATCCCTGGCTTGCTGACCTGCCTGCGCATGGAATGCAGCGACAGGACCAGCCCGCCGCCCAACGCGGCCAGGCTGGCCGCCTGGCCGTGGATGCCGGTATCCATGGGCGGCTCAAAATGCTGTCCGCCGTCGGAAGACAGCGCAGCCTGGTTGTCATATCCCCTGCCTGCCGCAAGATCCTCCACCCAGGCCAGGACCGCCAGGCGCCTTGGCAGATACTCGCAGAGCCGCTGTTCCCACACGGCGGTGGCGCCTCCGGGGAAACGCATCGTCACCGCGCGGTCCGACCAGGTGGCGCCACGGTCGTCGCTTCTGAGCAGTCGGCCGTGGAGGCCTTCTTCCGAATGCCCCGTCCAATCCCGGAAGTTGGCGATGGGTGCGACCCAGGCGCCGTCTGACAGCACGCTCAGCGGCGCCGAGGCCTCCACCGGGCCGCGGAAGGAAGTGTGGATCACGCGGGGATCTGACCAGCGCCGGCCGCCGTCCCCGGAGCGGCAGAAAAATACCTCGCTGTTCAAAAGGCCGCCGGTCGCCGGGTTCCCGATCGGCAGGTCCGGATTGCTGCGGTCGTAGCGATATCCCAGCGCAGCCAGCTGCCCGTCCGGCAGCGCGGTGAGCTTGGCCGAGTCGGAAAAGGTTCCCCGTTTCTCCAGAGGGATCAGGTTTCCGGCCGGCTGCCAGATTTTGCCCCCGTCGGCGCTTTCGTACAGCACCGTCGTCTGATCGACGCTTTCCATCGCCTCTCCCAGCGCGAACGCCGTCATCAGCCTGCCTCCGCTGAGGCGGACCAGGCCCGGGAAGAAGGCCTTGCGGCTTCTGAGCTGCGGCAGCGGATTGGAATAGATCACGCCCTCCGAATCAACCTGGATGGCGCAGCGCGCTGTGGGAACGTACGGCATCTTCGCTCCTTTACGCAGCAAGGGACCCGGCGCCGCGCGCGCCGTCCCGGGGCTGCCTTGCCCCGCAGGATAGGTCATGCCGGCGCCTCCGTCAACCGGGGTCCGTTCCCTTAAGATTCCTCAGTTGACAGGCGGCCCTTCCCCCGCCTGAAGGTTCCCGGCGCACCATCGGTGCGATACGGGCGCCGGCGGTTGACATCCCACGGACCGCTCAGCTATCATTCGCCGGGAGAGAGCTGAATTCCGTCGAGCGCGCCGCTTGAAAGGGGATCGGTATGGCCTCGAAAACCATGACGCGCACCGCGCAGGACAACAAATATCTCCACCGCGACTTCCACATTTCCTGCGACGTGGGCATCGCTTACGTCGGGGGCCGCTATGGCGCGGAAGGGGTCAAAGCCTACCTGCGCCAGTACGCGGACTCATACCTGGCGCCGCTGGCCAGCGCCGTAAGAAAGGATGGGCTTGGGCCCCTTGCGGGATACTTCCGCGATCTGTATCGGGCGGAAGAGGCGGAGGACCACCTCAGGATGCGTCTGGATGGGGATGTGCTGTCCGTCCGGATCCTCAGCTGCCCGGCGCTCAGCCATATGAAGAAGAACGGTCATGCGCCGTCTCCCTGGTACCGCGAGACGACGGAGACGCTGTACAGCCGGCTTGCCGAAAACGCCGGGCTGTCCTTTGAGCTCGACGCGTATGACCCGGACACCGGAGCGGCGTCGTTCAGCTTCACGCGGGGAGGGGCGGCATGATTTCCTGCACTGAGTTCATCCCGGCATATTCCGAGCTCTTTCGTTTCCTTGAGGCCCGGGAGGGTTTTGAAGGGGTCCTTCAGTACTGGAACGCGATCTCAGACCGGTATGTCGAGGAGCGTCTGGGCGGCGAAGTCCGCAAGCACGGCCTAGCGGGCTGTTATTCCTACTGGGCCCATACGCTCAATGAGGAAGCGGCCGACTTCACCATGACGCTCGATGAGGAACAGGGCTTATTCGAGATCGTGATGCGCCATTGCCCGTCCAAGGGACGGCTGATGGAATTGGGCCACATGACGCCCTACAGAAAGTACTGCCTCCACTGTGACGTGCTGTATCGCCGGGTTCTTGAAAAATTCGGTTTTGTCTATGTCTATGACCTGCCGGAGGAAGGCGGGGCAAACTGCCGCCTGCGCGTGTTTGATCCGAAAGCCGCGGATCCCGATGTGATCAGGATGGCGCAGCGGCATATATGAGCCGGACAGGCCACTGTGGCTCGGGCCGGATCCCGGAATGAGCGGGGGATCCGCTGCATCGTTTTCAGCGCGGACCTGGAGGTCCTTTCCTCCAGCCTTGCAGAGTGCCGGCTGGCCTTTGGCCCCCTTGGCGGGATCGAACAGGTCTTGTTCAGGGGGAGGTTCTGAGCGCGGGGTGGGCGGCGGGCCCGCCCATCGTCCTCCCGCCTCCCGAGAGACGAGGGGCTCCGGCAAACCGGAGCCCCTCGCGCTGTGACGGATACCCGGGAAGATCACTCCGCCGGGTTGAGGGTCCACTCGTCCAGGTAGCGTTCATAGTTGGACCACTCGTTGGACAGGACCAGCTGTTCGGGCAGGTTGACGCGGGCGGTGTTGAACACCTGCAGGTTTTTCAGGGAGAACATCGGCAGGAACCACAGCATCTTTTCGGATTCGATCTCCTGCATCTTGAGGAGCAGTTCTCTGCGCGCCTCGGGATCGCCGGTTCCCCACAGCTCCTCGACCAGGGCGTCCATGTCCGTCTGGTCGGTGGGCAGCACCTGTCCCATCAGGCCGGATTTGAGAGTCGCGTTGTGGAAGGGGTTGTAGGCTTCCTCGACGGTCATCGCGGACAGGCCGGCATACGCGAAGTCATAGTCCTTGGTTTCATACAGCTGCGCCGTGATGTTGCCGGTCAGGAGCTTCCACTCGGCCTTGACGCCGACTTCGCCCAGGTAGCTGCAGATCGCGTCCATGAAGTTGGCCGTGGTCTGGTCGGAGTAGTAAGCGGCCAGTTTCACGGTCTTGGAGAAGTCGAAGTTGCTCGACTTCAGGAGCTCCCTGGCTTTTTCGGGGTTGTAGCCCAGGTCGTAGACCTTGTCGTTGTAGTAGCTGAACGCGGCGGGGACCTTGGTGTTGGTCACGGCCGCCTGCCCGGGCAGCAGCCCGTTGGCAAGGGCTTCGCGGTCGATGGCGTGCACGAAGGCGCGGCGCGCGCGGATATCATCAAACAGGCCTGCGTTCCCCGCGGCGCCGTGGCTGTTCCACATGAAGTAGCGCACAAAGTAGATGTCGACGAAGTGCATCTCGTAGTTCGGGTTCTGTACCGCCGCCTGCGCGGTGGCCAGGTCATTGATGTGGAAGAAGTCGATCTCGTTGGCCAGCGCGCGGGCCGGATAGTCGGCCTGCGTCATCTGGGTCATCTTGACCTGCTGGATCTGCGGCTTCTTGCCAAAGTAGTCCGGGAAGGCCTCCAGGAGCGCGTAGTCGTTGGGTTTGAATTCCTTGAGGTAGTAGGGCCCGGAACCGACGGGAGCGGCAAAGAACTCGGAGGTGGCGAAGTTCAGCGGGTCGATGCCTTCGATCTTGTGCCGGGGCATGATGTTGAACTGGGCCATCGACAGCAGGAAGGTGCCGCTCGGCTTGGCCATCTCGATGCTGATGACGTTGTTTTCGGCCTTCAGCCCCTCGATGCCGTCGCCAGGCTTGGCTTCCGCGTTGGCGATGTACTCCGCGGCGCCCTTGATGCTGGACATGGCGCCGCGCATGACGGAATTGACAGACGGGCACTTCAGCGCATACTGGATGCTGTACAGGACGTCGTCCGCCGTCAGGGGTTCCCCATCGTGCCATTTGACGTTCTCATGGATGGTGAAGCTGTAGTGCAGCCCGTCCTCGGAGGCCGTCCATTCCTTGGCCAGGTCGCCGTAGACCGGCACCAGCTCGGGGTTGAGCCGCAGGAGGCGTGAGAACAGCATCATGCGGCCGACCAGGCCGTAGTTGGCCCAGCATTCCGGGAACTTGTCGCCCATGTTTTCCATCGTGGGCAGCAGGAGCATGTTCGGCCCGAGGCCCTTCTTTTCTTCCGCCTGCGCAAAGGCAAGCATCATGCCCAGCGTCATGACGAGCGCGACGAGCAATGCGAGTTTTTTCTTCATTCGGTTACCTTCCTTTCGTGTCATGCAGTTTTGGCCGATGCGGCATATACTGGATGATAAGCCAGGCCGTGCCGTTTGTCAAATCAGGCTGCCCGCGCGGCCGGATCCGCCGGGCGCCAGCGAAGCCGCATCCGCGGCGCTCGCTGCGCAGCCCGGCGCCAATTCCCCCTTCCCGTCCGGTCAACGCAGGGCTTCCATGATCCTTTCAAAGGGCACGCCGGCAAACAGCGCCCGCGCGCGTTCGAATTCTTCTCCCCCCATCTCGGGAAGCTCAAACAGCGCCGCGTCCAGGTCTTCCTCCTCCAGCGTGTCCACGCCCAGCACGATGCTGTCTGCCGCGTGAAGGTGCCGCACGAAGGCGAGCGCGTACTCGCCTGGCGAGCAGCCGACCGCTTCGCAGCGCTGTCGAAACAGACGCAGGGGCCCGGCAGCGTGCTCGCGGAGGGCGGGCCTGCTCAGATCGTCCGGGGAGAGGAAGACCAGCCCCTGGCAGAACACGCTCCGCGCGAAGACCGTGCAGCCGCGCCGACGCAGTTCCTCAAAAAGACCGGTGTTGAGAAGCCGCTGGTCCAGGACACTCACCGGCAGCTGCACCGCGGTGTAGGCCGGATGCTTCAGCATCTCGCGGATCTCCTCCCCCGTGTAGACCGAAACGCCGACCTCTTCGGCCAGGCCGCGCTTCACGATCCCCTCCATCGCCCGGTCGACCCCGCTCCTGTACATGTCTTTGGCGCGGTGCAGCAGCAGGCAGCGGAGTTTGCCTACGCCAAGCGCCTCAAGGGAAGCCTCGGCTTTCCCGGCCAGCTCGCGCTCGACGTCCGCGTCAGACGACGGGGCCGGCGTATCCGCGCTGATCTTGGACGTGACCATCATCTCTGCCGCGTGCCGGGGATGGCGCCGGAAAAATTCCCCGATGACCTCTTCGGAGTCCCCGTAGCTGCGGGCCGTGTCCAGGGAATTGATCCCCAGGCCTGCCGCTTTGAGAAGAATCCCGAAGGCGGTTTCCCGGTCGGGCTTTCCAAACCGGTTCGCGATGCCGTAGTTGAGGCCCAGCTGCACGGTGCCCAGCGTCATTTCCGACAGGCCTTTGGCCGCCTTTTGCATCCCCGTCACCCGCCCTGGAAGTCCCGGATCTTTCGGCCGCCGCAGCCGCCCGCGAGCCTCCGGTAGTATTCCGCGAGCGCCACGACGTCGGCGCCCAGGCTGACAAAGGTGTATCCCTCGTCGGCCAGCGCGTCCAGATTGCCCGCGCCTCCGACGGTCCCGGCGAATTTGCCGTGCCTGCGGGCGGTTTCGGCGACGCGCCTGCGGGTCTGGGCGATGAAGGGATCCCCCCATTCGAAGGGGATCCCCGCGCCTTGGCTGAAATCGGCCGGGCCGAAAAAAATCATGTCCAGCCCCGGGAGTGCGCAGATCCCGTCCAGCTCTTCCAGCGGCTCCGGGTCTTCGATCTGGACGATCACGAAGCGTTCGCGGTTGGCCTGCTCGCAGTAGTCCTTCGCGTCGAGCAGGCAGTACCCTCCGTCCGCGTTGCCGCCGTCGACCGGCCGGCGGCCGAGGGGATGAAACTTGGTGTAGTACTGGATGGTCTTCGCGTCTTCAAGGCCCATCAGGTGCGGGACCATGATGCCGGTGCTGTCCGCTTCAAGCGGCCTGATGTAGTTGCTGTACCCTCCCCGGGGAACGCGCGTGAGAAGGTCGCAGTCATGGGCTTTCGCGGCGAGCGCGGCCTGCTCGATGAAATCGATGCCCGTCGGCACGTGCTCCATATCCACCCATACGCAGTCGAAGCCGCACAGGGCAGCCAGTTCCACATTCCTGATGCTGCTGATATTGAGCTTGACGCAGATGGCGATCTCCCCGCCCCGCATCTTCCCAAGCACACGGCTCTTGCGCATGTTCAATCCTTTTCCACCCGTCTTTCTCGGCTCATTGGAGCGTCCAGTTTTCCCGCCGCCTCAGCTCCTGTGAAAAATGGCAGGCGACCCAGTGATCCGGGGCCGAAGGCTGGGACAGCAGTTCCGGTTCCTGTTCCCTGCAGAGGTCCTGGCAGAACTCGCAGCGGGTGTGGAAACGGCAGCCCTTCGGCGGATCGATGGGCGAAGGCACGTCTCCCTCCAGGATCACCCGCTGTTTCTTGGCGCCGATCTCAGGGATCGGCACCGCCGAGAGGAGGGCCCTGGTATAGGGATGGAAGTAGCCGCCGTAGAGTTCCGAGGCCGCCGCCAGTTCCACGATCTTGCCCAGATACATCACCGCGATGCGGTCGCTCATGTATTCGACCACGGACAGATCGTGCGCGATGAACAGATAGGTCAGCTGCATCCTGCGCTGCAGGTCCTTCATCAGGTTGAGCACCTGGGCCTGGATGGAGACGTCCAGGGCAGACACCGGTTCGTCGCACACGACCAGCTCCGGGTTCACGCACAGGGCGCGGGCGATGCAGATACGCTGCAGCTGGCCCCCCGAAAACTCGTGCGGGTAGCGGTACATGTAGTCGCCGAGCAGGTTGACGGACTCCAGCAGCTCAGCCGTCCGCTTCCTGCGCGCCTCCTGGCCCCCCAGACCATGCACGCGCATGGGCTCGTCAAAGGCCGCCTGGATCGTCTTGACCGGATTGAGGGAGGAGTAGGGGTCCTGGAAGACCATCTGGATCCTGTTGCGCGCATCGAAACTTTCCTGACGGTTGAGCTTGAGCAGGTTGACGGCGCCCTTTCCGTCAAAGCTGTAGTTCATCTCCCCCTCTGTGGGCTCGTGGATCCGCACGATGACCTTGCCCAGCGTGGTCTTCCCGCAGCCGCTCTCGCCCACGAGCCCCAGGGTTTCGCCGCGGCGAACGTACAGGCTCACGTCGTCCACAGCCCTGACCATCCCGGCAGTCCGTCGGAAAAGCCCCTCCTGGACCGGGAAGTATTTCCTGACATGTTTCAGTTCCAGCAGGATCTCACTGTTCATCGTTTCCCTCACGACGGTCCGCTTCCTTCGCGAATATGCAGCGCACGAAGTGACCGGAACCGATGTCGACGTAGGGGGGCGGCGCGGCGCAGGCACTGGAAGCGTCGTCGCAGCGCGGGGCAAAAGCGCAGCCTTCGGGCATCTCCGAGGGGTCCGGGGTGTTGCCGCGGATGGGCTCAAGCAGGTCCCTCCCGCCGTTCCCCAGCACCGGGACGGACTTGAGCAGGGCCTTCGTGTAGGGGTGGCCCGGACGAAGGAAGATGTCTTCCTTCGTGCCGAATTCCACGATCTTTCCCATGTACATCACGGCGATGTCGTCCGACATGTCGGCGACGATGCCCATGTTGTGCGTGATGATGATGATGGTGAAGTTGAGCTGCGCCTGCAGTTCCTGCATCAGTTCCAGGATCTGCGCCTGGATCGTCACGTCCAGCGCCGTCGTCGGCTCGTCCGCGATGAGGAGCGCCGGATTGCAGATGAGCCCCATCGCGATCATGACGCGCTGTTTCATGCCGCCGGAGAACTGGTGGGGGTACTCGCGGATGCGTTTTTCCGCGCTGGGGATGCTCAGGCGCCGCAGCATGGCGAGCGCCCGTTCCATCGCCTCGTCCCTTGAAACGCGCTCGTGCTCGAGGATGTTTTCGATGATCTGTTCGCCTACCCGGTATACGGGGTTCAGGGAAGACATCGGGTCCTGGAAGATCATGGAGATGTCCTTGCCGCGGATGGCCCGCATCTCCCGGCCGGAAGGCTTCAGGCGAAGCAGGTCGACAGGCGTCCGCCCCGGCGGCGAAAAAAAGACCTCCCCCTCCGGGACACGGGCTGTTTTGGGCAGGAGCCGCATGATGGAATGCGCCGTGACGCTTTTACCGCAGCCGCTTTCGCCCACCAGGCCCAGGGTCTTGCCGGTTCGGACGTCCAGCGTCACGCCGTCCACGGCGCGGACAACGCGCCTGCGGACATGGAAGTGGGTCTTCAGGTTCCTGATGCTCAGGATGGTTTGTCCCCGCTGCTCTGCCATGCCGTTCTCCTAAATCTGCTTGGGGTCCAGGGCGTCGCGCAGGCCGTCGCCGAAAAAGTTGACGCCCAGGACGAACAGCGCGATCGCCAGGCCAGGCGTCAGCCAGACCCAGGGGTATTGCTGGATGCTCAGGATCTCCCTGGCCGCGTTCATGATGTTTCCCCAGGTCGGCGTGCCGGAGGGGACGCCCAGCCCGATAAAGGAAAGCGCGGCTTCCTGGAGGATGAAGCCGGCGGTGTTGAGCGTCATTTGCACGATGACCGGCCCCAGGCAGTTGGGCAGGATGTGCCTGAAGGCGATGGACAGGTCGCTGAGGCCGAACACTTTGCAGGCCTCCACGAAGCTCTCCTCCCGCAGGGAAAAGAAACGGCCGCGTACCATGCGGAAGGTGGCGACCCAGCCGGTGGAAATAAAAATGTAGATCAGGTTCATCATGCTCTGGTTCATGATCGTCACCAGCACCAGCACCAGCAGAATCTGGGGAAAGACGGACACGAGCTCCGCGATCTTGACGAACACGGCATCCAGGACACCCCGGAAGTATCCGCAGAGGCTCCCGATGATCACGCCCAGCGCCATGCCGCCCAGGGCGCCCGACAAGCCGATGAGGATCGATATGCGCCCGCCGTAGAGCACCCGCGCGAACACGTCGCGTCCCAGCTTGTCCGTGCCGAAGAGATGCTCTCCGCCGGGCGGCTGCACCTGAGCGGCGAAGTTGAGCTTCGTCGGGTTGTGGGGAGTGATCAGCGGCGCCAGGGCGCACAGCAGGATAATGGTCAACACGACGAAGAGACCGGCGACGGAGAGCCTGTTGCCCGTCAGTTGATAGACGATATTTCTCAGGCGGCTGGACTTCCGTACCTTTGACGCGTTTCCTGACACCCTTCGTTCCCTCCTCAACCGTATCGGACCCGCGGGTCAAGCAGGCCTGTCACCAGGTCGATGAGCAGGCTGGACAGCAGCGAGACGATCGACAGCAGGAAGATGATGACCAGCACCAGCTGGTAGTCGTTGCCGTTGATCGCCGTCAGCAGCCGCTGGCCGATCCCTGCGTAGCCGAAGACCTGCTCGATGACGACCGAGCCGCCCACCAGCATGGGCAGCCTCAGGCAGATGAGCACGCTGATGGGCATCAGCGCGTTGCGGAAGACATGGCGGTAGAACACCTTCCATTCGGGCAGGCCCTTTGCCCGCGCGGTCTTGACGTAGTTCTGGTTCATGACGTCCAGCATGGAATTGCGCGTATAGCGGGTCAGGGCGGCGGCCAGCGCGAGGCCCAGGCTCATCGCCGGCAGGAAGATATACTTCAGACCGATCCAGAAGGTCGCGTCGATCTCCGTCCTTCCCTGAGCCGGAAACCACTTGAGCCGGATGGCAAAAAAGAGGATGGCCAATATGCCGATGAAGAACGCAGGCATGGAGATCCCGATCACCCCGAAGACCGAGGAGAGGTAGTCGATGACGGAATTGTGCCTGACGGCGGAAAGGATCCCGAAAACGAGGCCGATGAGGACGGAGAATGCGAGGGCCGCGAGCGCGAGGTAGATCGTGGGCGGGAGAAGGTTCGCGATGATGCTGCTGATGGCCGTGCCCGTCTGCAGACTATAGCCCAGGTCTCCCTGCAGAAGGCCCAACAGCCATCTCAGATAGCGGATCAGCAGCGGCGCGTTGAGCCCGGCCTGCTCCCGCAGCGCGTCCAGCTGCTCGTTGGTCAGGCTTGAGATGGTTTCAGGTGAAAACCGGGCCATCAGGGGGTCCCCCGGCGTTTGCTCCAGGGCGACGAACACCAGAAAGCTGATCACCAGCATCATCGGGATGATCATCAGCAGGCGTCTGATGAAATATTTCAGCATGCCTTTCCCTCTTCTCCGGCGCGCGCAGCGCCTTACCAGATGGTGAAGCCGCCGTCCATGACCAGGTTATGGCCGGTGACGTAGCGGGAAGCCTCGCTGGCCAGAAAGCAGACCGGGCCTTTGATGTCGTCGCGGTCCGGCCATTTCCCCAGCGGCGTGTGATCGGCATAGGTCCGGTAAAATTCCGGGCGCTCCCTCATCAGCGCGGGATGATAGCCGCCCGGGCTGAGCGCGTTGGCCCGGATCCCCTCACGCCCATAGGCGGCGGCCAGCCATTTGGTGAAGCCGACCAGCCCCCATTTCTCCATCGTGTAGCCGGGGGGGCTGGACTGCCCCTGCTCGTAAAAAGGAAAATGAGGAGCGGAAACGCCCTGAATGGAGCTGACGTTGATGATGTTCCCGCTGCGCTGCCGCCTCATGAAAGCCAGGACCTGTTGGGTCAGCAGCATCATCCCGACGATGTTTGCGTCAAGCGAGGACGCCGCTGCCTCGCGCGTCAGGTCTTCCAGGGGACCGTAGCCCTCCCGGCTGACGGCGTTGTTGACCAGGATATCCATATGCCCGTGCATTTCGGCTGTCCGCTTTGTCAGTTCCCCGATAGAGCGGTCGCTCCTGAGGTCCAGGAAGGCGCCTTCGGCCGACAGGCCCGCGCTTCGGAGCTTTTCGGCGAACCGCCCGCAATCCTGAACGCTTCGCGACGCGATCACCACGTGCGCCCCCATCTCGGCGAGTCCCTCGCTGATGGGAGCGCCGTACAGGCCGCGCCCGCCGGTCACGATCGCGACGCGGCCCTTGAGGTCAAACATCGTGGGGGCCGCCGGGCTCACGGTGCGATCTCCCCCGCGTCCAGCAGGATCCGCCTGACGGCTTCAAGTTTTTCCGCATCCTGCGGAGCCTTGAACACCGGCTCGTAATCGGGGCCGAAGCGGCCCTCGAAGCCAAGGAGGTTCATCGCCGCCGTAAAGGAAGGCCAGATGCCCAGCGCGAACATCCTGTCGCGGGAGCCCATGATGGTTTTGACCGCCTCGTCCCCGCCCTCCCTGTCTCCCGCATCGTAACAGGCCTGCATCCGGCCGGCGCTGCGGGGGAAGCAGGCGTAGATGCCGTCGAGCGTGTGGTGGATCCCATAGGCGTGGGCAAGCTCGAAGAGGTCGGAATTGGAGAAGATCGGGGTGAAGTCCCCCTTGAGGTCTTTCGCCTGGCGAAGCTTCTTGATAAGGACCGGGTCCCCGGTCTTGATCCCCCTGTACTGCGGAAGGGATGCCAGCTCGCGCACGTCCTCCAGAGTGATTTTGTACCGCGCCGTCCAGGGATGGTCATACAGGTACAGGTCATGCGCCGTCCATTCGGCGGCGGCCCTGAAGTAGCGCAGCGCGGTTTCCCTTGTCATTGGAAAGTAATACGGCGCGGTCAGCACAACGGACACCGGGTAAGGGGCAAGGATGTCCAGGCGTCTGCGCATTCTGGCGATGCTGTTGTCAGCCGCGCCGACCAGGAGCGTGACCCGGCCGTTCACGGCGGCGACGGCCGTCCTGACGGCCGCCTCGTACTGATCGTCGCGGATGCAGCCCAGCATGCCCATGGTGCCCATCAGCAAAAGACCCGCGGCGCCGCAGTCGATCTGATTCAGGATATGCCTTTCAAGGCTTCCGGGCAGCAATCCCCCCTCCTCGTCCAGCGGGGTGCCCAGGGCGCAATAGAAACCTTCTTTGAGCATTTGAGCGCTTCGCACCTCGAACTTGTTTTTTTCTGCGGCATACTGCCGGAGGGGGGCCCGGTACTCCCCTTGGGTCGACCGGGCCCTGAACCGAAAGTTATGTAAAGAAGTATACCAGACATGACTGGAGTTGTCCAGCGAGGGCAGGCGCGAGGAAATTGCGCTGTTCATGAATTTTGAGTCTTCTCGCAAAAACGGGCTCAGGCGGCCTCCTGTTTTTGCAGTCGCAGAAGCACTTCTTCCCCCCAAAAAGGTCACTGAATTAGATCTATTTCACCTGTGCTCGTTCATAATTTCATCTT
>CAZLYF010000050.1:0-18630 GCA_964563725.1 uncultured Oscillospiraceae bacterium
CGAATGGCCCATCACGGCACGTAACAGGAAGCTGACTTTCTGAGGACCGAGCGGCGCCTGTGATTGGGGTGAGGCTTTGGAAACGAGCGGGGAAATGATCTATCGCGCGACGACAAACTACGACGCCGAAGCCTACGCGGCGCTGACGAACCTGATGATGAAGCGGCTGCATCGCTTGCCCCGCGTCCTTGTCCTGGCGATGGGGGTCCTGACGTTTGCGGTTTCAGGATATGTGATCACCGTCGGGAAACAAGTCTCCGGCCCGGCCCTGCTGGGGCTGTTCGCGGGCAATCTCCTGATCCTGATTGGCATCCTCGCGCCCCGTTTCGTCACCCGCCTTCTGCTGGCAGGCAACGGAAAGGGCGGCGCGCCGACGGTCGACTACGCGTTTTCAAACGAGACGTTCTCGGTTGCCAAAGGCGCCGGCGCCACAGCGTACCCCTACGCCGGGATCGGGCGCGTGTTCGATCTGTCAGGCTTCCTGTTTTTCTTCATGAAGGACGGGCAAACCTATATCCTGCGAAAGGCCGGCATCCAGGGGGATGCGAACGCGTTTGAGGCCTTCCTGGAAGCCCGCGTCAGCGCGGCGCGCTCCCTCAGGTGACGGTATCCCAGCCCGGTTCCGCCGGCAGGAGGCCCTCGAAGCGGTCTGTGAGAGCCTGCTCGAATGCGCCCCTGTAGCTTCCGCCGAAAAACCTGTCAGCCGCCGGGATGAACTCCCGCCAGGACTGCGCCTCCTGGTCGGGCCTGATGGGGTAGAATGGTATGCCGTTTTCCACCGCCGCGGCCCTGTCCCCCGGCGCGTCCCCGACCATCAGCATGCGATCCTTTTCATACAGCCTGCCCAGGGCCCCGATGATCTCCTTCTTGCTGCCCCTCTCCTGGCCGCAGACGAGCGACGCGTACCGACGGATGCCGTTCTCCTCCCACTCGCGCTCGAGCGCGCTTTCCGGGGTCGCGGACACGACCACGATATCCGCCCGCGAAGCGGCGTGCCGCAGGCTGTCCCTGGCAAACGGGAACGGAGGGATGCCGCGCACCATCTGTTCGATGCGCCTGTTGACGTCCGACGACCAGTCGACGACCGTGCGCCTTTCGGGGTCTTCGCGGCCGCTTTCCTGCCACCTGAGCATTGCCGCGTGGTTGAGGACCGGCGCGGACGCGACGAAGCCGCGCAGGGCGCTGAGCCGGGGCGGCTCAAACCCGCGCTCGCGCACCTCCCGGCGTTTCGCCAGCAGGTCCATCACGCGGATCAGCGCGGGCAGGCGATGGATACCGCGCGTTTGGCTGTACAGGTTGACAAATTCCGCCGCTTCGCGGGCGTACTTTGAAACCGGCTGCAGGGAAAAATGAAGGATCGTCGCCGGACAGAAGCACTCCTTGTGCTTGATCTCCATCGTGTCGAACACACAGCCGTCCGAATCGACGCAAAGCAGAAAGTCCTTCTCCCGGCGAAAATCCGAAAGCATCGCGCCCCCCTTTGCCCTTCCCCTACGCCAGGTATTTTTCGATCGCGTAGGCGACGCCGTCCTGCACGTTCGTCGCCGTGACGTAGTTTGCGGCCGCCCGGATGTTTTCCGGCGCGTTGCCCATTACGACGCCGATCGCCGAGGCTTTCAGGATGTCCACGTCGCTGCTGCTGTCGCCCAGGGCCATGACTTCGTCAAAGCCGACGCCAATATGGGACAGCAGGGCGGAGGTCGCCGCGAGCTTGTCGAGCGTAGCATGGCTGAACTCCAGGTTCTCCCCCGCGCCGGGCCGCGTGTGGCGGACGGAGCCCGTGCGGGTGACCTCGTCGTACACCGTCTGCCTGAGGGGTTCGGGGATGCCGTACAGGTTCATCTTTTCCACGCCGATCCCGTGCGCGCGGAAGAACTCGCTGGGCTTTTCCACAGCGGTATACCACTTGTCCTTGATGTACCATTTGTGATGCGAGGGCACAGGCTGCCGCTCCATGCTGGCTTCGATGGCGCTTTCCAGAAAGATCGTGCCCCTGGCGGCGATCTCGTTGTACAGGTTTCGCCCTTCCAGCATTTGAAGCAGCGCGGCCGACTCCCCGGGCGGGATCAGATCAAGGTACAGCTCGGCGTTTTCTCCCTTGTCATACACCCTCGCGCCGTGGCAGGTCACAAAATAGCGGATCCCTTCCTGGGTCTGGATCTGCGGCGGCAGCATGTCGAAAACGCGCCCCGTGCAGGGGACGACCATGACGCCCTCCCTGATGACGCGCTGCAGGGCTTCCATGTTTCTTCGGGTGACCGCCACCTGGCTCCTGCCCAGCAGGGTGCCGTCCATGTCCAGAAGAATCAGACGAATTGCCATACGCCGCTCCTTGGGCCTGATGGATGTCGGACAGACCGCCGGCTTGCGGCGGGTCCCCGCCAGCCGAATCCGAAAAAACAAAACCCCTGCGCGGGGGCCCCGGCTGCCGGTCCATACATACCAAAAATCCCTGTCCGCGTCAATCTGGCCTCTCCTGCCCGCATCCGGGAACATCAGGCGGGACCGCGTCCTGCGACGCGGTCCCGCCTGTATCTTCTCCTGAACGTACGCCTCGTTCGGCCCCGGTCAGACGATTTGATCCATCAAGCCCGCTTCTTCGATCACGGTCTTGAAGGACGCGGCGGAATCGATCAGGTACTGCGTGAAGGTTTCGCGGTCCATGTAGTCCACGTCATAGCCTGCCGCCTTCATATCGCTGACGTAGCCCCC
Organism: uncultured Oscillospiraceae bacterium; assembly: GCA_964563725.1. Lineage (GTDB taxonomy): Bacteria > Bacillota > Clostridia > Christensenellales > Aristaeellaceae > CAZLYF01. The sequence goes on from CAZLYF010000050.1 coordinate 2,713, forward strand.
ATCGTTGCAGATGCCCTTGAGCGCTTCCGCCAGGAAGGCCTTGATCTCCTCGGGAACGGTCTTCAGGACGCAGACGCCCTGGATGACCTTGACGTTGCTGCCTTCCAGCACGGGGATGTTCAGGTCCTCGCCGGCGGTGCTTTTGATGGCTGTGTCCGTGCAGGACGCGAGGATACGCAGCGAGCCTTCCTCATGCTTGACGAGGACCTCGGAGAGGCTGGCGACCTCAAAGTCCACCGTCCCGTTCATCAGGGCGGTCAGCGCGTCCGTTCCGCCGTTGAAGGGCACGTGCGTGAACGCGGTGCCGCTGCTGTATTTCCACAGTTCCGCGGCGAGATGGGTGATCGAACCGGCCCCGGCGGAGGCGAAGAACAGTTCGCCGGGGTTCTGCTTGTCGGCTTCGACCAGTTCACCGATGGTCATGTAGGGGGAGTCGGCTTTCACGAGGACCACGATGGGCGTGGTGATGACGCAGCACAGGAAGTCGAAGGCGTCAAAATATTCGAAATCCGTCTGGCCGAGGATGTTTTTGAGCAGCGGGGTGGTGTTGAAGCTGGAGATCGTGTAGCCGTCCGCCGCGCGCGCCCGGAAATCCGTCAGCGCGGTCATGCCGCCCGCTCCCCCCAGGTTCTCCACGACCATCGGCGCCCCGAAGTACTTTTCGGCGTAGGACTGCATCAGGCGAGCCTGGATGTCCGAGCTGCCGCCCGCGTTGTAGCCGCAAAGGTAGGTGATCTCCTTTTCAGGGAAGGCGGCCAGGGCAGCCGGGATGAGGGACAGAAGCAGGACGGCCGCCAGCGAGAGGGACAGGAACTTTTTCATGTGCGTTCTCCTTTCATTTATGGGAACTCCCGTTCTGCGGACCAGTATAACATCAATCCTCCCTGCTGTGAAACAGCGCCTTCTTGACCGGCTTGAGCAGCGTCATCAGCAGCATGAGGAAGGCGAAACCCAGGATGACCGCCGTGATCGGACGGCTCATCAGCTTCAGGAAGCTGCCGCGCGTGATGATCATCGTCTGCTGAAACCTTTGTTCGATGATGGAGGACAGGCAAATCCCCACCGCCAGCGGCGCCATGGAGTACCCGTACTTCGAAATGACGTATGCGATCACGCCGAGCACGATCAGGACGAGGATATCGAACGTGGCCCCGTTGGTTGCGTACGCGCCGGTGAAGGTGATCACCATCACCACGGGCATCAGGACTTTGGCGGGCAGTTTGAGCAGCGAAGCGAAGATGCCGACCATCGGGAGGTTGATGATCAGCAGCAGGACGTTGCCGATGTACATGCTGGCCAGCAGGCCCCAGAAGACCTCCGGATGCTGGGAGAACAGCGACGGCCCCGGCTGGATGCCGTGGGTGATGAACGCCGTCAGCAGCAGCGCCGAGGGCGGGGCGAAGGGGAGCCCGAGCGAAAGCAGCGGGACGAACGCGGCGGAACTTGCGGCGTTGTTGGCCGATTCCGGCCCCGCTACCCCCTCGATGGCGCCCTGGCCGAACTGCTCCGGATGTTTTGACAGTTTCTTCTCCATGGAGTAGGAGGAGAAACTTGCCAGCGTGCCTGCGGGCCCGGGCATCAGGCCGATCAGGAAGCCGATGACCGCGCCGCGGATCATCGGCGCCGCGGAGCGTTTCCATTCTTCCCTGTTGGGGTACAGGTCCCTGAAGCTCAGTTTCTGTACGTGGGCATGTTCTTCCTGCGGTTCCAGCAGGGTCCCGAGCAGCTCGTTGATGCCGAACACGGCCATCGCCACGATGCCAAACTCGATGCCGCGCCGCAAATACATGTTTCCGAAGTCGAAACGGGACACGCCGAACACGTCGTCCAGGCCGATGGTCCCCAGAGCCAGGCCGAAGAATACCATCAGCAGGGATTTGAGGGGGTTTTTCCCGGTCAGGTTGGTCAGGACGACCAGCCCCAGCACGCAGACCGCCAGGTATTCGGGCGAGCCGAAGGAGAGCGCGAGTTTCGCGATCTTGTCCGCGGTGAAGGTGAGGACCAGGATCCCGAAAGTGCCGGCGAAAAAGGAGCCCCAGGCGCTGATGGCCAGCGCGACGCCCGCCTTCCCCTTCTTGGCCATCTGGTTGCCGTCCAGGCAGGTCACGACGGAAGCCGCTTCGCCGGGAAGATTGACCAGGATGGACGTGGTCGAGCCGCCGTACATCGCCCCGTAGTAGATGCCCGCAAACAGGATCAGCGCGGTCGTCGCGTCCATGCCGAAACTGATGGGAAGCAGGAGCGCCATCGCGCCCGTGACGCCGATGCCTGGCAGCACGCCCGTCAGCGTGCCAACCAGCACGCCCGAAACGCAGGCAGCCATGCGGTTCAGCGTAAAGACTTCCGCGAACCCGCTCAAGAGCAGGGAAAAAGTATCCATCTCTCCTCCCCCGTCAAATGCCGATGAAACCCGCCGGCAGCGATACGCCCAGCAGCATCTTGAACACGACATAGAGCGCGGCCGCGGAAATCAGGGAGATCAGGACCGGTTTCCGCCAGCCGGAAACGCCCGCCAGCCTGAAGATCGCCAGGAGGAATACGAAGGTCCCCGGCATGTATCCGACGGCTTTCATGGAGAACGCGTAAGCCAGCGACACCGCGGTGATCGCGAAGAATTTCAGCCAGTGGATGTTGAATGTCACATCCCGGGCGTCGCCCCTGTTCAAAAAGGACTGCGCGGTCAGGAAGGATGAGATGGCCACCGCGCCGCAGCCCAGGATCAGCGGCATGAAGCCTTCCTTGGGCAGGCGGACCGTGCCGATCTTGTAATGGGCCACCGTGTAGTACAGGTAAAAGGCGCTGGCCAGCAGCAGCGCGGCGTTGACCGCCTTTTCGCCCGTGAATTGAAACTTTCTCATGACGCTCCCCTGATCATTCCTCTTCCTGCCGCGCGTCGGAAAAACGCGTCATATCCTCATAATACGCCATACGCGGCCTGCCCAGATCAAAGGGCGGCTGCCCGGAAAGGAGGGCGTCGGAACGGGCCCTGACTTCCTCAAGCAGGGACTCCCGGAAGGCGTCGGGCTTTCGCCAGACATAGGCCAGGGTGACATGGAAACCGTATCCGTCATGCCCGGGCAGGCGCAGGCCGATGACGTCCGCCACCCGGTCACGGTACGACCGCAGCCGTTGGAGCGCGCTTTCGTCCTCCGGCAGGAGCAGCACCCGCAGGTCTTCGCGGCCGATCTCGACGCGGTGGAAGCGCATCCTGAAGGGTCCGGGGCCGGGCACGGACGCCACCGCCAGGGAGACATGCCTGTCCGCCGCGCTCAGGGGCGCCGACCGGTCGAGGGCCGGCGGCCAGTACCCGTCCGTACGGACAAGGTCGTTCAGCCCGCGGATGACCGTCATGTGGAAACTGTCTCCCGGCAGGAAGATGAACAGGCCGGACAGGCTTTCCCCGGAGAAGCTCTTCTGCACGCGCAGCAGGGCGCCGTGCGCGGGACTTCCGGCGGGGATGTCCGAGATCACGGTGTTGCCGGGATAGCGGCGGGGGGTTCCGTCGGTATCGAATTTTTCCCCGATCTGGCCGCCAAACTCGTTCACGCGCGGTACCCTCCGGAATCATGCCTTGTCCGATCCGATAGCGTGAATATACGTTGGCGGTGACGATCGGTCAAGCCTGACAGACGGCTGCAGGCGTCAGGCAATCGCCAAATCGCGTTTGAAGGGAAGGGTGCGAAGCTTTGTGCGGCGCCAGCCATAGCGCTAGAATGTGTGCTGCACAGAGGGAACGCCCTCAAGGAGCGGATCGCACAGACGGACCAGCCAGAAGGAGACCTTTGAAATGAAGACAGCGATCATCGGGGCCGGGTTCATCGCGGACTTTCACGCGGACGCCTACCGGCATCACGCGGGCGCCACGCTGGCGGGCGTCTGCGACGAGGACAGGGAAAAGGCGGAGGCGCTGGCTGAAAAGCACGGCTGCGCCGCCTATTCCGACGCGGCGGCCATGCTGGAAGAGCTCCGGCCGGACGCGGTATCCGTCTGCCTGCCGACCTTTCTGCATGAGGAGTATGTCACCCTGGCGCTTTCGTCAGGGGCGCATGTGCTGTGCGAAAAGCCCTTCGCGCTGACGCTGGAGGCCTGCGAACGGATGACCCGCAGGGCCGAGGAGGCCGCTCGGGTGCTGATGGTCGGGCAGGTGCTGCGCTGGTGGCCCGAATACAGGCTCATCGCGGAAGAGCTGCGTTCGGGCCTGTATGGCAGGCTGCGCTTCATTCAGGCGCAGCGGCTGCAGCACAGCGCGCGGGGCGGATGGTTCATCGACCCGGAACGCGGCGGCGGGGCACTGTTTGACCTGTATGTCCACGATACCGACTTTGTCTGTTCCATCCTGGGGACGGAACCCGCGGACATCTGCGCCCACGGCTTCCGGGGCGCGTCAGGCGCATGGCGGCAGGTCTCCACAACGTTTCGCTGGGAAAGCGGCGCCGTCGCCCAGATCGGAGCCTGCAGCCAGATGCCCGAAGGCTATCCCTTTACCGCCATGTTCCGCGCGGAATTTGAGGATGCCTGCCTGGAATACCGCTTCCGCGCGCCCGTCAACATCCAGCGGGGCGTGCCTGTCACCGCGGAATTTTTGCGGTACAGGGACGGCAGGACGGAAGCCCTGCCGACGGCGGAAGACGCGCAGGGGAGGGCTTTCCGCGATGAGATCGGGGCCTTCCTGCGCGGGGCGGATGAGGGCGTCTCGCCGCTTCCGGCCCGGGAAAGCACCGCCGTGATGGCGCTCATCCACCGCGTGAAGGGGAAGCTGGAAGCGTAAAGGGAACCAGCATGCCGGCACGGTTCCCCTTCCCTCAGTAGGTGGGCAGGGTACCGTAGCCCGCGGTTTCGTAACTGCTGAAGGCTGCGTCCACTGCCTGTCCGCGGGAAAGCTTTTCCCGCTGCAGGGACAGCCAGTCGCGCAGATAATCAAGCCGCGCGATGATGTTGGCGAAATAAGCCAGGGAGATCTCGATCTCCGAGGCTTTCGCGACCGCGAGCCAGTTGCGTTCATACTCCCTGCGCAGGCGGACATAGCGTCCGATTGCGATGCGCAGTTCGTCCTCAAAGCCCAGCAGCTCCGGGACGCCTGGCGCGCCGCTTTCAAAGGCGGCGATGACCCTCCGGCTCAGGTCCAGCTTGTCGAGCATCAGCTCAAAGGCGTTGAGGATATAGATCAGCTGATCCCTGACCGGCCCGCCGGGGAGCCCTTCGGCCAGCGGCCGCGCCTGTTCCGCGATCCTGCGGATCTCCCGGCAGGCGGAGGCCGGGATGCGGAAATAGGGGCGCAGCGGATGCTGGGAATGGCGTTCAAAGACCGCTTCAAAGCCTTCGGGGAGATTCAGATCGCAGGCCTTCAGCCCTTCCGGCGGCGCCGGTCCCCTGAGCGCGCCGCCAAAGACCGGCTCGTCAAACAGGGCCATGACGCATTCGCTTCTGTTTTTTGACCAGATCGGCGGGATACGGTAGATCCCTGCCATCTTCAGAACCGCGCCGGCGTATCCCGGCAGGGCAAGGACGCGGTCCGCCCAGGCGCCGACAGGCTCCCGGCCCGGGTCCGCCCCGCTCCAGGCGACGGCGGCCGCGTAGGCGTAGAGGAAGTAGCCCGGTCCCGGCTGCGCGTAGGCGCCATGGTCGTTCCAGTCGGTCAGGAGCATGCCCCGCGCGCCCTCCGCGATCCCCTCCAGGCTCAGGTTCACCACGTTGGTGACCGCGCCGTCCAGCCGGGGGAAGAGCGTGTTCCAATTGCCCGTGCCCGGGCAGACCCAGAAGGGCATCCCGCTGCGGCGATAGATGGCCGGGGTCCCGTAATGCTCCTTGGGGTCATAGATCCAGTCCAGATAGAGGACGTCGCCCGGTACGCGATCAAGCAGCTCCGGATGGCGCAGGAAGACGTCGCCAAAGAGCATGATGCGCTTGCCGTATCGGGCGGCGATCTGATGGAGCCGCAGGAGATAGGCGAGATACAGCTCGCCCGGGCTGGTTCCGGTCGCGGCGCTCCGGCCCCGGCCGAGGTCATAAGGCTCGTCCAGGCAGATATTGAGCCAGGGGCTTTCAAACAGCGGGAGGTATTCCGAGTACAGTTCTTCCATCAGCCGGAAGCTGCCCTCGTCGGATGTGCACAGCGACCAGAAAAGGTCGCTCTCCGAAAGCCCCTGGTGCTCGGGCCTTGTCAGGATGCGCCGGCAGTGGCCGAGGGACTGGAGGTTTGCCTGCAGTTCAATGCCGCTCATGGCGCAGCGCTCCTGCAGCGCCGCGATGTCCCCGGCCGTCACCGGTCCGCTGTCCTGGCAAATCTCGGGATGCTTCGTAAAGTCGAAGGTATGCTCCGTGTACAGTTGCAGCACGTTGTACCGCATCCGGCCCAGCAGATCAGCCAGGCCCAGCAGATACTCCCGGGTGTAGACCTTGCCCCGGGACACGTCCAGCATCAGGCCGCGCTTCTCCAGCGAGGGCCAGTCGGCGATCTCCTGGCAGCGCAGGGAGCCTCCGTCCGACTGCGCGATCAGCCCCCCCAGGGTTTGCAGGCCGTAGCGCAGGCCCTCCCTGTCCGGCGCCCGGAGGGTGATCCCGTCCGGCGAGACCGCGATGGCGTAACCCTGCGCTTGCGTCACTTCGGCGCAGGCGGCAGGCTGCCCGGCTTCATACAGGTAACCGCAGCCGGTCCCGTCCCGCACAGGTCTGAGCGCAGGCGGAAGGCCGCCGTCCAGCCCTCCAGTTCCCCGGCCGCGCGCCGTGCCCTCTAATTCTCGAAGCAGGCAGACGCCTTCGCGGTATTTGATCTTTTTGACTGGCGGAAACAAATCGCAGCTCACAGCAAAGCCCCAATTCTTTTTATTGCCAGGGATAGGCCCTGTCCCACAGATTCCTGAAATCGGAGGTCCAAAGGATCCTGTACTGTTTGCCCGCCTCATAGGTCTCAAGCCCGGTGTCGATCTGCCCTCCGCGGATCAGCTGCGCCCGCTGCGCCGCGAGCCACTTGACCGTTTCGCCAAGCTGGACCCCCGCCTTGTCAAACAGGCTCAGGGCGCTCTCGATCCCCTTTTCGTAGGCGCGGAGGACCCAAACCCGCTCGAATTCCCGCCGGATGGAAAGGAATTCCGTGTACAGTCCCCTGATGCGGTTGATCAGGATCAGCAGCGCGTCTTCGCTGCAGTCCGCCGATCGCAGGTGATCCAGGATATCGAAGCTGAGCCCGCCCTTGCGCCCCGTGAAGCCTGTCATGCGGGCGGAAAGCCGCAGTTCCTTCAGGAAAGCCGTCCCAAAGAGAGCCTCCCAGTTCTCGTCCGGGAAACGGCTGCCCGCAACGGTGCCGTCGGCAAGCGCTTCGCACAGCAGACGGTAGGCGGCTCGCCCCTTTTCCTCAAGGATGCTGAAACTTTCCCGGGTCAGCTTCAGGTAGCGGTCGTTTCCCTTCAGGGACAGGCCGCTGAGCAGGTCGTCAAAGAAGAAATACAGCGACATCGTCTTAAAGCCGTTCTGGAGGTTCGGGGCCAGGTTGGAATCCATCAGCAGCCTGAAGGCGGCTTCCGTCCGCCTGTCGGGGAAGATCAGGGGCCAGGCCTCCTCCTCCAGCGTCCTCGGGTCTGTCTCCCTGGCGTGGAACGCCTGCTGCGCGCCGACCATGTAGCCGTAGAGGCTCAGGCCCAGCGGCTGCATATGCCCGTAATCGCCCCAGTCAGTCACGAGAAAACCTCCCGCGCCCTTCGCGAACGCCTCCGCGGAGAGGTTGATGAGGTTCATGTAACTGTTGTAGACGCGGGGAAACAGCGAATTCCAGCTGCTGACCCCGCCGGCTACCCAGAAGGGGACCCCGATGTTCCGGATGACGTCGACGGAAGGGTAGCTCGTGTCGGGATTGTAATTCCAGTCGGCGAGGACGACTCCTTCGGGCAGTCCGCTCAGCAGGGAATGGTGTTTCGCGGCAAAGTCCCCCCACATGATGATTGTTTTCGCGCCATGGCCGCGCGCGATGGCCACAACGCGCCGAAGATGCGACAGGAACACCTCCCCCTGTCCCCTGTGCTCGCACTCCCGCCTGGAGTAGCCGGTGCCGATGTCGTACGCCTCGTCCATGTTGATGTTCAGGGTCGTGGACGTAAACCACGGCAGGGTTTCGCCCAGCTCATCGTCGAGGAAGGTGTAGACCTCGTCCTTTCCGGGGGCGAGGGTGAACATCTCCTCGTTTTCACACAGCCTGCAGTAGCCGGGCAGGCACAGCAGCCCCTGCAGGTGGGAAAAGGTCTGGATGCAGGGCTGCAGTTCGACGAAGCAATCCCCGCACCAGGCGTCCAGTTCGCGGATCTGGCTTTCCGTGTAGGCGCCGGTGGCGGAGCCCACCAGCGGGTGTTTCTTCAGCGCCAGCTTGTCCTCGCAGTAAAGCTGGAAGACGTTGTAGCCTATGTCTGACAGGAAGGAGACAAGCTGCTTGAGGTATTCAAGCGAGGCCATCTTTCCGCGCGAGACGTCCAGCATGACGCCACGATGCTCAAAATCAGGGTTTATCAACGCTTCCCCATGGGAGAGACGCCCGTTTTGCGAAGCGAGAAGCAGCTTCAGACAGGCAAGGCCGTGGTGGAGGCCGCAGACAGTCGGGCTTGTGACGCTGACGAAGCCGGGACCGGCCTCCAGCCTGTACCCGGTGGGTTTCAGTCCCCCGGAAGCCGCGACGCACAGACGGAGGACTGCGGGGAAAGCATCGTCCAGGCGGAAAGGCTTGAGATCCCTGGCAAGCCGCTTTCTGATTTCTGTCTCCGCCTCCACCCTAAAGCCGTCAAACCTGGTGACGCCTCCGTCCTGCCGCTCCCATTTGATGATCGGTATGCAGGGCACAGTGCCTCCTTTTTTCCCGGCCCCCTCCGCCCGCGCGCGGGCGGAGGGGGTCTGTCGGATTGAAACTAGTTGAGGGGCTTGAGTTCCCCGGTGAGGATCTTGATGACAGCAAAATTGTCGTCTCCGGCACTGTTGAGGTAGAGGGCGTCGTCGGCGCCCCAGTCCGTAAACAGGCCGTTGCTGCTCAGATTCTTGCTCCACTTGGAGTAGATCGGGATGATCGGCACGGTCTCATTGAGGGTCAGCACGATTTTTTCTACGATCTCCTTCTGGGGCGCCATGTCCCATCCGGCCGTGGAGGCGTAGATCAGTTCCTCCAGATCCACGGTTCCCAGGGCGTCCGTCGTCTGCACCATCGGGTAACCAAGGCCCTTGGCCGCTTTCAGGTTGCTGACCAGCAGAGGCGTCTCAAAGGCGAACATCGGATGCGGTTGGCCGGTCCCGAAGAAGGACATTGCCATCTGGAAATTGCCCTCGACGATGTTGGTCTGGCGCATGGTCGAGTCGATGCCCTCAAAGGAGGTTTTGATGCCGAACATGGTCAGCTGTTGGGCGATCTCGCTGGCCGCAGTCGAAGCGTCGCTCCAAGAGGTCGGGCACTGCAGGGAAAGCGCGAAGGGGGCGCCGTTGGCAAGATACCATTGCCCGTCCTTGCGGCTCAGGCCTGCCTGCGTCAGCAGCGCTGCCGCTTTTTCGTGGTCCACGCTGTAGTTGATGAGTTTGGTGACGTCCACCCAGCTTTCCGTCATGACGTCGCCGAGCCCGGAGACATACTTGGTTCCGCGCGTCACGCCCGGCAATGCCAGCTCGCCCACACGGCCGCGGTCGATCACATAGGCGATGGCCTGCCTGACTTCCTTCAGGTTCAGGGGCTCAACGGCCTGGTTGAAGTAGACGGCGATGCCGTCGACGCCCGGCAGCTGGATGAAGCTGTATCCCATCCGTTCAAAGTTGGCGATGGAAGGCGCCGGGAACTGGTGGGTGAGATAGTCCACCTCGCCGTTGAGCACCAGCGGGGTCAGGTCAGGCACGTCCCCGTTGTACACGATGACCTTGTCGAAGCGGACCGTCCCAGCCAGGAAGGAATATTCGTTTTTCTGAAGTTCGACGTTGGACTGGTTGACCTTTGCGGGATCCAGGTAGTAGGGTCCGGTGGCGTTGACGAATTCAGGCCTGAAGGTGCTGAATTCGTTGGCCAGCGCTTTCCACTCGTCCGAGGCTTCATTCTTGCCGGCGTCCAGGAGGGCCTGAGCCCTGTCAGCGAACGCGCCGTAGGTGAGGTAGTCGACCATCGGCTTGCGCAGGACGTAGCGCAGCAGCATGATGGTGGGCTTCGTGATGGAGAAAACGACCTGGTCGTCCGCAGGCGTCTGAACGGAGCCGATGTAGTTCCACACCGGGTTTCCGACCAGCCTGTAGATCATGAAGGTGGTCCAGACGTCCCTGGATGAGAACAGCTCGCCCGAAAGCCAATGGGCGTCCTTCCTCAGGGAGAGCGTGAAGCTCGCGTCGTCGTCGGATATGGCCCACTCGGTCGCAAGCAGGGGCACATACTCTTCGTCCGCAGCCCTGTAGGTCGCCAGCGGGAGCTGATGCAGTTCCCTGTAGAATTTCATTTCGATCGCGTTGGACACGAACATGTTGAAGTGCCCCGTCGGTACCGTGGAATAGGGCCATCCGCCAGCGAACACCGCGGACGGCGGGGCCCCCTGGGCGGACATGACGCCCAGGCTCAGCGCTGCAAGCAGCAGCAGGCAGATCATTGTCCTGATCCTTTTCATGGTCTCCTCCTTCATTTGTCGTCAGGTCTCAGTTCTTTCCGGCCGTTCCCTGTTTTTTCCATTTGGCGCGGGCAAGGATCGCCCCTGCGCAGAGGACCATCAGGGCGCCGACGCCCAGGTTGATCCAACTGATCAAGCGCTCGGGGCTGTCCTCCGGCTGGAATGGCATCAGCATCACGGAAAGAGCCACCGCCATGATCCCCGCCGCAAAGACAAACTTCGCCGCGCCGTTCATCATCCCCCTCCCTTATACAGATGACAGGCCACACTGTGGCTTTCGCCCATTTGCGCGAATTCGGGAAGTACCTTTTCACACAGGCCCTCGATCCGCTGCGGGCAGCGCGGGTGCAGCGGGCAACCCGGCGGCACGTTCCTGAAAGACGGGATGTCCGTTCCGCTGAGCAGGTATCTTTCCCCAACGCGTTTCTCAAGGATCCCGGAGCTTCCGCTGGCCGCTGACAGGACAGCCCTGGCGTAAGGGTGCAGGGGCCCGGCAATGAGGTCTTCCGTCGCTGCAGTCTCCACCACCCGTCCCAGATACATGACCATGATGCGCTGTCCCCGCGCAAAGTATTTGCCCAGCGCAAGGTCATGGGTGATGAAAAAATAGGACACCTTGTATTCCTCCTGGATCTCCTTGAGCGTCGTGAGCAGGCTGATCCTCATGGAGGTGTCGATCATGCTGGTGGCTTCGTCGACCACGATGAGCCGTGGATCGATGGCCATCACGCGGGCGATGGAAACGCGCTGTCTCTGTCCGCCGGACAGGAAAGCCGGATATTTGTCCACAAAGTCGGTCACGGGCGTCAGGCCGACGATCTCAAGGAGCCTCGTGACCCGTTTGTACAGCTCCTGCACACCGCGGATCCCTTCATGCCGCCTGATGGGGTTGGCGATCGCGTCAAACACCATCATCGACGGGTTGAGCGATTCATAGGGGTTCTGATGGATCAGCTGGACCTCCCTGCGAAAGCTGTCGAAGGCCTCGCCTTTGAGGGAAGAGAGCTCCCTGCCCCTGTATAGGCAGGAGCCGGAACTGTAAGGGCTCAAGCCCGCGATGATCTTTCCCAGGGTGGTTTTCCCGCAGCCGGACTCGCCCACCACGCAGACTGTCTGACCCTCTCCCAAAGCCAGGCTGATGTCGCGCAGGATGGTAACGCCCGGTCCGTGCTTCTGCGGGAAGGTCTTGCCAAGCCCCGTCAGCCTGATCAGCTCTTGCATATCAGTGCCCCTTCGTCAAAGGATGAAAGCAGGCGACAGAGTGGCCTTCCTCCCCCGCGTCCGTCATGGGCGGCATCCTGTCGCGGCATTTTTCCAGATGCCTCGGGCACCTGGGCTCAAACGGGCAACCGTCGCTCAGGTCGATCATGTCCGGCGTCGTTCCGGGGATGGAATACAAGTCCGAGCTGTCCATGGAAAGGCGTGGGATAGCCCGGATGAGGCCCTGGCTGTAGGGATGCGCCGGATGCTGGAAAAACTCCCTGACGGGCGCTTTTTCCACGGCCCTCCCCGCGTACATCGTCACAACGGTATCAGCCAGCTCGGAAACGATCCCAAGGTCATGGGTAATGAAGAGGAGGCTGAAACCGAACTGCTTCTTCAGTTTATTCAGGAGCTCCAGGATCTTCTGCTGCGTTAGCAGGTCCAGGGCGGTCGTCGGCTCGTCGAGGATGATCAGCCGGGGGTCGAGCACCAGGGCCAGCGCCAGCAGCGCCCTTTGCTTCATGCCGCCGGAGATTTCGTGAGGAAAGGCGTGGAGGACCTTGTCGGGATCCAGCATCACCAGTTCCAGCAGCCTCCGGGACTTTTCGATGATCTGCCTTGCGGACATTTTCGGGTCATGGGCGCTGACCGTGTCGACAAACTGGGTGCTGATGCGCTTGACCGGGTTGAATGAACTCTGCGAAGCCTGGAACATCATGGAGATCTGATCCCACAGTAGGAGACGCATCCGCTTTTTTTCATACGTCAGCAGGTCGATGATGCTTCCGTCTTCCAGCCTGAACAGGATCCGTCCGGAAGCGATGGAGGCAGCCAGCGGAAGGATTTTGACGATCGACGTAGCCAGCGTGGTCTTGCCGCAGCCGCTTTCCCCGATGAGGGCGACTGACTCCCCGTCGTCCACGGAGAAGGACACCTGCGACACCGCCTTGAGCGGGCCGCGCTTGGTCCGGTAGATGATGGAGACGTCCTCCACCATCAGCAGGGGCGTGTCCGGCAAGGCTTTGCTGTTCATCCTGCCCACCTACTTTCTCAGCGACGGATCAAACACGTCTTCCAGCGCCTTGCCCACCCAGACGAGGGAGATGATCAGCAGGCAGATCATGATCGTCGGCGCCAGCAGGTACAGGATGGAATCGTTGCTGTAGATGACGCCCTGCGTCCAGGCCTGGTTGATCATCACGCCCCAGTTCTGGTCCAGCGGGAGAATGCCCAGGAAGACCAGCCCAACCTGTGAATAGATCGACGCCCGCATCAAAAGGGTGAAGTTCACCGCGATGAAGCCCATGATGTTGGGTGTGATTTCCCGAAACACGATGTGGGACCTGGTCAGGTTTTGCATGAACGCCGCCTGGATGAAGTCGCGTTCCTTGAGGGAGAGCACCTGCGCGCGGATCGTACGGTAGACGCCGGCCCAGGAGAGCACCGCGAGCACGACGGCCAGGGTCATGCTGTCAAGCTTGAAAAAGCCGGAGAAAACGACCAGCAGCGGAAAGCGCGGGATGGAAAGCCACACGTCGGCGAGAAACAGCATGGTTTCGTCAAACTTTCCGCCGATGATGGCGGAAAAGGCGCCCAGGGCAAGCCCGATAAAGATGCCCAGCCCCGCGGTGATCAGCGCCAGCATGATCAGTTCGCGGCCCCCGTTGGCGATCTGCGCCCAGATGTCCCTCCCCAGGTGGTCCGTGCCCAGGAAGTTGCCGGGGCTGGGCGGCTTTAGAATTCTGGATGGGTCGGAGACGGTGTCCAGCGGAAACAGGATCGGAGCGACCAGGGAGAGGAAGACGATCAGGCTGAGCGCAACGAAGCCAACGAGGCCCGCTTTGTCGTGCAGAATAGCAAACCGCGCCTGCGCCAGGGTCTTTCTGATCCGGCTGGATTGCGACAGCGTGACGTAGGGGCTCTCTTTTCTATTCATTCGTGCGCCCTCCCCCGCGCTTGATCCGGGGATCCAGCACCGAATACAGCACTTCCGCCACGAAGCTGGACACGACGATGGCCACCGTCATGATCAGGAAGATGCCCTGCATCAGGGGATAGTCCCTGCCGCTCGTCGCTTTGAGCAGTTCCAGGCCGACACCCTGATACACGAACAGCTGCTCGATAATCAGAGACCCGCCGATGATGAAGCCCAGCCGCATGGCAAACTCCGTTACGATGGGCAGGAGCGCGTTGCGCCCGATGTAGGAAAACAGGATCCTGGAGGACTTGAGACCGCTGACCTTTGCCATCGTCACGTAGTCCGCGCTCAGGCAGCTGGTCGTGCTCCCCTTCATCAGCAGGATCCAGATGCCAAGCTGGGAAAACATGTAGGTCAAAATGGGGAGCAGCCCGTGCAGCAGCACGTCCCGGATAAAGGGCAGGTTCCAGCCGGGCGTCATCCTCATGCTGAAGGTGCCCCGGAGCATGCCGATGGGAAGGATGGAGCCCCTTCCGCCCCAGTTAAGGACGCCGAAAAAGAGCAGCAGGAAGATCGCGATGAGGAAGTCGGGGATGGAGCTTAAAAAGGACGCGAAGCCGGAGACCACCGGCTCGTACCATTTGTCGCGCTTGAACGCCATCACCGTCCCGACCGCGATGCCCACAAGGAACGACAGCAGCAGCCCCAGGCCCACCGTGAACAGCGTCCATGGCAGCCTCGCCGCGATGATGCGCATGACAGGCACCCCCGGGGAAAGGAGCGAGTCGCCGAAATCAAGCCGTACGACCCTGGACAGATAATCCAGGTATTGCCGGAACATGGTCTTGTCCAGGTCCATCGAGAACAGGAAGGAGGCCTTGGCCCGCGCGTCGTCGTAGGAGATGCCGTACTGAACCATCTGGTCCTCGATATAGCGCTCAATCGGGTTGGAGGGCATCAGGCGGATCAGAAAGAAGATCAGCGTGGTGACCACCCAGATGGTGAAGAGCATCTTCAGCAGTTTCTTTGCAAGATAGATCAGCGTGGCCTTTCGATTCACCTTTTTTTGACCTCCTCGATGAAGGCGGCGATGTAGTCGTCTGTGACCAGCAGGGCAGCGCCCTTGGCGGGGCTGAGTTCCCTGATCCCCCCCATCACGCTGACCGGGGCCGGGGACGCCTTGAACGCCTTTTCTACGGCCATCCGGCCCGCCTCGCCAAGCCCGTCGAAAAAGCTGCCGGCGAGGACGACCCTTTCCGGATCCAGAAGGCAAACGGCGTCCATCACCCGCGGCAGGATCGCGGGCACAAAGCGCTCAATGAAGTCCTCCCCTCCGAAAAGGCTTTCCGCAAGCCCGCGCAGGCGTTTATCCCCGTCGTAAAACTCGCCGGCAGCCCCTGAGGCGCCTCTGAACAGGCAGCCGTTGACCAGCAGGCCGCAGCCGATGCCGAAGGGGTCCCGGTTGAGCAGACAGACAATCAGGTTCTGCGTTTCGCGCCTGTTCTGGTAGTGAAAGCGGACGGCAGCGCAGTTTGCGTCGTTCTCTACGGCGATGAGCATTTGGGGGAAGGCGTCCCCCAGCCTTTCCCTAAGGCCAGAAAAATGCCAGAAGCTTTCACCGCCCGCAGCGTCATGCCTCCTGCCGGATCGGATGGTCCCGTCATCCAGGACCATCGCCTTGATGGCGACTCCAACCCCCCGGATGTTCGGATAACGCTCAAGCGTTTGACGGATCGTGGAAAATATGGCTTCTTCGACCCGGAATTCCTCAAACCGGACATGCCGTTCATCCAGAGTGGCCTCGTCGATGCCGACCACCAGGGCGTCCAGGCGGTCGTCCTCCGCATAGATGCCCAGAAAGGATGCCAAATCGTTGTTCAGCGCGACGATGCTGCCCGGTTTTCCGGCTTTCCCGTTGCCCAAAGCGCGGCCAAGATCTTTGACCAGGCCGCAGGCTTTCAGGTCCCTGACCAGATAGGAGACCGTCGACGCGCGCAGGCCGCAGCAATCCTTGAGACGGGACTGCGACATCGCGCCGCCGCAGCGCAGCGCGCCGATGATTCCAAGAAGGTTCCCCTTGCGTTCAAGGCCTTTGTTCATAGAACCTTTGCGGGGACGATTTGTTCAAACTATGAACAAATATGGCACGGAAGTCAGCCCTTGTCAATAGCTGTTTCTGGAAAACGCCGGATTTTT
>CAZLYF010000051.1:0-18623 GCA_964563725.1 uncultured Oscillospiraceae bacterium
AACTCGATCCTGTCTATCGCAAATGGCACCACGACAAGCTCACTTTTTCCCTTTTCTATGCTTTCAGCGAAAACTACATCCTCCCTTTTTCCCACGACGAGGTCGTGCACGGGAAGCGCAGCATGCTGGACAAACAGCCGGGCGACCTGTGGAAAAAGTTCGCCGGGCTCAGGGCGCTCTATGGCTATACGATGGCCCATCCCGGGAAAAAGCTGCTGTTCATGGGGGGCGAGTTCGCCCATTTCATCGAATGGAAATACGACGACCAGCTGGACTGGTTCCTTCTCCAGTACGAACGGCACCCGGAACTCAAGCGCTGCGTGAGGGAACTCAACGCTTTTTATCTCTCGCACCCGGCCTTCCATGAAATCGAGGACAGCTGGAAAGGCTTTCAGTGGCTCGTCCCCAACGATACGGACAACAGCATCGCCGCCTTCGTGCGCAACGGGCGAAAAGGCGATTCGGTCATCTGCGTTTCCAATTTCACGCCGGCCTTCCACCCGCGATACCGCATCGGGCTGCCACAGGAAGGTCTTGTCGCCGAGCGTTTCAATACGGACCTGATCGATTACGGAGGTTCCAACCAGTTCAACGCTCTGCCGCTGCGCGCGGAGGCGCTGATCTGGAACGATCAGCCCTTCTCCGTCGAGATCTGCGTGCCGCCGCTTGCGACGGTCTACTTCGAGTATGACCGGAAGCGGGAGCCGCCGGCCGCGCCGCTGTCCCTTAAGCGCGGCGTCAGGCGCAGGCTGTCGGGACCGCCCGGGCAGCTGCGCGGCGGGACCTGCCGCTGGAAGAGAAGGGCCACCCCAACATGAATTGTAGGAGGACAAGCGCATGCTTCAGAAGAAAAGCTGCGTTGCCATGCTCCTTGCGGGCGGACAGGGCAGCAGGCTCGGGATCCTGACCAACCACACCGCCAAACCGGCCGTCCCTTTCGGCGGAAAGTACCGCATCATCGACTTCCCGCTGTCCAACTGCTCAAACAGCGGGATCGATGTCGTGGGCGTGCTGACGCAGTACCTGCCTCTGGAACTCAATGCCTACATCGGGTCCGGAGCGCCCTGGGACCTGGACCTCAACAGCGGGGGCGTTTTTGTCCTGCCCCCCTATGTCAGGGGAAAGTCAGGCGAATGGTACAAGGGGACCGCAAACGCGATCTTCCAAAACCTCGCCTTCATCGAGCAGTACAATCCGGATCATGTCCTGATCCTTTCGGGCGACCATATCTACAAGATGGACTATTCCGACATGCTCCGCCACCATGTCCTGCACGGGGCGGACGCAACCATCGCCGTGCGCCAGGTACCCTGGGAAGAGACGAGCAGGTTCGGGATCATGAACACGGACAAGGACAGCAGGATCACCGAATTCGAGGAAAAGCCGGCGCAGGCGTCTTCCAACAACGCCAGCATGGGTGTCTATGTCTTCAATTGGGACAAACTTCGGCACTACCTCGGCCAGGACGACAGAACGCCGGGCTCGTCCAACGATTTCGGAAAAAACATCATTCCCGGCATGCTCAAGGCAGGCGAGCGTATGTTCGCCTACCAGTTCGATGGGTACTGGAAGGATGTCGGGACCATCGAAAGCCTGTGGGACGCGAACATGGACCTGCTGAGCGAATCCCTGCCCATCGACCTGCACGACAAGAAATGGCGGGTCTACGCGCGCAACATCGGCATGCCCCCCCACTTCATCGCGCCAAGCGG
Organism: uncultured Oscillospiraceae bacterium; assembly: GCA_964563725.1. Lineage (GTDB taxonomy): Bacteria > Bacillota > Clostridia > Christensenellales > Aristaeellaceae > CAZLYF01. The sequence continues at coordinate 1,713 of CAZLYF010000051.1, forward strand.
GAAGGTGGACACGAGCCTGGTCACAGAAGGCTGCCGCATCAGCGGGACGGTCTCACATTCCGTACTGTCCGCGGGCGTGGAAGTGGAGGAAGGCGCGCGTGTGATCGACAGCGTCATCATGCCCTTCGCGCGCATCGGCAGGGACGCGCTTGTCCAGCGGTCGATCGTGGGAGAAAACGCGCTCATCCCACCGGGCGCGCAGGTCGGCGGCCGCACAGGGGACATCGCCGTGGTCGGCAACAATGTGTCACTGCCCGCGGGGGCGAGGGTGGCCGCCGGCGAGCAGGCCGGGAACTGAGGGAGGCTGCAAGGATGAAAAATGACATCGTAGGCCTGATTTACACGGGGGAGAGGATCGACGCGCTGCGCGACCTGACAAGGATGCGCAGCGTCGCGGCGCTGCCGATGCTTGGGCGTTACAGGCTGGTCGACTTCATGCTGGCGAACATGATCCACAGCGGGGTGCACAATATCGGCATCATCATGCAGAAAAACTACCACAGCCTGATGGACCATCTCGGGTCCGGCCGCGAATGGGACCTGCACGGCAAAAGGGCGGGGCTGACCATCCTCCCCCCCTACATGTCCAGGGAGAACGTGGGGATCTATGAAGGGCTGCTCGACGCGCTGCACAGCAATATTTCCTTCCTGCGCAGAAGCCAGGAGAGGTACATCATCGTGACGGACAGCTATATCCTCTATAGCGCGTCGTTTGAAAAGATGTGCGCGGAGCATATCCGGATGGGCGCCGACATCACCCTGCTTTTCACGAGGGAACGCGCCGCCCGGCGCAACGGCTGGGGCCGTTACCTGGATATCGACAAGGACGGGACGGTGAAGAGCCTCGAATACAACCCGACGATCCCGCATTACGAAAACACCTACATGAGCGCCTTCCTTGTGCGCAGGGAGATGCTCGTGGATATCGTTGACCGCGCCGTCGCGGCGGGACAGCATCATTTTACGCGGGAACTGATCGTCCAGATGCTTCACGAGAAGCTTTACAAAGTGTGCGGCTATGAATGCCCCGGCAATGTATGGAGCATCGATTCCGTGCAGGCGTACTACGACGCCAACATGGATTTTCTGGACGTGGACAAACGCGCTCAGATCTTCAGGCAGGACCGCCCCGTTTGGACAAAACTGAGGGACGAGATGCCCGCTCAGTACATCGGGAACGCGGAAGCGTCCAATGCGCTGGTCGCCGACGGCTGTGTGATCGAAGGGAAGGTCGAAAACAGCATCCTCTTCAGAGGCGCCGTCGTGCGCAAAGGCGCCTGCATCCGCAACAGCATCGTCATGCAGGACGCGATGATCCACCGCAACGCAGACATGGAGTATTGCATCCTGGACAAGGAAACGACAGTGAGGGAGGGCACGCGCATGGCGGGCGCGGCAAACTATCCCATTGTCGTCGCAAAGGGCCTGACGATCTGATCACCGCTCCGAAAAACTGTCAGAACAACCGGAAGGAGTACTGGACCCATGAAAATACTGTTTGCCGCAAGCGAATGCGTGCCTTTCTGCAAGACCGGGGGACTTGCCGATGTGGTCGGCTCGCTTGCGCCTGTCCTTGCGAAAAAGGGGCACGACGTCCGGGTCGTCATGCCCAAATATTCCATGATCCCCGAAAAATATGAGGCCCTGATGCGGCACGTTGTGGATTTTGAGGTCCAGCTTGGCTGGCGCAGGCAGTACTGCGGTATCGAGTCGCTGGAGATGGAAGGCGTCACGTATTATTTCGTGGACAACCGGTATTACTTTGGGCGGAACTATGTCTACGGGCTGGGGGGCGACGAGTACGAAAGGTTCGCTTTCTTCTGCCGCAGCGTGCTCAACGCCCTTCCGCTGATCCCCTTCATGCCCGATATCATCCACGCGCACGACTGGCAGGCCGGCATGATCCCGGCCCTTCTGAAGATCCAGTATGCGAAGGCGCCCGGCTACGGAGCTGTCAGGACCGTGTTCACCATCCACAACCTCCAGTACCAGGGCATTTTCGGCATCAGGGACGTACAGGATGTGCTGGGCCTGCCCGAAGACGTTTTCACCAATGACAAGATCGAGTGCTACGGCTCGGCGAATTATCTCAAAGCCGGACTGGTGTACTGCGACGAGATCACCACGGTCAGCCCGAGCTACGCGGAGGAGATACAGACCGCCTATTACGGCGAGAGGCTCGACGGGCTGCTCCGCGCGAAGAGCGCCCATCTGACAGGCATCCTCAACGGGATCGACACGCAGGAATATGACCCCCAGCGTGATCCCTTGATCGCCCAGACCTATTCGGCCGAGGACCTGTCCGGAAAGGCCGCCTGCAAGCGGGCTCTTCAGGAGCAGATGGGCCTTCAGCTGCGCCCGGAGACGCCCGTCATCGGGATGGTCGGGCGCCTGAGCAATCAGAAGGGGCTGGATCTGGTGGATTACATCATCGCCGATCTGATGGCTGAGGACGTCCAGCTCGTCTGTCTGGGCATGGGCGATTCACGCTATATCAACCTGTTCAGCTGGGCGGAACAGAATTTTCGGGGGCGCGTGGCAGCGCGCTTTGCCATGGACAGCGAACTGGCGCACCGCGTGTACGCGGGGGCCGATCTCTTCCTGATGCCGTCGCAGTTTGAACCCTGCGGCCTGAGCCAGATGATCAGCCTGCGGTACGGCACTGTGCCCGTCGTGCGCGAAACGGGCGGCCTCCGGGACACCGTGCTTTCCTATAACGAATACAACAATACGGGGAATGGATTCACGTTTTTCAATTACAACGCGCACGACATGCTCAATACCGTCCGCCGCGGGCTGCATTTTTACCAAAACAGGAAGGACGTGTGGCAAACGCTGATGAGCCGCGGCATGAAAGGCGATTATTCCTGGGACCATTCGGCAGAGATGTACACCTCTCTGTACGCAAACATGTCCGCCCAGCCGTCTTCCGGGAAAACGCCGCCGGAGGCTGCCGCAGCCATTGGCCCGGAAGAGAGGTCCGACGGCAAACCGGCGGCAGGCGCCCCGACGGACCCCGCCGCAGGGACGGAAGCCGCGCATCCGGAAGCGTCCGCCGGCGAACCGGTGAAAAAGGCGCGCAGGAAGCCTGCAGCCGTGGAAAGCAGGGCGGCCGCGAAACCCAAGGACCAGCCGGCAAAGAAAAAATCGGCCAGGCAGAAATCGTGACAGGGCGAGCCATGGCAGGGAGCCCGGGCAGCGCCCGGGCTCCCTGCAGTATTTGGCGGCGCCTCCGCCTATTTATCCCAATCCCCGCACAATGCGTCGATCTGTTCGGCCAGACGGAGCTTCAGCGCGTTGGCGAAGCCGCCGCTGCGTTGGGCCAGCGCTTCGAAGCGCCGAAGCGCCTTTGACAACGTTTCGTCCGCGGCGCCCGCCGCCCTGGGTTTCCGCGCTTTCGCGGCCAGCTCCCTCGCGCCTTGCGCCGTCTGTCTTCCTGCGTCGGCAAGGGACCATCTGTCCCCGCTGTAGGGCACCGAGGCGGTCAATCCCTTCTCCTCAAGCAGGTGGGCGAAGGCCAGGGCCGACTCTTCCTCGCCATGCGTCACAAAAACGCGCCGCGGGGCCGGAGAAAAGGAGGAGACCCATCGGAGCAGCCCGTCCCTGTCCGCGTGCCCGCTGATTGCCTTGAGGCCCCTGACCTGGGCTTTGACGGACACGGTCTCGCCGAACAGTTTGACTTCCTTTGCGCCATCCGCGATGATGCGGCCAAGGGTGCCCGCGCTCTGGAAGCCCACGAACAGGACCGTGCACTCCGGCCGCCAGAGGTTGTGCTTGAGATGGTGCCGGACCCTGCCCGCTTCGCACATGCCGCTGGCCGAAATGATCACGCAGGGGCGCTTTTCGAAATTGATCCGCTTGGAATCCTCTGCCGTCACGCAGAGAACGAGACCAGGAAAGGAGATCGGGTTGACGCCCGCTTTCAGGAGCGCGACCATTTCATCGTCAAAACAGGAGCTGTCGCATTCGCGGAATACCTCCGTGGCCCTGATGGCCATCGGGCTGTCCATGAACACCGGAAAACCGGAATGCCCTTTCACCAGGGCCCTGTCCTTGATCTCGCGCAGGAAGTACAGGATCTCCTGCGAGCGCCCCACGGCGAAGGAGGGGATGACGACGTTGCCGCCCCTGTCGAACGTTGTCTGAAGCGTATCTGCAAGGTCGGCGATATAGTCCGGCTTTGGTCCGTGGAGCCTGTCGCCGTAGGTCGATTCCATCACGACATAGTCGGCGTGCTCGGGATACTGCGGATCCTTGAGGATCGGCTGGTCTGTGTTGCCGATGTCGCCCGAGAACACGACGGTCCTTGAAACCCCATTTTCCACGGCGGCGATGCCGGCGCTTGCGGAGCCGAGGAGATGGCCCGCGTCCGTCATCCTCAGCGTGACGCCTGGGCCGATCCTGCGCGTTTCCCCGTAGGGCAGGGAGGAAAAGAGCTTGAGCGCCCCCTCTGCGTCTTCAAGGCTGTACAGGGGAAGATAGGGTTTGCCGCCGGAACGCTCCGCTTTGCGGTTTTTCCACTCGGCTTCCGATTCCTGGATGTGCGCGGAGTCCCTGAGCATGATCCCGCACAGTTCGACCGTCGCCGGGGTCGCGTGGATGGCCCCCTTGAAACCGCCGGCGTAGAGCGCCGGCAGCATCCCGGAATGGTCGATATGCGCATGGGTCAGCACGACGCAGTCGATCTCCTGCGCGCCGACGGGCAGGGCCTGGTTTTCATAGGTGTCTCCGCCCTGTTCCATGCCGCAGTCCACGAGGATGTTCATGCCGCCCGCCCTGAGGAGATAACTGCTTCCCGTCACTTCCCGTGCCGCTCCAAGAAACTGGATGTCCATCGCGATGCCTCCCCGCCGCTTCACCGGCTGCGTTTCAGTCAGGTAGCCTTTCGCCCGGCGCGACTGAGACGAGACCGTTGCGGTCCGGCCGGTCGTCCGCGGCGGTGGAATACGTTTGATACAAATGATAATAGGTTTTCTTCAGGGCCATCAGCCTTTCGTGCGTGCCGTGCTCGACAAGGCCCTTGTCGGAAAGGACCCAGATCACATCGGCGTTGCGGATCGTCGTCAGGCGGTGGGCGATGGTCAGGGTGGTGCGCCCTTTGGCCAGCGCCTCAAGCGACTGCTGGACGATCCTCTCGCTTTCGTTGTCAAGCGCGCTGGTCGCCTCGTCAAGCAGAAGGATGGGCGGATCCTTCAGGAAAACGCGGGCGATGGAGATGCGCTGTTTCTGCCCACCGGAGAGCTTGACGCCCCGTTCCCCGACATAGGTGTCGTATCCCTGGGGCAGCGCCGCGATAAAACCGTCAGCGCCGGCTCGCCTGGCCGCGGCGACGATCTCTTCGCGCGACGCGCCCGGTTTTCCGTAGGCGATGTTGTCCAGGACGCTGCCCGAGAAGAGGTACACATCCTGCTGCACCATCCCGATGCTGCCGCGCAGGGATTTGAGCGTCAGGGTTTTGATGTCCTGCCCGTCAATCAGGATCCTTCCCCGCGTGACGTCATAGAAGCGGGGGATCAGGTTGCACAGCGTTGTTTTCCCCGAGCCGCTCGAGCCTACGAGGGCGACGTTCTGCCCTGCCGGGACGGTCAGGGTGATGTCCATGAGCACCTGGTGGCTCTGGTTGTCCCGATAATGGAAGCAGACGTCGTCAAAGGTGATTTCCCCGCGGACGTCCCTGAGGTCCTTTGCGCCGGGCGTGTCCCTGATCTCCAGCGGCTCGTCCATGATCTCAAAAAAACGCTCGATGCCGGTGACGCCGCGCTGGAATTGCTCCGAGAACTCCACGAGCCGGCGCACCGACGCGAGCAGCATGCTGATGTACAGCAGGTAGGAGGCGTAGCCTCCGGCGCTGATTTTGCCGGAGGCCAGGAACAGCGCGCCAGCGACGACGACGACGATGTTCACAAGCCCGTCCAGCATGCGCGTCGTGCTGTGAAAGCCGGCCATCGCACGGTACTGGATCCCCTTGAGGCGCAGGAATTCCCTGTTTCCTTCCCCGAACTTCTCTGTTTCGACCTCTTCGTTGGCGAAGGACTGGACGACGCGCATGCCAAGCAGGCTGTCTTCCGTCCGCGCGTTGATCTCCCCGACCTGACGGCGGCAGTCCCTGAAGGTTTTGCGCATCCTGCGGTTGAAGATGGCTGTGGAGATCAGCATCAGGGGCAGCATGGCGAAAACGATCAGCGTCAGCGGCAGGCTCATGCCCGAGAGGATGATGAAGGCGGAGACGATCTTCAGCGAAGAGATCAGGAGTTCTTCGGGGCAGTGGTGGGCGAATTCGGTCACGTCGAACAGATCGCTGGTGATGCGGGCCATGATCTGCCCGATTTTTGTGTTGTTGTAATAGGAAAACGACAGCTGCTGAAGGTGGGCGAACAGGTCGGAGCGCATGTCGGTCTCGATCTTCGCGCCCATGATGTGGCCGCGCGACTGCATGTAGTAGTGCGCGCCGGCGTCTGTCAGGCGCAGGAGGAGATATGCCGCGCCCAGACGCAGTACCCACGCCGCCGTGAGCGGAGCCGCGCCGCCGACGGCCCTGTCGGTGATCTCCCGGACGATGAGCGGAAACACAAGCTCGCAGACCGATGTCAGCGCGGCGCAGAAAAGGTCCATGAACAGCAGGGGGAGGTATTTTTTGTAATAGGGAACAAACCTCCTGATCATCCCGGTGCTTCGGCTGGCTGAGCGCATCGCGGCCTCCTGCTGATCCTGAAAATGAAGCTGTCCCTTATCCGCCGAACAGGGCGAGGGAGTCCGGGCTTCCCGGAGCTTCCGGCGGCGCTGAAAGCGGCCTCCTGATCACAAAGGCCGCTTCGTCCGTGAGAAGGCAGCGATAGCTGTACTCCCCGTCATCCGCGCGCATGACCGGAAAACCCAGCAGCGCCTCGTCCGGCGCGAAGGGTGAACGCAAGGCGGGACGGATCAGGGGCGCGGCGGAAACGGGCCTTACGCCGAGGACCGTCACGCCGGATCCCTCCGCCTTGAGCACGCGGGCGGTGTGCCCGTGCCAGCTGCCGTCGGAGACCGAGGCGCCAAGAAGGCCAATGGGCAGCGGGACCAGGCCGCCCATCGCGCCGGCGATCACGTCCGGGTCAGCGCTTGAGATGTTCACGCCCCGGGCAGGCGGGAGGTCTTCTTCGGCGACGACCCACTGCTCCGCCTGCCTTGTTTCCCCGTTTTCGAGCAGTACGGCCAAACAGAAAAAGCATGCCAGCAGCAGGAGGGAGAGAAGGGCCGCAAGCGAAGCTTTACGCATTCTCCCTCCGGTTCCCGGCGCTTTTTCCGCGGGGGGTCCGCCTGCGCTTTTCCTGGCCGATCGTGCTGCCGAGGATCCCGAGCGCGAAGCCAAGCGGAAGCGTGAAACGCGGCGGCGACAGCCGAAGAAGGAACCACGCGGCCGCGTAGCAGGCGGCCGGCGGGAAAAAGGAGAGATATCTCTCAACGCCGTTTCGCGACGCGTACATCGGGAGGAACAGGCACAGCAGTGGAACGGCGGTATAGCAAAGCGCGAGCGCCGCCGCCGCGGCCAGCTCAGAAAGGGGAAGGAGGAGGAGCAGGGGCACGGACGCAGTCAGGAGGCTTCCGGCGCACAGGACGACGAAGGCCCGCCGGAGGCTCACTTCAGCGCCCGGCATATTCCGGCGCCGAGAAGCTTGTCCAGCTCGAGGGTCTGACTGTTCATCTCCATGCTGAAAGCCTTGTAGAACTGGCGGGCCACCAGCCTTTGCTCCTCCGCGCCGTAATGGGGACAGGACAGGATGTTGGTCAGGATGGTCTGCGCGTGGGGGGCAAGATGCTTGGCGATGTTGCTTTTGAAGGAGAAGCCGAAAATGCTCGGCACGTGGCCGGAATCGCTGACCAGGAACAGCCTGACATACTCACGGGCGAGCTCTTCCAGATAGGACAGCCTGAACGCTTCCGCGTCCGCAGCCAGCGACAGGCAGCGCTTGAGCCGCTCATTGTCCAGCAGGTCGCGCGACATGCTTTGGATTTCTTTTTCGGTGTGCTTTTCAGGGTGTTCGAAGGCATGGAAGAGATAGCACTTGATGACCGAGAAATCGATCACCTTGGGGTTTCGCTCATGCAGCCGCCCCAGCATCAGCAAGCTCCGCTGGACGGCGAGGTTGTCAGGTTCCGCCTCTTCCGCTTTTTTCAGATACGCGTAACGCCTTGCCGGATCTTCGTCCGTTTCCGCGCGGTGCAGCAGTTCGTCCGTGTCCAGGCCGTCCGGGACGGCGAAGCTTTCCTTATTCTTGAAAAGTGCCATGAGACCTCCAAAGGCTTCCCCCGTGATTCCACGCGCGCCCTTCCCGGCCCGCGGGCAAGCCGGCTGCCGCCGCGCTTATGGAGAGGTGGCCTCGGGACCATGATATCACGTTCCGGGCGGATTTTCCACATTCCGGCGGGCCTTGACGCCGCCACGCGGCCTCTGTATACTCTCAAGCGATCCGGAACGTTCTTCCGGAGGGGGAGCTGTAGCGGTACGGCTGAGATCGGGCGGAAGCCCGGGACCCTTGAACCTGATCCGGGTAATGCCGGCGTAGGGAAAAGACGCGGTCATCCGTCCCGCTTTCCCGGGGCGGTTTTCTTTTTGAAAGAGAGGTGGGCACTGTGAACAAAGCGCTTGGAAGGATGGTCGAAAGCGCGGTCATGGTCGCGGCCGCGACCGTCCTGAGCATCCTGTCCTTCCCCGGTCCCTGGGCGCTGGGCGGCAGCGTCACGCTGTGCTCGATGCTGCCGCTGGTGCTCATCGCCAGCCGCCACGGGACCGGCTGGGGGCTGGTCACCGCGTTTGTCTACTCGCTCGTCCAGCTGCTGCTGGGAATCCAGAACGTACAGTACGCGCCCAACGCGGCAGCCGCGGCAGGCGTCATCGCGCTTGACTACCTGCTCCCCTTCACCCTCATCGGCTTCTCGGCCTCCTTCAGGAAGCTGATGAGGACGCCCAGGGCGGCGGTCATGACCGGCATCGCGGTCACCTTCACGGGCCGCTTCCTGTGCCATTTCCTTTCCGGGGTGATCATCTGGGAAGCGCTGTTCCCCAACGCGCTCGAGTGGGCGCCCGAGCTCTGGTCGCTGGCCTACAACGGTTCCTATATGCTGCCGGAGACCCTGATCACCCTGACGGCGGCCTGGTTCTCCTTCAAGCCGCTTGAAAGGTTCTGGCTGGGCGGGAGCCTGTCCGGGTCCGCCTGAGGGGCCCCGGCCGCCTGTTTCAGGGACCTGTCACGGCGGCCCGTGCCATGCTATACTCTCCCTGACGAAGGGATCCGCCTGGGCAGGGGAGGAGGGAGCGAATGGAACAGCACGGGGGCCATCGCGAACGGCTTCGCCGCAGGTTCGCCGCCTCGGGCTTGAATGGATTCGCCCCTCACGAGATGCTTGAGCTTCTTTTGACCTTTGCCATCCCGAGAAAGGATACGAACGCGCTCGCGCACACGCTCGTCAGCCATTTCGGCTCCCTGCCCGCCGTGCTGCAGGCGTCGGCGGAGGACCTGAAGGCGGTCGACGGGGTCGGCGACGCCGCGGCGACCCTGCTCTCCCTGATCCTTCCGCTTTCAAAAGCCTACCAGGGTTTCCTCGCGGAGGGTTCTTTGGACCTGTCCTCCCCTGGCGCGGCCGCCGGGTACTGCCAGGCGCTTTTCTTTGGCGACCGGTATGAACGGTTTTTTGTCGTCGGTCTCGACAGCAGGATGCGCGTCCTTGCCAAAACGCTCATCGCGTCCGGCGACGAGGGAGAGACGGCGGTCTATCCCAGGCTGATCCTTTCCGCGCTGCTTCGATGCGGGGCTGCGCGCGCGCTGATCGCGCACAACCATCCGTCGGGCGAGGCGAAACCATCCGGGGCAGACCTTCGCGTTACGCAGACGCTGGAAAACCTGCTCGAGGACGTGAGCGTCCTCCTGTACGACCACGTGATCGTCAGCGGCCGCGACAGCTTCAGCTTCCGTGAGCATGGCCTGCTCCGGGGCGGGACTGCCTGAAGGAGGAACCGGTGGGGGGAAAAAAGGGAAAAGGCGGGATGCCGATGCTTCTTTTCAAGACGGCGGCCCTGGCGCTGGCGGCGGGCGGCGCGGCCTATCTTCTCTTGTTCGCTTCCCTCCTGTGGCGGGAGAGGCAGGCCCCGTCCGATGGGGGAGCCGAGGCGATGATCGTTCTGGGGGCGCAGGTGAAAGCGAGCGGGCTGCCCAGCGAACAGCTGCGGCTGCGCCTTCAGAGCGCCCTTGAAAAGTACCTGGCGGACCGGATGCCTATCGTCGTCTGCGGGGCCAGGGGAGAGGACGAGCCGGCGTCGGAAGCTTCGGTCATGCGCGCGTGGCTGACGCAGCGGGGGGTCGCCCCGGAGGACGTCCTGATGGACGAAGCCTCCTTCGACACCTATCAGAGCCTGAAAAACGCGGCCGGTCTGCTGCCCGAAGGCACGGGGCGCGTGGTCATCGTCACCAGCGACTATCACCTTCCCCGGGCCATGGCAATCGCCGGGGACCTCGGCCTCGACGCGGGCGGGATCGCCAGCCCCACCACAAAGGAATTCTGGCTGAAGAACCACGCGCGCGAAACGCTTGCCTGGGGAAAATACCTGCTTATGAAAATCCTTCCGGGGGACTGAGCAGTTCGTGACACAGGCAGCGCGTCAGCAGCGGCTGGCGCCGTTCGCGGTCGCCGAGGACCCACATGAGCTTCGCGACGGCAGCCTCGGAGGTCATGTCCTGCGCCCCGTAGATGTCCCCCGAAAGGATGTGACGGCCGACTTCGTAGATCGAGAAGTCGGCCTTTTCGTACAGGCACTGCGTGGTGACCAGCGTCAGGACCCCGCGCCCGGACAGCGAGGTGAGGCTCTCGACAAGATTCCTGCGGATATAGTGCAGGCCGCCCAGCCCAAAGGCTTCCAGCACAAGGCCCCTGTAGCCGGCCGAAGCGATGTGGTCGATGATCTCCGTGTCGGTCCCCGGGATGAGTTTGAGCAGGAAAACCCGCGGATCGATCTCCTCCGGAGGCACGGAGCCGAAAGAAGGCGCCGGCGCGGGCGGCTGCTCAGACAGATGAAGGCCATCCGCGTCGAAGTAACCCACCGCCGGGGCATTGATGCTGTCGAAGGCGTCAAAACCCAGGGTGCGCATCTTGACGGCGCGGGTGCCGTAGATGACCTTGTGGTGGAAAACGATGTAGACGCCGGACGCGGCCCTGGCAGCCACGGAAAACGCCTCGCGCAGGTTGGAGGGGGCGTCCGACAAAGGGTGGTCCAGCGGGAGCTGGGAGCCCGTCATGACGACGGGGATCCGGAGGCCCTGCAGCATGAAGGAGAGCGCTGAAGCGCTGTAGGCCATCGTATCGGTTCCATGGGTGATGACGATGCCGTCCGCATCGCGCGCGGCATCGCGCACCGCGAGGGCCAGGGCGCGCCATTCCTCGGGCTGGATGTTGCTGGAATCGAGGGAGAACACGTCGCGCACCCGGATGCGCGCGCCGGCAACGAGGCCAGGGACCCGCGCGAGGATATCGGCGCCTCGCATGGCGGGCACAAACCCCTCCGGTGAGGGGACGCTCGCGATGGTCCCGCCGGTCGCCAGCAGCGTGATGCGTGGAGGCTCCTTCATGCCCGTTCCGATCCTTTGGAAAAACTGGGCTGATATTACCACCGCTCGCGTTCGCTGTCCATCGCAGGAGCGGGCGGGGAGCCGTTGAATGGGGCACAGGAGGACGACAGGGGCCCATGGGGGAAACCCGGGGGATGACATAAACACTCAAGGCGCCGGCCCCAGAGGGCCGGCGCCTTGACGGGGAAAGCCGTGCGGGCTGCCCCGCACGGCCGGCCATCAGTACATGTCGTCTCCCATCCCGCCGCCCGGCGCCGCGGGCGCCGGCTTTTTCTCGGGGATATCGGTCACGAGGCTTTCGGTGGTCAGGACCATCGCCGCCACGCTGGATGCGTTTTCAAGCGCTGAGCGGGTTACCTTCGTCGGGTCGATGATACCGAACTCGAACATGTCGCCGTACTCGTTTCGGAGGATGTCGTAGCCGTAGTTCAGCTTCCTGCTGCGGCGGATATTGTCCACGATCACGCTGCCGTCGGAACCCGCGTTCTGCGCCAGCTGGCGCACCGGCTCCTCGATGGCGCGCAGAACGATCTGCACGCCGGTTTTGGCGTCGCCTGTGAACTTGGCCACCTGGGACTGCACTTTGGACGAGACATTCAGCAGGGCCACGCCGCCGCCGGGCACGATGCCTTCCTCCACGGCCGCGCGGGTCGCGGCCAGCGCGTCCTCGATCTTGGCCTTGCGCTCCTTCATCTCCACCTCGGTCGCGGCGCCGACCTTGATGACCGCGACGCCTCCGGCCAGCTTGGCAAGACGCTCCTGGAGCTTCTCCTTGTCGTAGTCGCTCTTCGTATCCTCGATCTGGGCCTTGATGCTTGCGACGCGGGCGTTGATTTCCTTCTTGTCGCCCGAGCCTTCCACGATGGTGGTGTTCTCCTTGTCCACCTTCACCAGTCTCGCCTGGCCCAGCAGGTCGAGGGTGGCTTCCTTGAGCTCCAGGCCGACTTCCTCGCTGATGACCTGGCCGCCGGTGAGGATGGCGATATCGCGGAGCATTTCCTTGCGGCGGTCGCCGAAGCCGGGCGCCTTGACGGCGACGCTGGTGAAGGTGCCGCGCAGCCTGTTGACCACCAGGGTCGCCAGCGCCTCGCCCTCTACGTCCTCGGCGATGACAAGCAGCTGCTTGCCAGCCTTGATGACGCTTTCAAGCAGCGGCAGGAGGTCTTGGATGTTCGAGATTTTCTTGTCGGTGATGAGGATCATGGGGTTCTCGAGCACCGCTTCCATCTTGTCATGGTCCGTGACCATGTAGGCGGAGGCGTAGCCGCGGTCGAACTGCATCCCCTCGACGGTTTCCAGTTCCGTCTTCATGGTCTTGCTCTCTTCCACGGTGATGACGCCGTCCTTGCCCACAATGTCCATGGCGTCGGAGATCAGCTTGCCGATGGTTTCGTCGGCGGCGGAAATGGAGGCGACCTGTGCGATCGCCTGTTTGTTGGTGATGGGCCTGGACATCTCCTTGAGGCCCTCCACCGCGGCCTGCGTCGCGGCTTCGATGCCGTGCTTGAGGATCATCGGGTTAGCGCCTGCGGCGAGGTTCCTGAGCCCTTCGCGGATGATCGCCTGCGCCAGAAGGGTCGCGGTGGTCGTTCCGTCGCCGGCGACGTCATTGGTCTTGGTGGCAACTTCCTTGATCAGCTGCGCGCCCATGTTTTCAAAAGGGTCGCTCAGCTCCACGTCCTTGGCGACCGTGACGCCGTCGTGCGTCACCAGGGGCGTCCCGTACTTCTTGTCGAGCACCACGTTGCGGCCCTTGGGACCCAGCGTGATCTTGACGGTGTCGGCCAGGGCGTTCACGCCTTTTTCGATCGCCCTGCGCGCTTCTTCGCCATACTTGATTTGCTTAGCCATTTCTTCCTCCTGTCACTCGACGACCGCGAGGATGTCGCTCTGGCGGACGATGGTCACTTCTTCGCCGTCCAGCTTGACTTCCGTCCCCGCGTATTTGCTGTAGATGACCTTCTGGCCCTCCTTGACATGCATCACGATGTCCTTGCCGTCCACGTTGCCGCCGGGCCCCACCGCGAGCACCTCGGCCATCTGCGGTTTCTCCTTCGCGGCGCCCGTCAGGATGATGCCGCTTTTCGTGACGCCTTCCATCTCAATGTTCCTGATGACCACCCGGTCACCCAGAGGGTTCAAACGCATTTTTTTGCCTCCTTTGTACTGAGGGGGTTTGTTAGCACTCGAACTGGATGAGTGCTAATCCTTGCCTCATCATACAGGACGGGACGCCATCCGGCAAGCCCGGCCGTTTGCCTGAATCTGGCAAATGTATGGCAATTCGGCTTGGAATCACAATGGGCGCGACCAAGCTTGCGCAGGCTGTGATTTACGGCGCTTTACGCGTTTGAATGCACCTTATGGAAGAAACGCGGGCAGAGCGCCGGGCTTGACAGTCGGAAGCGGACGGGATATCCTGCCGCTGGCAGCCTGTAACAGGGGAAATAGGTTTTGGAGGCATGAAGGATTGGCCGGGACATACAGGGCGGAGCTGACGGGGCTGTTTGGCGACCCGGTGGACGGGAATCCGACCGGGGCGGTGGAGGAGGCGGCCTTCGCGGCCCTCGGCCTCAACTACAGGTACATCACCTGCCGGGTCGGCGCGCGGTCGCTTCCGGACGCGGTCAAGGGGATGCGGGCGATCGGCATGAAAGGCGTCAACCTGACCATGCCCCACAAGGTTGAGGTCATCCCGTATCTGGACGAACTGACGCGGGCAGCCGCCCTCATCGGCGCGGTCAATACCGTATACCTGCGCGACGGAAAGTATGTCGGGGAGAACACGGACGGAAAAGGCTTCCTCCTGGCCCTTGAAAAGGAGGGCGTTTCCGTCGGGGGGAAGACGATCGCCCTTCTCGGGGCCGGAGGCGCGGCGAGGGCTGTCGCCATGGAATGCCTGCTGGCCGGGGCGGAAAGGATCCATGTCATCAACCGCACGGGCTCCCGGGGGGAAGGGCTCCGTGACGCCCTGAACCGCCAGCGTTCCGGCGCCGCCGAGTTTCACCCCTGGGAGGGAGCGGCGCGGATCCCGTCCGCAACGCAGGTCCTTGTCAACTGCACCAGCGTCGGCCTGCATCCGTACGGGCATGAGAAACCTCTGATCGACTACGGATCCGTCGGGGAGGGCATGTGCGTCTGCGACGTGGTCTTCAACCCGGCGGACACCCTCTTCCTTCAGGCGGCGGCCCTGCGCGGCGCTAAAACCGTCACGGGCCTTGGGATGCTGGCCAATCAGGCGGCGATGAACTTTGCGCTCTGGACGGACAGGGAAGCGCCCCTGGCGCTGATGGAACAAACGCTCAGGGAAGCGCTCACGACGGCTCCCTGACCGAGGCGGCGGCCGCGGCAGGAGGGTGGCATTCCGCAAGCGTTTGGAGCGCTGCGATATCGAGCGGATAGGATTGCCACGGGGGAGAGTTTTGTCTATATTGAGCTGAAGAGGTGATGCCAATGGCGCTACGGCCCTTGTTTCTCAAGCAGAAGATGATGCGGACCGTCCTGGCCGCGCTCGTGCCGGTCGCCCTGATGTCCGTCTTCCTCTTTGGCTGGCGGCATGTCATGGTGGGCGCCGTCGTGGCTGCCGCCGCCTGTGCCGCCGAGTATCTCGTGATGCGTTCCGTTCAGAAGGACAAGGTCAGGATCAGCGAGGCGGTGCTGGTGACCGCCGTCCTGTTCACGCTGACCCTGCCCCCGGCCGTCCCCGTATGGATCGCGGTGGTCGGGGTCCTGTTCGGGGTGGTTTTCGGCAAGTGCGTGTTTGGGGGCTTCGGGAGAAACATCTTCAACCCCGCGCTTGTCGGGCGCTGCTTCATCTATATTGCCTTCCCCGCCCACATGACGTCGGGCTGGGTCGAGCCGTTTATCGCTTTCCCGGGCGGTTTCCTCCACTGGTTTCCCGCGCAGGCGGACGCCCTGGCGCAGGCCACGCCGATGGATGCCCTGAGCGCGGGCGGGGCTGCGGTCCCGCTTGACAGGCTGTTCCTGGGCACCGTGTCAGGCAGCCTCGGGGAGACGAGCGCCCTCATCATCATCGCCGCGGCGGTTTTCCTGGCCTGGCGGAAGGTCGCTTCCTGGCAAATCATGGTATCGACGGCCGCCTCCGGAGTACTGTTCTCGGCCATCCTCCATTATGCGGGGGCAGGCGCGGCGCCGCCCCTGTTCGCGCTGCTCAGCGGCGGTTTCCTGTTTGGCAGCGCGTTTATGGTGACGGATCCCGTATCCGCCCCCAAGCTGAAGCCTGCGCAATGGGTTTATGGCGCCCTCATCGGGGTTGTCACGGTGGTGATCCGCCGCTTTTCCCTGTTTTCGGAAGGGATGATGTTTGCCATCCTCGTCGCCAACGCCTTCGTGCCGCTGATGGAGCTGAAATTCAAGCAGGCCGCCGCCCGCAAAAAAGCTCGGGGCGGGGAGGCGCCCGCATGAAGAAGGGGTACGCCTACACCGTCCTGTACATGGTCCTTCTCGCCGCGCTGCTGAGCTTCGGGCTGGCCATCGCCTACGAAGCCTTCAAACCAAGGATCAGCGGCCAAAGGCAGCTCGCGGAGCAGAGGGCCGTGCTGTATGTGTTCGGATTGGAAACGGGACTGGACGACGAGGCCGTCCGCGCGCGTTTCGGGGAGCAGATCCGCGAGGGGAACCTGGGCGGTCTCCCGTGCTACCTCCTCGTGCGGGACGGGGCGGCGGGAGGCTACGCGTTCCCCTTTGAGGGCGCCGGACTCTGGGGCGCCATCAGGGGCTATCTGGGGGTCGATGAAACGCTTCGAAGGACCACCGGCCTGGTGTTCACCGCCCAGAACGAGACCCCCGGCCTCGGCGGCCGCATCGACGAAGAAACGTTCAAAGCGCAGTTCAGGGGCCTGCCGATCTCACCCGGGGCGCCGCTTAAGTACGGCAGACAGGCGGACTACGAGCTCGACGCGGTCACCGGCGCAACGCAGACCTCAAGCGCCGTCCTGCGCACGCTCAACAGGCTCGTGGAAAGGATCACCCAGGAAGGGGAGGTGGCGCGCCATGACGGAAAAACCCTGTGAGATCGCCGGGCGCGGGATGTTCCGCGAAAACCAGGTCCTCCGGCAGATCCTGGGGGTCTGCTCTTCACTGGCGGTGACAAGCACCATGAGCAACTCCCTGGTGATGGGCCTGGGCGTCAGTTTTGTCACGGGCTTGTCCAGCCTGACCCTCTCGGCCATGCGCAGCAGCATCCCCCACCGCGTCCGCATGCTTGTGCAGACACTGGTCATCGCGGCCTATGTGATCTTTGTGGACCTGCTCTTCCAGGCCTTCCTGCCCGATGTCAGCAGACAGCTGGGCC
>CAZLYF010000052.1:0-18306 GCA_964563725.1 uncultured Oscillospiraceae bacterium
CCAGCTCGAGGTCGCTTTGGATCTTCGCGTTTTCCTTTCGGGTGAAGGCGCCCATTTCCAGGTTTTCGAGCACGGTCATCCTGGAAAAAACCCGCCTGCCTTCCGGGACCTGGGTCAGGCCCATCGACACGAGGGCATGCGCAGGTATTTTTTTCACAGACTCGCCTTTGAAGGTCACGTTGCCGGTCCTGTAAGGGATCAGGCCGGAGATCGCGTGGAGCGTGGACGATTTTCCCGCGCCGTTGGCGCCAATCAGGGTGACGATCTCTCCCTGACTGACATGGAAAGAGATCCCGTGCAGGGCATGGATCGCCCCGTAAAAGACGTCCATCCCCTCAACTTTCAGCATACGCGCGGCCTCCTTTCCCTTCCGGCGCGCCTTCGGGGGTCCCCAGGTACGCCGCGATCACCTCGGGGTTTTCCCTGATCTGTTCGGGAGAGCCTTCCGCAATGATCCTTCCGTAGTTGAGAACGTAGATCCTTTCGCAGATGCCCATGACCAGCCTCATGTCATGTTCGATGAGGAGGATCGCGACGGAAAACCGCGTTCGGATGATCTTGATGGTTTCCATGAGCTCCTGGGTCTCGATCGGGTTCATCCCGGCCGCGGGCTCGTCGAGCAGCAGCACCTTTGGATTGGACGCGAGGGCGCGGCAGATCTCCAGCTTCCGCTGCTGCCCATAGGGCAGGCCGTCGGCCGGGGCATCCGCGACGTCCTCCATATTGAACACCCGCAGCAGTTCCCGCGCCCGTATGTCGATGCCCCTTTCCTCGCTGGCGTACTGGGACCCCCTTACGATCCCGTTGAGGGGGGAATAACGCATGCGGGTGTGGAACGCCACCTTGATATTCTCAAGGACGGTCATGGACCTGAACAGGCGGATGTTCTGGAAGGTCCTCGCGATGCCGTTCTCCGTGATCTGATGCGTCGGCTTTCCGGACACCGGCTTGCCAAGCAGCACGATGTCGCCTTCCGTGGGCGCGTAGACGCCCGTCAGCAGGTTGAAGACGGTCGTTTTCCCCGCTCCGTTGGGACCGATCATGCCGACGATTTCATTGTTCATCAGACGGATATCGATATTTTCCGCGGCCTGGAGCCCGCCGAATGAAATGCCCAGGCGATGCGTCTCAAGCACCGGGGCCTCTTCCCACACGTCGTATCTGGGGATGAAAGGCATCCTCGTCTTTTTTTCCCTGCCTCCCAGCCTTTGCCTGAGGAAGGACGCGGCGGGTTCCCAGGCGCCGAGCAGGGAAAGCTCGCGCGTCCCCATCAGGCCCTTGGGCCTGAAGAGCATCATCAGGATCAGCAGGACGGAATAGATCACCAGCCGCCATTCGGAAAAGCTCCTGAGCATTTCAGGGAGGGCGACCAGCACCGCAGAGGAAATGATGGAACCGGTGATCGAACCCATTCCTCCTAGGACGACCATGACCAGGTATTCGATGGATTTGTTGAAGCCGAAGGTCTTGGCGCTGAGCGCGCCGATCTGGTGCGCGTACAGCCCGCCCGCGATGCCCGCGAAGAAGGCCGCGAGCGTGAAGGCGAACAGCTTGTAGTAGGTCGTGGGGATCCCCGTGGCCTCCGCCGCCACTTCGTTCTCCCGGATGGAGATGATGGCCCGGCCATGCCTGGACCTGCCCAGGGTGAAGATGCTGGCGATGACCACGGTCATGACCCAGAACGCGATGCCGAACTGGACGGCGGCGGACTGCTGCGGATTGTCCGAGAACGCCCTGGACATCCTCGTGATCCTGCTCAGGCCGCCTGCCCCTCCGGTGATCGTGAGGTTCTCGATGATCACGCGGATGATCTCCCCGAAGCCCAGCGTGATGATCGCCAGGTAGTCGCCCTGCAGCCGCAGCGCGGGCATACCGATGACTACACCGCAGACGGCCGCCGCGACACCTCCGATCAGCAGGGACAGGGGGAGGGAGAATTCAAACGCGACCGGCAGGTTTTTTGTGATCAGGGCAGCCGTGTAGGCGCCAACGGCCATGAAGCCCGCGTGGCCGAGCGCGAGCTGACCGAGCAGGCCCGTCGTCAGGTTCAGGCTGACCGCCATGATGACGGAGATACAGACCGTGACGATGATCCCGGAGATGTAGTTGTTGATCCTGCCTGAGGCGATCAGCGCGGAAATGACCAGGTACAGGAGCAGCAGCGAGGTGATGTTGAGGATATAGGCTTTCGTTTTTCTGTTCATCGGCCCGCCTCAGACTTTCTCGCGGGCAGCCCGGCCCAGGATCCCAGACGGCTTCAGAAGGAGCACGATGATCAGGATGGCGTACACGACCCCGTCGCTCAGCTGGGAGGAGACATACGCCTTCGTCAGGCTTTCCGCGACCCCCATGATGAAAGCGCCGAGCATCGCGCCGGGGATGATCCCGATGCCGCCGAGCACCGCGGCGATGAAGGCCTTGAGCCCCGGGAGCGATCCGAGGGTCGAGGAAACGGAAGGGTAAGCCAGGCAGTACAGGAAGGAGCCGATCCCCGCCAGCGCGCAGCCGATGGCGAAGGTGAGGGTGATCGTATTGTTGACGTTGATCCCCATCAGCCTCGCAGCGTTCATGTCCTCCGAGACCGCCCGCATCGATTTGCCCGCCCTGGACGTCCTGATGAAGGACTGCAGGAGCACCATCAGCACCGAGGAGACGCCGATGGTGAGCAGGGTGACAAAGCTGACCTGGATGGACCCAATCACGATGGGAGGGACGCCCAGGGAAGCGGGGAAAGGCTTGGGCGCCGCGCTGAAGATGAGCTGGGCGAGGTTTTGCAGCAGCATGCTCACGCCGATGGCCGTGATCAGGGACGAAATGCGTGGGGAGGCGCGCAGCGGCTTGTAGGCGACCCTCTCGATGAGGACGCCCAGCAGCACGCAGACAAGGATGACCGACGCGATGCCCAGCGGATAGGGCCAGCCGAGGAAGGAGATCGTCACGACCGCCGTGTAGGCGCCCACCATGAGGATATCGCCGTGCGCGAAATTGATCAGCTTGACGATGCCGTATACCATCGTATACCCCAGCGCGATCAGGGCATAGATGCTGCCGACATGCAGGCCGTTGATCACCTGGTTGAGGAGCAGTGCCATCGCAGCAAGGCCTCCAGCGCGAAATCGACGTTAGTGTAACAAAAAAGAGGGGCCCCTGTCATCCCCAAGAAAAAGCGGGGGAGGACAGGGATCCTCCCCCGCAGCGCTCACGCAATCCAGGCTCAGGGATCCTGCTGCCTGATGAAGACCTTGTTGCCTTCCGCGTCAAAGGTCATGAAGAAGGCGCTTTTGATGGGGTCGTTGTGGTCGTCGAAGGTGATCTTGCCGCTGACGGCTTCAACGGACGTCGCCTTGAGCGCGGCGACGACCGCGGCGTACTCGGTCGTGCCGGCGGCCTTGATGGCCTCGCACAGGACCATGGCGGCGTCGTAGCCCGTGGCGGAGAAGGAGATGGAGGGAAGCTCGCCGTACTTCTTCTGGTATTCCGCGACAAAGGCGGCTGCTTTCTCAGAATCGGCGTCGGTCGTGAAATGGTCGGAGTAGACCATACTGGTCAGGAGCTTCTTGTCGCCGATGGAAGCGACGATGTCGGCGATGCCGTCGGCGCCGAAGAACTTCGTCTGCATGCCCAGCTCGTTGGCCTGCGCGAGGATCAGCGCGGCGGTCGCCCCGTAGTAGGGCAGGAAGATCGCGTCGGGCTCCCCGTTTTTGATGTTGGTCAGCTGGGCCTTGAAGTCCACGTCCGACATCGCGGCCGACTCGGGCTTGATGAGCTCGATGCCCAGGAGCTGACACTCCGCCTCGAAGGCCTCGTAGAGGCCCTTGGAATACTCGTCCCCGTTGTCATAGATCACGCCGAACTTTTTGAGGCCTTCTTCCTTGGCGTACCTGGCGATGATCTGGGACTGGAAGGGGTCAAGGAAGCAGGTGCGGAATACGTTCGGCCTGCCGGTGGTGATTTCGTACGCGGTCGCCGACGCCGTGATCATCGGGATGCCGATGTCTGCCGCGAACTGCGCGACCGCCTTGGTCACGCCCGTGAGGACCGGGCCGATGATGGCGACGACGCCGTCGTTGTCCACCAGCTTGTTGTAGGCGTTGATGCCCACGGTCTGATCCGCCTGGGTGTCCTCCCAGATCATTTCTACCTGTTTCCCGTCGATGCCGCCCGCGGCATTGAGCTGCTCGACATACAGGTCGACGCCGTTTTTGACGGCCAGCCCGTACTGCGCGTAAGGCCCGCTGAGCACTCCGATCCCGCCGATCTTGACGGTTTCCGCAGCCAGTGCGGCTGTGCCGGATACGGCAAGCAGCATGACCAGGGACAGGAGAAACGCGAAGCATCTGTTTTTCCGCATCGATCATGACCTCCTTCTGACGCCACGGGCTAAGACCCGCAGTCAAAGAACAGGATACCGGGAGTTTCAGGGCGATACAACGACCTCGCTGTATTCTTTTTGTTCTCATTGCGGCAAGCGCCCCGGGGATCCTCCCTTGGGGCCGCGCGCGAGCAGAAACCGCCGCTCCTTGACAGGCGCAGCGCCGCTGATATAATGGCGGCGTCCATTCCCGGAGCGGTCTGGGACCCGTCCCCCGGCGCGGGGGGGTTTGCGAGGAAGAATGCACCGGTACTCGTTCACCGCCGGCCGTGACGGCGAAAGGCTCCTTCAGCGCGTCAGGGCGGCTTGTCCGACGATGCCTGAGTCCGTTGTGTTCCGGGCGCTCAAGGACAGGGACGTCAAGGTCAACGGCAGGCGGGTCAGCGAAAACGTGACGCTTGCCTCCGGAGACAGCGTGGAAATTTTCACGCTGTGGCGGGAAAGGGGCGTCCCCGTCGTGTTTGAGGACCACAACCTCATCCTGTTCAACAAGCCCTACGGCATCAGCGTGGACAGGGACCGCCCCGGCGCCTTCTCCCTCCTTTCCTACGCGGAAGGCAGGGCAGCCGGCGCTTACCGCCCCAGGCTTTGCCACAGGCTGGACAACCAGACCACAGGCCTTGTGCTCGTCGCAAAGAACGCCGAAGCGGAGAAAGCGGTCGGGACGGCGTTCAGAGAACGCCTGGTCGAAAAGCGATACCACTGCGTCGTGGTCGGACGTCCGGCGCCGGAGCGGGCGCTTTTGAAGGCTTATCTCGCAAAAGACCCCCTGCGGGCGCGCGTGACCGTCCGCGATACGTGGACGGAGGGCGCGGCAGAGATCCTCACGGAGTACAGGCTGCTTGAGGGCGGCGACGCCTCGCGGCTCGAAGTCACGCTGCACACCGGGAAAACGCACCAGATCCGCGCGCAGCTCGCGCATATCGGGCACCCCGTCCTGGGGGACGGGAAATACGGCGACTTCCAGGCCAACAGGCGTTTTCAGGCGGCGCGGCTCCTGCTGTGCGCCACCGGCCTTTGCCTGCGGGCGGGCGGTTTTCTTTCCTACCTCGACGGCCGGGCCTTTTCAATCGAGGCGCCCTTCTAGGCGGCGCCGCACGCGCGCCGCGCGAAACGGCAGAAAGGGATCAGATGGCGAAGACCCCTGAAAGGATTTCCCTTATCACGGTGGATATGGACGGCACCCTGCTGGACGAACAGAAAAGGCTCTCCCGGCGCTGCAGGGAGGCGATCCTGGCCGCCCAGCGCAAAGGGGTCGCGTTTTCGATCTGCACGGGCCGTTTCCCGGAAAATGCCGCGATCGTCCTGAAGGATCACGGGATCGACTGCCCGGTCATCGGCCTCAACGGCGGGATGACCACCGACGCGCCGTTTGGCAAGGTGATCTCGTCCCATCCGATGGACCGCGCTTCCGCAAAAGAGGTGTTCGCGATGCTGGAACGCCTTGGCGCAGCCTATTTCATGTTCGGCAGGGGATCTGTCGCCACCCGCGTGGACGGGGACAGGCATCATTCCCAGGCGCATTTCGGCGACAGGCTGGCGCTGGAGGCGGGGGTCCAGTACCGGTTTGGCTACGAAGCCTGTGTGGAAGCCCTTGGCCGAGACCTGTACAAGTTTTTTGTGTACCCGCGCAAGGACCGGGAGGAACTCAGGGCGGTCCGCGCGGCTCTTGGCGCCATCCCGTCGGTCGCGCTGACCCAGTCCGGTGAGACGAACATCGAGGTGATCCCGCCGCACGTCGACAAGGGGACAGGCCTGTCCGAGCTCGCCGCCTTCCTCGGGATCCCCCTGGAGCGCACGATGGCCATCGGGGACGAGGAAAACGATCTGCCGATGATCCGCGCCGCGGGGATCGGGATCGCGATGGGAAACGCCTCGGCGGCCGTCAGGGAGGGATCGGATTTCGTGACCCTTTCCAACACGGAGGACGGAGTGGCCGCCGCCATCGAGAAATTCGCCCTGGGCTCATAGCGGCCACGGATGATCGAACCGCTCCATCTCCTCGGCGGCGACCTGTCCGTCGGACGCTTCCTTCAGGGCTTCCAGAACGGGCTTGAGCAGTTTTTCCGGGATGACGAGGACGGCGTTCACCCGGGAGCCGAAGCTCAACTCCTCCAGGCTGACCTGCAGGTCCCTGAGACGGTGCCTGGCCTTGTCCCAGAAGGGATAGGGGAAAGCCGCGGACACGCGCACGCTGGGCGCCATCCGGACAAGCTGCGCCGCATCGACCGCCGCGGCGCAGGCTTTGCCGTAGGCCCTCGCAAGCCCTCCCCTGCCAAGGAGGATCCCCCCGAAGTAGCGCGCGACCACAGCGCAAACGTTGACGAGCCCTCTGCCCCTGACCGTCTCCAGTATGGGCAGCCCGGCCGTTCCGGAGGGCTCGCGGTCGTCCTGATGGCGCATGACGCCTGCGTTCATGCCAATGATGTAGGCATAGCAGTAATGATCCGCGCCCCTGAACGCCTCGCGTACGGCGCTGACGTGACGCAGCGCGGTCTCCTCGTCGGACGAAGGGGCGACGCAGGCGGCGAACCTGCTTTTCTGAACGGTCAGCTCGCCGCGGGCTTCTTTCGCGACGGTCAGGTAAGCGCCGCCGCTCAGCGTGAGAGGATGATCCGGCAATGGCTTTTCTTTCCTTTTCTAAGGATCAGGCCGTCGGCCCCCAACAGGGAGGCGTCCAGGCGCCATTCCGCGTCGGTGATTTTCGTTTCTCCCGCCCATACGGCGCCCTGCGCGATCATTTTTCGCGCCTCGCTGCGGCTGGCGCACAGCCCGCAGGACGCCAGAAGCGTCGACAGGCGGTCATCCCCGGCAAGCTGCGCCTCGGTCAGCCGATAGGTCGGCACATCCCCGGCCATCTCGCCGCCTCCGAACAGCGCGGCTGCGGCCAGCTGCGCCTTCCCGGCTTCCTCCTGGCCATGGACGAGCTTCGTGCATTCGTACGCAAGCACCTTCTTGGCCTCGTTGATCCCGCTGCCGGGGAGGGACGAGAGCCTCCTGACCTCGTCCATCGGCAGGAAGGTCAGCGTGGAAAGGCATTTGAACACGTCCGCATCATCAATGTTGCGCCAGTACTGATAAAACTCGTAGGGGGAACACAGGTTTGCGTCCAGCCAGAGGGCGCCCTTTTCGGTCTTGCCCATTTTTTTGCCTTCGCTGGTGAGCAACAGGCTGAAGGTGCAGGCGAAGGCGTCTTCCCTCTCCTTCCTGCGGATCAGGTCCGCTCCTGCAAGGATGTTGCTCCACTGGTCGTCCCCGCCCATCTGGAGCCTGCAGCCATAGCGTTTGAACAGCTCCAGGAAGTCATAGGACTGCATCAGCATGTAATTGAACTCAAGGAAGGTGAGCCCCCTCTCCAGCCTCTGCCTGTAGCATTCCGCCGTGAGCATGCGGTTGACGGAGAAATGAACGCCGATATCGCGGATGAACTGTACATAGTTCGCCTTGAGCAGCCAGTCCGCGTTGTTGACGGCGAAGGCCTTCCCGGCCCCGAATTCGAGGAATCTGGCGATCTGCCCTTCGATGAAGGCCGCGTTGCGGCCGATCGTTTCCTCGTTCATCATCCTGCGCATGTCCGTCTTCCCGCTCGGATCGCCGATCATGGCCGTTCCGGCGCCGATGAGCGCAATGGGACGATGCCCCGACCGCTGCATGTGGATCATGGCGAGGATGGGGATGAAGTGCCCAAAGTGAAGGCTGGGGGCCGTCGGATCAAAGCCGATATAGAAGGTCATCGGCTCGCGCTCCAGGCGCCTGTAGAGATCCTCCTCGCAGGTGACCTGGGCGATGAAGCCCCTTTCCTTCAGGGTGTCCAGAACATGCATGCTCATCCCTCCGATCCTCCTCTGGCCTGCTGTACGCAGGAAAACAGTATCTTCATGCCGCGCCTGATCGTTTCGCCGTCTGAACTGGTGAAGTTCAGGCGTAGGGTGTTCCTGTGCCCGCCTCCGATATGGAAAGGCTCTCCGGGCACAAAGGCGACCCCGGATGCGATCGCGGTTTTGAGGAGCTCCGAGGCGTCGGCATCTTCCTCGAGCGTGACAAAGACGAACAAGCCTCCCTCCGGTCTGGTGAAGCGCCTGATGCCGCGCCATTGCTCAAGCGCTTCAAGCATCGCCGACAGGCGCTGCCCGTACCCCGCGCGCAGGGACGCGAGGTGGCTTTCCAGCATTTTTCTGGATAGAAAGGCGTGGATGATGGCCTGGTTCAGGGTCGGCGTATGTACGTCCGCGGACTGTTTGCAAATGGTGCATTTCCGGATCAGCCCCGCCGGACCGGCCAGGAAGCCGACGCGCAGGCCCGGCGCGACCACCTTTGAAAAGCTCCCCAGAAGCGTCACCCAGCCTTCGCGGTCAAAGGATTTGATGGACGGCAGGGGCGAGCCCCTGTAGCGGAGCTGGCGATACGGGTCGTCCTCCGCGACGACCAGGCCGTGGCGTGAAGCGATCTCAGCGATGCGTTTGCGCCGGGAAAGCGACAGCGTCAGGCCGGTCGGATTCTGAAAGGTCGGGATCAGGTACAGCAATTTGGGGCGGTGAAGCGCGATCTGCCGTTCGAGGGCATCCGGATCGAGCCCTTCCCCGTCGCTGTCAACGGGAACGATCCTGGCCTGGCAGAGCCTCATTGCCTGCGTCGCGCCCAGGAAGGTGGGGTTTTCCGTCAGGATCACGTCCCCGGGGTTGACGAGGGCCCTGCACAGCAGGTCGATCCCCTGCTGGGACCCTGTCGTCAGGAGGATCTCCTCGGGCGCGGCGCTGACCCCGAATTCCTCCGCGAGGTAGTTGGGAAGCTCTCCGCGCAGGGGAGGATAACCCTCCGTGATCCCATACTGCAGCAGCGCTTTGCCCCTTTCAAGGAGCAGTTCTCCCGCAAGACGGGCGACCAGGGCGTCGGGGAGCGCGAAATCGCCGGGATTCCCCCCGGCAAAGGAGATCATCCCCGGCTGGGAAGTCAGCTTCAGGATCTCCCTGATGGCGCTGCCCGAAACGCCTTCCACCCTGTCGGAAAAATGCATCTGGTCAATGTTCATACGCTTGCCTCCAAACGGCTCCCCAATAAAAAAGCCCTCGCCACGCCGCTGATGGGAAGGCGGTCTGCGCCGCGGTACCACTTCCGTTCAGCGCGGCCCGGGCCGCGCCCTCATGGACTTGCGTCCATTGCGCTGTAAACGGCGAACCGTCGCCCGCCTACCTGTCCGTTTCGGCGGCGCGCTCCGGGCTGTATTCCCGCGGCGGATGCTGCTTTCTTTCACCCGGCGAAAGCTCTCTTTGCGCAAACGGCCGCCGCGGTACTTGGTCCCTTCATCGCCGGCTCAGTATAGACGCGGCAGGGCGCCCAGTCAACTCCCCCCGCCATGGTCCGCGGTCTCCTTGAGACGCCGCTGGACCGGATAGCCTCCGCAGCGCTTTTCACCGGCCCGGCCGCCTGATATACTCTGCCCTGAAAGGACGGAAAAAACAGTGATACAGGCGGTCATCTTCGATCTGGACGGGGTCCTTGTCTCGACCGACGAATGCCATTACCAGGCCTGGCGGGAGATGGCCGAGGGCCAGGGGATCCCGTTTGACAGGAAGGTCAACGAAAGGCTTCGCGGAGTGAGCCGGATGCAGAGCCTGGACATTATCCTTGAACGCGCGGCGCGCGCGTACTCGCAGGAGGAAAAGCAGGCGCTCGCCAGGCAGAAAAACGAATCTTACGTCCGGATGATCGGACGCCTGGACGCGGGGTCCCTCCTTCCGGGCGCCATCGAAACGCTGGCCAGCCTGAGGAAAAGGGAGATCCCGGCAGCGGTGGGATCATCGAGCAGGAACGCCCGGGCGATCCTCCAGCAGCTCGGGCTGGAAGCCTACTTCCGCGCGGTCGCGGACGGCAATGACATATCAAGAAGCAAACCGGATCCCGAGGTCTTTCTCGTCGCAGCCGGCAAGCTGGGCGTTCTACCCGAACGCTGTCTCGTCGTGGAAGACGCGCTGTCCGGCGTCGACGCGGCGCTGGGCGCGAACATGCAGGTCCTGGCGGTCGGTCCTGCGAAGGCCCATCCGGGGGCGGCCCTGACGGCGGAATCGCTTGCGGACATCGACCTCGCCGCCCGCATAGACGCCTGCAACGCGGGCCTGTGACAAGGGGCCCGTCGGAGAAGGATCCCGCGCGGTGTTTTATTTTTTTCGCCTGTCTCCGCCCAGGCTGAATCTGTTCTCCGTCCCGGCCGCGAGCCGCTGCAGATTGGCGCGGTGGCGGAAGAGCCCAAGCAGCAGGAGGGAGAGGGTCCAGATCCCGTACGGCCACGCGCCCCTGACGGCGAAGGCGGAAACGGTGGAAACCAGCAGCAGCGTCAGGCTGCCCAGGGAAACATAACGCGTCAGGAGAACGACCAGGGCGGCGACGGCGTAGGAAAGCAGCGCCCAGACGGGGGAGACCATCAGAAGCACAGCCATCGAGCAGGCGATCCCCTTGCCGCCTCTGAAATGGTAGAACACCGGCCAATTGTGACCGATGACGGCCGCGAGCCCTGCGACCAAAGCGCCGCCTTCGCCGGCGACTGCCCTGCCCAGCAGTACGGCAAGGACGGCTTTGGCGAAGTCGCCCAGGAAGGTGATCGCGCCCATCCGGATCCCCATGACCCTTGTCACGTTCGTGGCGCCTGTGCTCCTGCTTCCCAGGGAGCGGATGTCGATGTTCCTTTCCCGGGATACGGACACGCCGGTGGAGAAACAGCCGATCAGGTAACCGGCGGCCGCGCTGACCGCAAGGAGAAGACCGCTCACCGCTTTTCCTCCCTGCTTTTTTGCCTGAGCAGCAGGCGGATGGGCGTCCCGGAAAAACCGAAAGCCTTCCTGAGCTGGTTTTCAAGATAGCGTTCGTACGAATAGTGCATCAGCCCGACATCGTTGACAAAAAGCAGAAAGGTGGGCGGCCTGACGCCCTGCTGGGAGGCGTAATGGATCTTCAGGCGCCTTCCGTTGTCGGAGGGCGCCTGAAGAGAGACCTGCGCATCCCCAAGGATATCGTTGAGAGAGCCCGTGGTCACCTTTTTGGAAGCTTCCGCGTATACGCGGTCGACGGCGTCAAAGATCTTCTGGACGCGCTGGCCTGTCAGCGCCGAGATAAACAGCGTGGGGGCGTAACTGACGAAATCCAGCTGCGCCTTCAGTTCCTTTTCAAATCGTTCCAGGGTACCGGTCTCCTTTTCGACCAGGTCCCATTTGTTGACGGCGAGGATGAGACCTTTGCCCTCGTCCTTGATGATCCCGGCGATGCGCTCGTCCTGCTCCGTGACCCCGTCCACCGCGTCAAGAAGGAGCAGCGCAACGTCGCACCTGCGGATCGCCGCGATGCTCCGCAGCACGCTGTACTTTTCCAGGCTGGCTTCTTCTATGGAGCGCTTCCGCCGTATCCCGGCCGTATCGATGATGTTGTAGGCATTGCCGCCCTGCCTTGCAAGGAGAGTGTCCACGGCGTCCCTGGTCGTGCCCGGGATCTCGCTGACCATGACCCTCTCCTCGTTGAGCAGGCGGTTCGTCAGGCTGCTCTTGCCCACGTTGGGGCGCCCGACAACGGCGAGCTGGATGACGCCTTCCTCCTCCCCGCCTTCGTCCGCGGAAGGGGGAAAGTGCCGGGCGATCTCGTCAAGCAGATCGCCCAGCCCCAGCATGTTCGCGCTTGAGATGCCGATCGGATCGCCGAGCCCCAGCTCAAAATACTCGTACAGCGAATCGTCGAGCCCCTTGTAGTCCAGCTTGTTCACGACAAGGATCACCGGCTTTCTGGACCTGCGCAACAGATCGGCGACATCCCTGTCCTGCGGCGTCAGACCGCTTCGCGCGTCGGTGAAGAAGCAGATGACGTCGGCCGTTTCGATGGCGGTCTCGGCCTGCCTGCGCATTTGCATGAAAAGCGCGTCCTCGCTCTGCACGTCGATCCCGCCCGTATCGATGAGCGTGAAGGGCCGGCCCAGCCACTCCGCGTCGGCGTACAGCCTGTCGCGCGTGACCCCGGGCGCGTCGTCCACGATGGAGATCCTCCTGCCCGTGATCCTGTTGAAAAAAGTGGATTTGCCCACGTTGGGCCTTCCCACGATCGCGACGAGCGGCCTGTAGCTACGCATCCGTACCCTCCTGCCAGAGTGGCCGACTGCCTGCGGCCTTCGCCATCGCGCCGTAGAACCCTGTCCCGCTGCTGTCGGCGACCTCGAGCCGGACGCCCAGGCGCTCCTGCAGCTCTTTGGGCGTGCCGCCGTCGAGGAACAGGCTCTTCTCGTGGTTGAGCATGACATCGGGGATCAAAATCAGGTCCGCGCCGACGCCCGCAAGCTGTCTTTCCAGATCCCGGCCGACGATCAGCCCGGAGACTGTGACCGTTTCCCCGAAATAACGGTTTACGACCGGGACGACCTGGACATGGACGCCCGGAGGAGAAAAGTTTTCCGACCACCCCCGCATGTGGGGCGCGATGGAGGTCCCGCAGGGAACGCAGACCTCAAGGGGCCGGCGCGGCGCGCCCCCCTCCGGGATGCGGTCCGCCTGGGAGGCTTCCCTGAGTTCCTCCTCGAACTTCCGCATCATGCCCACGCCGTTTTCCAGCTGCGGGTACCCCTCGTATCCCTCCTGCGCAGGGATCGCTTCGCCGGCAAGGCACAGCAGTTCGTCAGCGGGGAAGACAAAGCGCGTGCCGCATCCCTCAAGGGCCTTTTGCTGGAACTCCCTGCAAATGCGCAGCGCGGCCAGGGCGTCATCCCTTGAAAACGGAAGGATGGGGGAGAGGCCTTCGCGGTGCTTTGTCAGCCCCACGGGCACCAGCGCGACCGACAGGGCGGCGGGACGCAGCTTCAGAAGGTCCTCCAGCGTGTTTTGCAGGACAAGTCGATCGTTGATGCCCGTGCAGAGGACGACCTGGGTGTGAAACGCGATCCCCCCTGCCTTCAGGCGCTCCAGGCGCGTCAGGAGCGAGCCGGCGTTCGGGTTGCGGAGCATCGCCGTCCTGACAGCCGAGTCCGTGGCGTGGACGGAGATGTACAGGGGACTTGCCTTTCGGCGGATGATGCGATCCATCTCCGCGTCCCCCACGTTCGTCAGGGTGATGAAGTTGCCCATCATCAGAGAAAGGCGCCAGTCGTCATCCTTGAGATACAGGGACTGCCTCATGCCCTGGGGCATCTGATCCACAAAGCAGAAGACGCAGCGGTTGGAACAGGTCCTAGGGCGGCAGGACAGCGTGTCGCGGAAGCGGATGCCCAACGGCTGGCCCGTCCTCTTGACGAGGTCCACCGCTCTTACCCGGCCGGCAAAGTCCCTGAGCGCAAGGCGCACGCGTCTGGAGGCGGTCAGCGCCTGATAATCGATCCCGTCGATCAGGGGTTCTCCGTTGATGCTCTCGACGAAATCCCCGGGGCGCACGCCGCGGCGGTGCGCCGGGCTTCCTTCCTTCACGTCGAGCACTTCATGCATGAGACGGCCTCCCCCCCTGCCGGTCCATTATGCGTGGTGTCCACAGCCCTGTCAAGAAAACCAGGCCGCCGTTGACGCGCCCGGCAAGGCGTGCTATATTGTCCGCGCTGGCGAGCGCGGCCTGGAGAGTTGGCTGAGCGGTCTAAGGCGCACGACTGGAAATCGTGTGAAGGCTAATACCCTTCCCAGGGTTCAAATCCCTGACTCTCCGCCACCCCCCTGCGTGCCAGGGGGGTTTTGTTGCAGGCATGCGCACGCAGGGCTCCGGGGCGAGCGGCATCAATGTAAAAAATGGTCACCGCATTGACATACCCGGCGCTCCTGCTATAATCCACATCGTCTCCAAAGGAGGGCGCGCAATGGGATCCCAGCTGTTTCTGGATGCAGTTTCCCCACAAACGGACACGGACTTCAGCGTGGAAGGCGTCCATGAGCCGGATGCTCTGGCCAGGGAAAGCGGCCTGTGGATCGCTTCCGCGGGGGCGTCCATGCTTGCCTGCGGAAAGCATCCGCTCAGGGAGCTTGACAGCTGGCTGTGGATCGCCTTCCAAACCGCCGGCGCGGCCCTTGGGAAAGAAGGCTTCTCCCTGGATCTCGCGGAAGGCGACAGCTGCATGGTCCCGCCCTTGAGCGCGGGGCTTTCCATCGACGCCAAGGGGGAATCGCGGGTCATCTGGTTCACGGTTTCCGGGCGCCTCGCCGAGCGTTTTATGCTGAAACTGGGCGCTCTGCCCCATTGGCCGATGCGACAGACGGCACTGCCCTCACAGCTGAAGCTGGCAGCGAGCGTCGTTCAGGCTGCGGTGCGCGTCGCCGGATCGTCGGAAGCCTCCTCCTCCCAGCTTCAGCAGCTACTCTGGGCGATGCTGGCATCGCACAGCGGCCAGCCCGTGGCGATGGGTGCCGTATTGTCCCACCAGATCGCCAAGGTTGTCGACGCGATGCGCAGGACGCAGTACAGGGACAACTACTCCCTCAAGGAAATGGCGGGCCTGAGCAGGATGCCCGCCGAAACCTTCCGCAAGAGGTTCGTGGCCGAGGTCGGGATGCCGCCGCAGAATTACCAGCTGTTCTGCAAGATGGAAAGGGCGAAGACCCTTCTGAAGGAAGGGCATTCGGTACGCGCCGCGGGCGTCGGGGTGGGGATGAGCGACCCGTATCATTTTTCAAAAACCTTCAAGAAGTTCATCGGGATGAGTCCATCGGCGTACAGCCGGACAGCCCAACTGTAGGAGGAGCCCGATCGATGACTTCGCAGGAAGCGCTGGGCATCGGCCCGCTCCAGCTTGCCTATGTCGGGGATTCCGTCTATGATCTGCTCGTCAGAAGCGACCTTCTGGGCCCGGGAAGGAAGCTTCAGCTGATCCATAGGGAGGCGACCGGTCTTGTCAGGGCCTGCGCCCAGGCGCGGACCCTTGAAAAGATCGCACCTTTTCTCACGGAGGAAGAGGCGGAGGTCGTCCGCAAGGGAAGGAACGCCCATTCCCGCCACCAGGCGCCGAGATCCGCCTCCTGCGCCGAATACAGCGCCTCCACGGCCTTTGAGGCGATGCTTGGCTACCTGTACCTGACGGGAAGGCAGAACAGGATCGATGAGCTGTATCTGCTCTCCCGCCGCTGACCGTCCGGAAAGGCTGTCACAATGCCCGAAGCCCTGCTGCGCGTGGAACTGATCGCCAGCACGCCGTCTCCGCGGGAGCTCGTCGCGCTTGGGGCGCGGCTCTGCTACTCCGGCGCCGGCATCCCGCAGCTGAGGGCAAAAACAGCCTCGCGGGACCAGGATGCCCTGATCATGAACGTCATGGAGGCGGGACATCTTTCCGTGCTGGAGCACGCCTCGTTCACGTTCGCGATCGAAGGGGTCAGCAGGGTCCTCCTTGCCCAGCTGACACGGCACAGGATCGCGTCCTACAGCGTCCAAAGCCAGAGGTATGTGTCCCTCAGGGAAGGTTTCACCTTTGTCATCCCCCCCAGGATCAAGGCGCTGGGGCCGGAGGCGACGCTGAAATATGAGCGTCAGATGCATCAGATGCACCAGTGGTACGGGGAGTGGCAGGCGCTTCTCGAAAAAGGCGAAGGCGGGAATGAGGACGCGCGCTTCGTCCTTCCCGGGGCTTGCGGGACTCGCCTGCTCCTGACCATGAACGCGAGGGAACTGCGTCACTTTTTCAGGCTTCGCTGCTGCAACCGCGCGCAGTGGGAAATCAGGGCGCTGGCGAAGGAAATGCTCAGGCTCCTGAAAAAGGAGGCGCCTTCGCTGTTTAGAAGGGCGGGACCCGGATGCGTCGCGGGACCCTGCCCCGAAGGGAAAAGATCCTGCGGCCGAGCCGCGCAGACGCGCGCCGAGTTTCTTGCAGGCGACGGGACAGATCAGGACGGGTGAAAGGGCAGATATGGCATTCTACAGGGATGACTCAGGAAAGAAGCCGCAGAGCGGCCCGGCTCGGCACCAAACAGGGAGGCCCTGGCGCGGCCCGCGTGACGGAGGGCCCGAGCGGCCCCGCGGCAGCCATCAGGCTCCGCTTTCGAAGAAAAGCCCTCAGGACGACAGGACGGGCAAGGGAGCCCCTTCTTTTGGAAAGCCCCCCGCCCGGGGAAGCGGTACATTCAGGGGCCCGGAGGCGAACAGCCCCAGCCCCCGTTATCCTTTCAAGACAAGGCCGGTGAAGGACAGACCGGGGGTAATGCGTGGGGATGCCCGCTTCATCCCTTCCCAAGGCGCCGGACGCGGTGTGCCCGGCCCTGAGAACGCCGCGCCCCGCGGCGAGCCGGCATGGCGCAACAGGCGGGGGCCGGGGGACAGGGCGGGCCGCTTCACCCCTTCCCGCGGCGCCGGACGGGGCAGGCCCGGCCCCAAGAACGCCGTGCCCCGCGGCGAGCCGGCATGGCGCGACAGGCGCGGGCCGGGGGACAGGGCAGACCGTTTCAACCCACCCCGCGGCGCCGGACTCGGCGTGCCCGAAAACGAGACCGCCGTACCGCAAAGCGAAACCGGGCAGCCTGCGTTTGCGGAAGCCGGACCGGTGAACATCCTGTATGGGCGAAACCCTGTGCGCGAAGCGCTCAAGGCCGGGCGCGACATTGAAAAACTGATGGTTGCAAGGGGAGACCTTTCCGGTTCGGCACGGGAAATCATCGCCACGGCGCAGGCTGCCGGGGTCAACGTGCAGTTTGTCGACCGCGGGCGGCTCGACGAGATCGCCTACGGACATCAGGGGATCGTCGCGTTCGCTTCCGCCTATCCTTACGCTTCGATTGACGAGGTGCTGGAGTTCGCAAAGGAGAGGGGGGAAGCTCCCTTTCTGGTGATCCTCGACAAGGTGACGGATCCGCAGAACCTGGGCGCCATCGTCCGCACCGCAGCCTGTGCCGGCGCCCACGGCGTAGTGGTCCAGCTTCACAGGGCAGTGGGACTCACCCCTGCGGCTGTCAAGGCTTCTGCGGGCGCCGTCGAGCACGTGAAGGTCGCGCGCGTCGTCAACATCAACCAGACGATCCGGGACCTGAAGGGAAAGGGCATCTGGGTCTACGCGGCCGATCCCTCGGGGGCCGACTACAGGACGGTCCGCTTCGAAGGCCCCTGCGCCCTGGTGATCGGCAGCGAATCGGAAGGCATCAGCCCCCTGACCCTGCAAAACAGCGACCACGTCGTATCCATCCCCATGCGCGGTCCGATGGATTCACTCAACGCTTCCGTTGCCGCAGCGATCCTGATGTACGCTGTTTTCAGCGGACGCTGAGCGCCGGGCAGCGCCACGCAGGAGGGACATGAGCACCGACGCCGACGACCTGGCCAGAGAAGAGGAAACGGAAAAGTACCGCGCCCTGGCGGATGAAGAAGTCGTCGCCCTAGCGCAGCGCGACGAGCGGCAGGCCTTGCTGTATCTCCTGACCAGGTACAAAAGCGTTGTGAGGATCAAGGCGAGAAGCTACTTCCTCGTCGGCGCCGATCATGAAGACATCGTGCAGGAGGGGATGATCGGCCTGTACAAGGCGATTCGCGACTATCGCCCCGAACGCCACGCCTCATTCCGCGCATTTGCGGACCTGTGCATCAAGAGACAGATCATTTCAGCGATCAAGAACGCGACCAGGCTCAAGCACAGCCCCCTCAACAGGTATGTTTCGCTCGACAAACCGCTTTACGAGGAGGATAGCGACAAGACGCTGATGGACATGATCGGCGAAAAGGCGGCCAATCCCGAGGAGTTGTTCATCAATCAGGAAAAAATGGCTGATTTTCAGACCACGCTTGACGGTATGCTCTCCGCGTTC
Source organism: uncultured Oscillospiraceae bacterium (assembly GCA_964563725.1). Lineage (GTDB taxonomy): Bacteria > Bacillota > Clostridia > Christensenellales > Aristaeellaceae > CAZLYF01. The sequence goes on from CAZLYF010000052.1 coordinate 18,091, forward strand.
GAGCAGCAGGTCCTGATCTGCTTTCTTGACGGAAAAAGCTATCTGGAGATCGCGGACGCGCTGGGAAGGCATGTCAAAGGCGTAGACAACGCCCTGCAGCGCATCAAGAGAAAAATGGCGAAGCACCTGAAGGAAAGCGCGGAGAGGGAGGCAAGGGAAAACGCCTGAGCGGGAGCCTCCTGCGCCCGGGGACAGGGAAACCAGAACTCCCGGTGA
>CAZLYF010000053.1:0-17848 GCA_964563725.1 uncultured Oscillospiraceae bacterium
TTATGTAGCCCTGTGCGGCCCGTTTCCCTTCCAGCGTTCGTGTTCGTATACGCCCTGGTCCGCGACGTGCGACCAGCGCTCGCCCCGGAGAACGGAAAGGCAGCCCCTCACGCACATCGTCGCCATATTGACGACCGCTTCCCTGGTTTGCGCGGCGCTGTGCGGACTGACGATCACGTGTCTAGCGCGCAGCAGAGGATGATTCTGACCGGGCGGATCTTCCTCAAACACGTCGATCCCAGCGCCCGCGATGACTTCCGCGTTCAGGGCTTCCGCGAGCTCCGGCTCGTCGATGATCCCGCCCCTGGCGCAGTTGACGAGCATCGCGGTGCGCTTCATCGACGCGAGTTCTTCCGTGCCGATCATGCCCCTGGTTTCCACGGTGAGCGGGACATGCAGCGAAAGGAAGTCGCAGCCGGGAAGCATGCCGCGGTAATCGGCGAAATACTCAAAACCGAGAGCCTCGACGCGTTCCCGTCCAAGGAAGGGGTCATAGGCCCACACGCGCATCCCGATGGCCTTGCACAGGGAGGCCGCGTCCTTCCCGATGGCGCCGAGGCCGATGAACGCCGCGGTCTTCCCGGACAGCTCGAAGGCGGCGCCCTTGGCGCGGATCTCATAATTGCCCTTGAGCGACTCGTTGTGTCCTTCCACAAGGTTCTTTGCCAGCGCAAACATCATCGCCACGGTGTGCTCAGCCACCGAATGGCTGTTCGCGCCCGGCGTGATCACCACGGGAATGCCTCTCGCCGTTGCCTCGCGGACGTCCACCGTGTCGAAGCCGACGCCCGTCCTTCCGATGACGCGCAGCCTGGGCGAATGCTGTATCGCGTGGGCGTCCATCTTTGCGATGCGCACGATGATGGCGTCCGCGTCCTGCATCCTGTCCAGATAATGATTGGGGTCGCGGTCGTTGGCGACATAGGTCTCAGCGACCCCCTCCAGCAGGGCGAGCCCTTCGGGACAGAGTGTCTGGGTCATGACGAACTTCATTTTTCCGCCCCCTCCGCGCGCAGGACTGAAAGGTAGATCGCCCGGACATCGTCCCGGGTCAGCGTCCGTCTGTTGTTGTTCAGCAGCCGCTTCACGCCGAAGCCGGCATCCGTCAGGAATTCCAGATCTTCCTCCTTCACGCCAAAGAAGGAAAGCGGCGGAATCTTTGCGGCTCTGACAAGGGCCTCGATTTCCGTCACTACCCTGATCGCTTTTTCGCGGCCTGACACAGGCAGCCCCGGCCAGACTCCGTCGCACAGGGAAGCCAGGCGTTCTTCGCAAGATTTCAAATTGAAACGCATCACCGGGGCGAAAAGAATGGCGTTTGAAACGCCGTGCGGGATATGGAATTTCCCGCCCAACGGATAGCTCAACGCGTGGACGGCGGTCGTCCCGCTGGAAGCGATGGCGGCGCCTCCGAAGAAGGCGCCCAGCAGCATGGATTCTCCGACCGTTGCGTCCCCGGCGCCTCGCAAAGCCACGGGAAGGCTGCGGAAAATCAGCTTCGCAGAAGCCAAGGCGTAGATGTCGCTGATCGGATTGGCTTTGTTCGAAGTGAAGCACTCGACGGCATGCGCCAGCGCGTCGATCCCGGTTGCTGCGACGATGGGCGCGGGCAGGCTCGAAATCATCGCGGAATCCAGGAACACGGCGTCCGGGATCATGTCCGGATTGACGATGCCTACTTTCACCCCTTCTTCCGGGACGGCTACGATCGCGTTGGCAGTAGCTTCCGAACCGGTGCCGCAGGTGGTCGGGATCATGAAGGAAGGGAGCGCCTTTTTTGCCGCGAGGGGGTCGTTCAACAGGTCCCGCACGGAAAGAGTCCTCCCTGCGAGCAGGCTGAACAGCTTGGCTGTGTCCATGACGCTGCCCCCCCCCACCGCAATGACGAGCCCGAAACCTTCCCGCCCGAATCTGTCAAGCACCGTCTGGACGTCGTGCCAGGAAGGTTCGGGCATGACGCCGTCAAACATGGAGAAACTGACCCCAAGCCCGGAAAGGCGGCTGGTGACCGGCTGCGTCAGGCCGGCTCCCTTGACGCCCTTGTCTGTCATGACGAGGACCTTTTCCGCGCCAAACCGCCGCACCGCGTCTGTCAGTTCATCAAGGCAGCTTCCTCCGTGGACAACCGCCGGCATTCGTGACAGGTAGCTTCCCATGTCGCTCCTCCCAATTCCCGCAACCGATCGAGGATCCTCAGCGCCTCCCCGCTGTCGCCGAAGCTTCCGGACTTTGTGACGAAATGAAAACCGTTGCCGTTCTGCGATACCTCGGAAAGAACGACCCCGTTATTGAGCTGCGTCAGCGGATGGACGGCGTGGGCGCCAAGCGCCCGCATGACGCCGGAAAGCGTATCCCCGCCGATGACGCACAGAATCCCCTCAAAGCCCCGTGCGAGCAGCTGCCTGGCCGCGCCACCGAAGTTGGCTGCGATCCTTTCGCCAGTCTCCTGGATGTTCAGTCCCCTGGCGAGCGCCGCTTGGGTGAGTGCCTGGACGCCCTGCTCATCGCGCGCGCATTCCAGCATCGCATGACCATTCTTCAGGGCTGTTTCAAGCTCACCGGTGACGGCGGCGAAGTCGGGTGTTTCCTCAAGGATGCCCCTGAACAGGATCGAGGGGATGCCCGCTTCCCTTGCCACGCGCATCTGTTCAAGCGTGGTCGCGCTGGTGCTCCCCGACAGGAAGAGGACCGGGCCCCGGACGTCAGGATGTTTTTTTTCCTTTCCAGGGATTTTCAGAACTTCAGGAAGGTACCCGGCAAAGCCGGCGCATCCCGCGTAGGCGCCGATGTCCGTCAGCCCGGTGACGGCGGCGGCGATCCGCTCCATCTGCGCTTCATCCTGCGCTTCATAGAGGAGGATCGCGCCGCTGTTGGGATGCGTTCCGTTTCCATCCAGCACCGGACAGGCGGTCTGCTCTGCCAGTATGTCGCGCACGCCGTCGTGCCTGACGGGGTTGTAGAGGTCCCGTCCGAAAATGCTCTGCGTCACCGGGACACCGTTGATCACGAGCTTGCCTCCCTGGACAAGCCTGCCTGCCTGCGGATAGGCGGGTACGAATGCGAGGTTCCCGCCCCAGGCGGTAAGCGCCGCCTCGAGCGATGCGCCGACATTGCCCCGAAGGCCTGAATCTGTCTTGACATACAGCGCCCCGACCTGGAGTTCTCTGGCGCGGACAGAGACGGAGCGGATCTTTTCATAGGCTGCCCCGGCCCCGTCATGACGGGTCTTCATGTTGAGCACCAGAACCTCCTCCCCATTGAGGTTTTTGTCCGGGAGGCTGGGAGAATCGGACACAAGTGTCGGGATCCCGTGCATGGAAAACTGCACGCCCGTATCGAGCGCGCCAGTGAAGTCGTCCGCGAGGACCAGCAGCCTGAACATTACGACCATCCTTGCGCAGGTATTTCGCCGACATGATAGGGGAAGGAAACCAAAATGAAAAGCATTCTGAAAGAAAGAAATGTTCTATTATGAAACGTATTATGCTAGTATTGATTCGAGCGCCAACGATACAGCGAAAATATAAACATTCAGGGCAATGGTGTTTCAAATTGAAACGTCATGCCAATCCCGAAAAGATATTCCGAAGGGGCGGGTATCAGCCGGCGGGCAAATCCAGCCGCAGGATCCCCGCGAGGTTGGCGCCGAGGATCCTTTCCTTGCTTTTTCCGGGGATATCGGCGTACAGCACGCGCCCGAGCGCCGCTTCCATGCTGTTCCAGACCGCGTCGGAACCATAGAGGATGCGGCTGTCGCCCAGGGCGGCGACCATCGCCTCGATCTGCCCGTGCCAGGCCGGCGAACAGGCCGTGTCAAGATAGATGTTGCCCTGGTCTTTCGCAGCCTCCATGACCCTGCGGATGGCGTCTCGTTCGCCTCCGGCATGTCCGGCGACCATCGCAACGGAGGGGAATTCGCCGGCGAGCCGGGCGAATCCCTCAACGTCCTCCCTGCCCCATACGTGAAAAAGGACCGGAAGGCCCCGCTCCCCGGCGACCGCGCAGGCGTAGCGATAGTCCGCGCACAGAAAGGGCAGGCCGTGCAGGCAGGGGTGCAGCTTGAGTCCGCGAAAGCATCCGAGGCCGGCATGCCTGTCAAGGATCCGGCGGAAAAGAGGGTCATGGGGGCTTGGCGCGAGCTGGCCCAGGATACGGCCAGGGAAGCGTTCGCAGGCGCGGCGGATGTCATCCAGCGGGTCGTGATCCCCCGCGCGGCAGAGCACGGAGGCGAGCCCGGCCCGGACGCCCAGGCGGTCCATGGCCGCGACCAGTTTGTCTTCCGTTTCACCGTCGGAAAAGAACTGCGCCACGCGGCCGACATGCATGTGGCTGTCGAGGATCGTCACCGCTTTTCGCCTCCCGCGCACAGCTTGAGCAGGTTTCCCGACGCGATCCCAGCCTTCAAGTCCTCCCCGGCGCCGGAAAGGCGCACGATCGCGGCTCCGGCCCCCATGGAGGCTTCCATCGCGCCGCTGCCAAAGAGGAGCCGCCCGGAAAGGCCGAAGCCGCACAAGGCGTCCAGGGCGCCGAAGCTTTTCAGGCCGCCCGTTTCCAGGCACAGGTTCGGCGTCGCCAGCAGCGCCGCCGTGGCTTTGCGCAGCTCGCGGTAGTGCATATTGGCAACGATCACGCTCAGTTTCGGGTGGCGCAGGCAAACGCCGCGAAGGCTGTCCCAGTCTGCCTGCGCGGCGTCTACCATCGCGGGGATCCCCGCCTCCTCCAGGGCTGAAAACAGGGGCCCCGACTGCCATTCCTCCAGGGAGAAGCGGTGCGCGCCGTCCCCTGGGAACAGACGCGCGACGCGCACCTCCTCCCTCCGCATCCAATCGGTCAGCCGGTCCGGCTCCATGAATTCGCCCGTCTGACTGGGCAGGAGGACGAACACGGGGCGGATGCGCGGGTGGGCGTCCCGGACCCTTAAAATCTCTTCGTCCGCGGACAGGGGATGGCAGTCGAGCGCGGCGCGATGCCATGCGAAGCAGGCGTCCACGCCGCACAGGTCCATCTGTCTCTCCAGCGCTTCGGGCGTGTATTCCGCCCAGAGCGCCGGCAGGCAGGGGAGGCCCACGGAAGTGTTGCAGTCAAGATACATCATGGCAGCGCCTTGAAGGCTTCCGCCAGCGTCCCGACCAGCGCATCTCCTGCTTCCTCGGCGAAGGGGGAGGTTTCCGCTTCGTAGCCGCCCTCGCCGAAGGCTTCCCGGGTCGGGAGGTAGCCGATGTACCCGTTCGCGTAACCGATCACCGCGCCCAGGAGGCCCGTGGGCAGACGTGACTTCAGGGCGATCCCGAGTTCGCAGAACAGTTCCGCCGGGACCGTGACGAACACCATACCGCCGATCTGGAGGAGCATGCTGGAGGCGGTGACCGTCCTGCCGCGCCCGACCAGCCCGACCGCGCGCTCCATGCAGCTCAAATAGATGATGCGGATCTTCGCTTCCCGTTTCCTGTCAGGGCTTTGGGGGCCCGACAGGACAGCTTCCTGCTCCGCGGCCAGGGCCCGCAGCTCCGCGCCGGAGGGCAGGGACCTCAGCGGATAAACAACCGGCGTCTCCCTTGTGAGAAGCTTTGCGTCCTCGCACCTGATCCCGCCAAGCAGGGCTTCCAGCCGGACAAAGAGCCTTTCCGCCACTCTTTCGGCGTTTGCGAAGCTGCGAAGAGTTCCCATCTTTTCGCCCAGCGCGCTTGCGTCGGCGGAGTAGCCGATGTTGATGTCGCCTGCGGCCCCGTTGGTGAACAGGAGCGCAGCACCCGCGTGCTTTTTTTCCATCATGCGGTAGAGGAAACCCGGATAGTCGGCCGAGATGTCGTTGTTGGAGGCGTCGAGGACCGTGCAGTGGCAGGCGTAATGGACCAGCGCTGCGCGGAGCGCGCCCGTCCGGTCCTCGATCTTCAGCGCTGTCAGCGCGGGATCTGTGACTGTTTTTCCTTTTCGGCGGTTCCTTCCCACGTCCGGCGCGTCCGCCTGTGCCGATCCGACGCGCGCTTCGAAGGGGGAGGACGCCGCTTCCACGGCCGATTCAATCATTTTATCCAGCGCAAAGCGGAGATACGCGGGGTCAAAGCCAAAGTCGCCCCCGATCGTTACGGGGGCGGAGTGGGTGTGCGTCACGGCGACGATGACCTGACTGACGCCTGTTTTTTCCCGGACCGCCTGACGGACATGGTCTGCGTCCGGACGGAGGAGCTCGCACAGGTCAGCGGACAGAAGCAGGGCTTTTTCCCCGCCACGCTCAAAATACAGCGCTTTTGACCATAATCTGTCATGCACCCGCCCGGAGCAGTAACGACCTTCCCTTGCGGCGTATCCGGCCAGGCCGATACGGGAAAAGTCCCAGGGCGTGATGTCCCTGACGGCGACGCCGCAGCGAAGCACTTATTCTTCCCCTCGCGCGAAGACTTCCCTGCCGCCGAAGAACACCTTCCGGATGCGTATGTCGTCGTCGAACAGCAGCAGGTCCGCGTCCTTGCCCTCGGCGATGGAACCCTTGCGCGCAAAAATCCCGAGATGTCTTGCAGGGGTCGCGGACGCCATGAGCACCGCTTCCCTCATGGGCACCTCCGCCAGCTTCACCATGGTCCTGACCAGGCGGTCGGTGGTGGCCACGCTGCCTGCGAAACTGGTCCGGTCGGGCATTTTTGCCACGTCGTCTTCGATGATCACCATCGAGTCACAGGTCTGGGAGTAGATCTCCCCCGTTACGCCCTTCTGGCCGGCGGCGCTGATGGCGTCGGTGATGAGCATGATGCGGTCCGGCCCTTTCACCTTATGGATCAGCTTCAGGAGGCTCGGGGGCAGGTGTTTTCCGTCGGCGATCACCTCGAGCCACAGGTCGTCGATCAGATAGCCTGCCTCGACGATCCCCGCGTAACGGTAGGCGTTGACGCGTCTCATCGAGGAGCAGCCGGAATAGAAATGCGTGACGCAGCGGAAACCGGCTTCGTAGGCCAGGACCACCTCGTCGAACAGGGCATCCGAGTGTCCGATGGACATGCGTATGCCGCGGGGGACCAGGCGCCGTGCCATTTCAAGCGCGCCCGGGAGTTCCGGGGCCACTGCCCAGCGGAGGATGTTTGGAAAGCGCTCCGCGATCTGCATGTATTCGGCCGGATCGGGATCGCGCACATGGCGCGGCGACTGCGCGCCGCGCTGGCTCATCGCGAAGTAGGGCCCTTCCAGATGGAGCCCCGGGATCCAGGGGCCGTCCGGCATCTGGCGGGAAGCGAGATCGATGGCGTCCATCGCCTTGAGGAAAGTTTCCCTTTCGGCGGTGGAGACGGTGGCCGCCATGGTCGTCGTGCCGTGCTGAAGGTGCAAGTGCGCCGCCGCTTGCACCTTCAACGCGTCTCCGCACATGAAATCGTGGCCGTCCCCGCCGTGCACGTGCACGTCCACAAAGCCCGGCGCAAGCCACAGGCCCCCCGCGTCGACCACGGTCTCGCCCTCGAGGGCTTCCCGCGGCCTGCCGAACACGCCGGTGATCCTGCCGTCCTCGACGGACACGGCGCCGCCAGGCAGCACGCGCGCCTCGGTGAGGACCCGCGCGTTTTTGAAATACAGCCGGCTCATTGGAACCGGACATCCTTTCCGTATCGGTCGTAGAGCTTGCGGTTCCATTCGTCCCCGCCGGGCGCGTTGCCGCTCTTGATGACGGGCGCTTCGATGCCCTCGTCGCGCAGCAGTTCGATTGCGCGCAGCACCATCGACTGGGTCGCGAACCCGCTGCAGAACGTGGACATGGCGCCGGAAGGCTGGGAGACGCCCTCGATATGGACGACCGCGTCCCCGGAGATGATCTTCGTATCGACGTGCACGTCCACCAGGTCGTGCAGGTTCTTCTTGGTGGGATGACGGGCCGGATGGCCGGCCGGCGTCTGCTCCGCGTGGGCCTTTGAACTGACGCCGATAAGCGTCGCGCCGCGGGCTTTCGCCTCCAGCGCGGCGCCGATCAACGCGGCGTTGATGCCGTAGGCGTTGACGAGGATGAGCAGGTCGCCTTCCCCGATGCCGTAGCTTTTCACGATGATGTTGCCGTACCCGGGAAGGCGCTCGATCATCATCGAACGCTCTCCGCCGTTTGAAACCATGGTGCCCACGTCGCACAGCCAGTTCATGCAGGCCAGGCCGCCCGCCCGGCCGAAGATCTCCTGTGCGGCGATGGCGGAATGCCCGCCCGGTCCGTAGATGTGGATGACCTTGCCCTTTTTGCACCAGTCGGCAATCAGGCGGGCCGCCTGCCCGATGTGTTCGCCCTCGGTGTCGAGAATGCTCTGGAGATACTCCTGGATCTTTCCGTAGAACTCTTCCATGATGGGCAGTTTCATCGGTATTCCTCCTTGTTGAGCGTTTCGGACGGGGTCAGCGCAGCGGCCGCCTCGTCGATGAACAGGTGCCAGTCGGGGTGGGTCCTGAGGATCGTCGCCGGGACCAGGTTGGTGACCTCGGGGGAGGTCAGGGTAAGTTTGATCGCCTCCGCCTTGACCGCGTGCGGGCAGACCGTGATGATCTTTTTGCACGACAGGATCTGGCGCACCGTCATGGAGACCGCCTGCCGGGGCACGTCTTCGAGTGTGGCGAACCAGCCCTCGCCCACCTGCTGCCGGCGGCAGCGATCGTCGAGGCTGACCAGCTTGTAGGGCGCCGCGGTGTCAAAGTCGGCCGGCGGGTCGTTGAACGCGATGTGCCCGTTTTCGCCGATCCCGATGACGCCCAGATCGACCGGCGCCTCGGAGATCTTTTTTGAGAGCGCTTCGATGTTCGCCTCGACGTCACCTTCGCCGCTGACGAACCAGGCTTTCTTGAGCGGCACCCGGGAGACGAAGCGCTCCTTCAGGTATTTGCGGAAGGAGGCGCCGTGGGTTTCGGGGAGCCCGACGTATTCGTCCAGGTGGAACATCGTGACCCTCGGCCATTCTACGGGCTCGCGCACGAGGGCCTCGAACATCTCAAACTGGGACGAGCCGGTCGACAGGGCCATGCGGCAGCCGCCGTTCCTCCTGATGGCGGCGCTGATGGCCCGGGCGATCTCTTTTGCCGCGGCAGCGCCCATTTCGGCGGGCGTTTTGAAAACGCTGATTTTCATTTTGGTTCTCCTTTCCCTGCAGATTGCCGGTTTATCCTTTGATCGCGCCCGAGAGCACGCCGGACACAAGGTGTTTCTGGAACTTCATGAACATCGCGATCGGCGGGATGAGCGCGATGGTGATGACCGCGCCCAGGACGCCGTACTGCCAACCGCCTTCTCCCTTGAGGAGCACGACGCCCACGGAGATGGGCATGGCCTTGTCATTGGTGGCAAGGGCCCTTGAGAGCGTGTACTCGCCCCAGACGTTGTAAAAGGAGAAGATCACCACGATGGCGAGGCCCCCCTTTGCCGCCGGCACCATGATGCGCAGGAAAGTCTGGAACACGCTGCAGCCGTCGATGGTGGCGGCCTCCTGCAGCTCGTCGGGAACCTCCTTGAACACGCCGCGCATGATGAACACGCAGAATGGCACCACCGTCGCGACGCAGGGAAGGATCAGCCCGAGGTTCTTGTTGATCAGGCCCATGTCGTATTCCATGATGTAGATCGGGATGAGCAGCACGGCCAGGGGAAAGGTGACCAGGAAGAGCAGGAACCCGAGGATGCCGTCCCGTCCCCTGAAGGGAAGCTTGGCAAAGGCGTAGCCCGCGAGCGATGAAGTCACGACGGTGATGATCACCGAGGAGACCGTGATGACGATCGAATTCTTGAAGTAGTAGTAGTACTTTTCCGCGTGCCTGAAGACGTAATCGTAGTTGTCCCAGTGGACGGCGCGGGGGAAAAAAGTCATATTGGCCGAGAGGATCTCCTGTTCCAGCTTGACCGAGTTGAACAGGGCCACGAGCACCGGCACCAGCATCACCGCGGAAAGACCCGTCATGACCGCAAGCAGTATGGTGCGGCCGATGTTCCTGGACCTGAAGAACTTTCGAAAAGATGGCTTTTTCTGCATGGCGCCTCTCCGTTCAGCTTTCGCTCCTGCTCAGGCGCAGGTTGAGCAGGGAGAAGATCAGGATGACCACACTGAGGATGAAGCCGCAGGCGGCGCCGTACCCCATTTCGAAGTAGGTGAAGGCTTCGCGGTACACGTACATGTACATGACAAAGGTGGAGGTGCCCGGCCCGCCGGTGGTGAGGACGGTGGGGACCACGAACACCTTCAGCGCCTGCAGGATCGCCCATATACCGGTGATGACGAAGGTTTCGCGAAGGTTTGGGAGGATGATCAGAAAAAGCGTCCTGAAGCCTGTTGCGCCGTCGACGACGCCCGCCTCAAGCATGTCGCCCGAGAGCGCCTGCAGGCCGTTGAGAAACAGGATCGTCTCAAACCCGACCGCGCTCCAGACCGATACGATCACACAGCTGTACAAGGCCCAGGGCATGGAAGTGATCCACTGCTGCTGAAGTCCGGCAAGGCCCAGGACCGAAGCCAGGAAATAGTTGACCAGCCCGTAATTCTGCTGCAGGATCCATTTGAACACATAGCTCGACAGCGAGAGGGGCACGACGATGGGCAGGAAGAACGCCGTCCGGAAGAAGCCGGTGCGCCGCCGGGCGTAAAACAGAAGCAGCGCGAGCAGCAGGCCGAACACCATGACCGCGACGAAAAAGACGATGGAGAACCGCGCGGTGGTGAGCATGCTGTCGATGAAGGCCTTTGTCCTAAACGCCTTGACGTAGTTGTCCAGGCCTGTCCAGACCGGCCCCGCGTCCCACGCGAAGTTGTATCGGGTGAAGCTGATGTACAGCGAGTAGAACAGGGGATAGATCATGAACGCCGCCGCAAAGAGAAAGGCCGGCGTGATGAACACGACGCCCCAGAACCTCTTCCTGCGCGCCTGGGCCCTCAGGCCGCTGCTTGCCATGTAAGCCCTCCCAGAACCGTGCTGCAGCCTGTGGAACGCTGCGCCTTCGGAGCCCCCTGCCCATACCTGCCGGATGCCGCAAAAAACAATGGCCTTGCCCGCGTGGCGCCATCCATCATGCGGGGGCGCCGCGGGAGAAGACTCGTTCGGGAAACGCGGCACGGCGCGCGCGCCGTGCCGCGGGGGTCCGTCAGAATTCCGCCTTGTTGCAGCTGTCGATCAGCGTCTGGATGTTGCCCATGCAGGTGTCCAGGTCAACGTTTTCGTCCAGATAGGACTGGATGATGGCGATGATCTCGCTGGTGAACTTCGCGGCGTCCTGATACTTGGGCATTTCCGCGGACTTGTCCGCGATCCCCGAGAGGAACTGCCAGTCCTTGACGTTCGCGTTTTCGAAGTAGCGGATGACGGAGGGCATCTTGCCGTACACGTTCATCGTGTTCGTCTGGCTGTGCTCCCCGAGGATCCCCTCCTTGATGAAGGCGACGGCCAGGTCGGCGTTCTTGCCGCATTTGGGCATGACCGCGATCGCGGAGAAACCGATGGAGCCGCGCTGGTCGGCCCCCGGGAAGGCGCTCAGCGACGCGGTGCCGGCCCCGAGGTTCTTGTTTGCTTCCACGAAGGCGCCGCCCGTCTCAAACAGCAGCGCGGTGATGCCGCTCTTGAAGGAGTTGCGCCCGGCCATGTTGTCTGCGTAGGTCTCCTTGGAGAAGATCCCTTCCTTGGCGCCTTTCTGCCAGACTTCGAGCATGTGCCGGAAATTTTCGCTCTCGAAGGACAGGACGCCGTTCGCGTCAAAGACGGTCCCGTCCATCGCCTGCTTGGCGGCGATGAGGGTCGCGTACATGGAGATGCCCCACTGGATCACGGCGCCCTGCTGGACCACGACGCCATTCTCCACCTTGTGCATGGCCTTGGCCATCTCATAGAATTCGTCCCAGGACTGCGGGATGACGGCCATGTCCTTGTCTTCCTGCCAGTACCCGGCTTCCCTGGCGGCCGCGTTTTTCACGTTGAGGGCGTAGCTTTCGACGATGCAGGGGATCCCGTAGATCTTTCCCCCGAAGCTGCCTTGCTGCAGGCCGACGCCGAGGAATTCCTCCTTGGGGAAATCATCAAAGAAGCGCAGGTCATTTTCGAAGTCGAACAGGAGGTCTTTCGCGACGTACTGCGATGCGAGCGACGCGGTGCCCAGCACGACCACGTCGACGTCTGTTTCGCCGCGGGCCCAGCCGATGGTGACGGCGGAGTAGGCGAAGTCGTCCGCGATGGTGACGAATTCGACGTTGACGCCGGGGTGCGCCGCTTCAAACGCCGCGGCGGCCTCCTCCAGGAAGATCTTGGTGATTTGCCAGGACTGGGCCGCGATGGTGATGGTTGTCTCGGCGCTGGCGGGCAGCGCTGCCGCGCCAAGCAGCATGGAGAGGAGAAGCAGGATGCCGATTGCCTTTTTCATGGGGTTCCCTCCTCGTGTGGTATTCTGCTGTTGCCGGCCGCATCGCGGCCGCGCAATCGAAGCCCGGGTCAGTGTATATGCTTTGCCTGCGCCCCCATTATAGCGCTCGGGCCGGCGAATGCAAGCTGTTTATGTGACAGCGCATGCTGCAGCGCTTCAGAAACCCGCCTGCAGGTCGATGACGCAGACGCCCGCGATTTCGTCTGATCCGCCGACGGCCAGGTATTTCCCCGAGGGGCTGACGGCGACGGCCGTGGGGTGGTAGATGGCCACGAGGCGCCCATTTTCGGCGGCGGCCTCAGGTGCGTAGCCCAGCTGGCGGATGCCGCGCTCCCTGTCAAAGGAGAACAGGTTGCCCGCGCCGCGGGGATAGCCGGCGCAGCCGTAGACCGTGCCGTCCGGCGCCGCGCTGAGCATGTGCACGCCGCCGCAGGGCGTTACGGCCCCAAGCGAAAAGGCCTTTCCGTCCCTGATAAGGGCAAGCATCATGTCCCTGGTGCCCACCAGGACAGATCCGTCGGGCAGCTTTTCGGAGCACTCGGGCGCCGCGAGATACTGTCGGCCGGCCATGTAGGGAAGCTCCGTCCCCGCGGGGACGGGGACCTTCAGCGCGTCGAAACCGGGAGCCGGGCATTCCGCGATCCTGTCTGTCTTCGCGTTCCCCGCGCTGTCCAGTGAGGCCTCGATCCGGAAGGACTTCTCCCCGCCGCACCATACCGTCAGGTGCGCATCGTCCTGCCACTCCACCCACCGCACGGCGGCGCTGCCCCGCCCGGTCGTCTGCCAGAAGCTGAGGCCCGTCGCGCGGCAAGGCTTTCTGAACCAGTTGTCCCGGTTGAAACGCTGGTACTCGAGCATCTGCCTGTAGTATCCGGCGTATTTCTCCGCGAGGCTGTCGAAATCCGCCCCGGGATAGTATTTGGCGCAGTCGCGGGGGAAGGAGAGATAATTGATGAAGTCCCTGGAAAACGGCCGCTCCGCCTTGCCGAGGGCGGGGACGAAGGCCTTCAGGTCGATGGCCAGGACCCCCGAGCAGCCGTCCTCCCAGCTGACGTGATTGCCGTCGGAGCAGTAGAGGACGTCGTTGTGGATCTTCATTTCCGCCGTGCAGCTGACGGTGCGCTTTTCGCTGCCCAGGAAACCCAGGTCTACGGGCTCGCCGCCATGCAGCAGGTCCCACATGTACAGGCGCGACCCGCTGAATTTCGTTTGCGGGGTGTTGAGGATGCAGCCGTACCACAGGCGGCCTGCGCTGTCCATCGCCAGCCCGTAGGCGTTCTGGAAGACGGTCGGGTCTTCCGACGTCCTTTCAAGGGGCGGCACCGGGGGCCCGACCTCATCGAGGCGGCGCGAGGAGAGATGATACCGGTAGAGCATCAGCCCGCGGCCCGCGACGGCGCTGGGGCCGGTGGTGAAGTACAGGAAGCCTTCGCGCTCGACGGCGTGTCGCAGCAGCCCGCCGCAGTCGACTCCGAGGAACTCGGCCTCGCGCAGGTCGGTGTTGTAGCGGAACATCGCTCCCGAATACGTGGAACCATAGATGTGCCCGTCCGAACACAGGAAGGTGCGGCTGGTGTGGCTGTCCGAGAGCTGCCCGAGGGAGCGGTGCGAGCCGTCGCGGACATTGTAGACGTACCCTTCCCCGCGCATCCAGGTGATGCCGAAATAGTCGCCGTTTTTCGGTTCGTAGGTCATGCCGTACATCGTGTCATAGGGGGAAATCACGCCGCAGTCGCGGAAATCGCCGGTATCGCAGTCGTAGATGAACACATTGGAACCGGGGTAGCCCTCCCACTGGTGGTTGGCGTATTCGTAGGGCATCCAAAGCGGATGCAGCGGCGAGGGCGAGGTGGTGTGCGAGGCGGCGATGATCCGGCCGTCTTCCATAAAGGAGATGGCGGTGTGGAGCTTCGAGGAGCGGATCGTCCTCTCCTGCAGCATGATCTTCTCTTCCAGGTTGAAGTGGTGGATCAGCTTCCCGGCGGCGTAATCGAACTCGTAGAGCCGTGCGTATTCGGAGATGTAGCTCTCCCCGCAGATGGACAAAAAAACACGCCCCTGCGGGCTGATGTTCATGTCCCACACGGCGTTGTGCGTCGGAGCCCATTCAGCGAGGACGTGCTTGACCCCGGCTTGGGGGATGAGCCGAAAATACTCATCCGGCTGCGCTTTCAGGACGGCAAAGGGTTGCTGCAGATGCTCATACGCCGACATAGGCTTTCCTCCTGTATCGTGGATCCTCTTGATCCCATCATACGCCCGGAGGCGGCTAAACGCAACAGGGCCTCTGCCTCAGGACGTCCCCGGCCGGGCGGCGCGGACCGCGGCCCGGTTGAGGCGGGTTTCCTTGCGTTTTCCCGTGACGTAGTCCAGCACGATCGATATGACCAGGAGGAAGCCGAAGATCGAGTCCCTGATGAGCGGGCTGATGCGAAGCATGTTGAAGCCCGTGCTCGTGACCTGGATGGCCACGATGGACAGGAGCAGGTTGTACACCTTGCCCGTGCCGCCCATCGGGCTGATGCCGGCGAGGACGCAGGTGAGCAGCGCCTGGAAAACGTAGGTCGTGCCGTAGTCGGCCTTGGCCGAGTTGGTCCGGGCCATGATCACCAGGCCCGCGGCGGCGGCGATCACGCCGCTGACGATATAGGTGAGAAAAGTAACGCGGACGTTGTCGATGCCGGTGTACCACGTTACCTTTTCATTGGAACCCATCCACTGCAGCTTCAGCCCCCAGGGGGTCTTGTGCACCGCGACGCACAGCGCCGCGAACGCCAGCAGGAACAGGATTGTCACCAGCGGGACCCTCCACACGTGCGCGTTCCCGAAACCCAGCAGCGCCTGCGGAAAATTGCCTTCCGCCCGCCCCTTCGTCAGCGCCATGGCAATGCCCATGAACATGTTCTGGGTGCCGAGCGTCACAAGGATCGGAAAGATGCCGAGTTTGGTGATGAAAAAAGCGTTGACAGCGCCGCAGGCAACACCGACGGCCAGGGCCATGAGCGCGCACAGGGCGAGCAGGGCGCCGACGTTGGAGCCGTCCGGGGCGATCTGCGTGCGCAGCAGGATACCGCTGAGCACGCCCGTCAGGTTGGCGATGCTGACGATGGACAGGTCCACGCCGTGGGACAGGTAGGCCACGGCGATGCACATCGCGAACAGGCCCGGCTCCACCAGCTGGAACAGCATCGAGTCGATGTTGGCCGGCCGGAGGAACTTGGTGGGCCGGATCAGAATCATCACGGCCAGCAGCACCAGGACGATCAGGGACAGCTGGACGGTCTTGGGGTCGATCCTGCGGCGCCTGTCCATTTATCCGCGCGCCCCCCTTCTGTTTCTGAGCTTGGTCTGCAGACCCTGGACCGTCGCGGCGAAGAGGATCAGCACGCCGAAGACGAAGTTGTTGTATTCCGGTGACACGCCGATGAGGACCAGGTTCTGGGAAATGATGTTGGTCAGCAGGACGCCCAGCAGGACGCCCGGCACGCTGCCGCTGCCTCCGGTGATACGCGTGCCGCCGATGACCACCGCTGCGATGACGGTCAGCTCCCGCCCCTGAAAGTCGTAGGGATTGGCGACCTGGATGTTGGAGACCCCCACCGCGCCCGCGAGGCCGGCGATGGCGCCGGCGAGGATGAAGATGAACAGGCGCGTGTGCCACAGGTTGATGCCGACCCGCTCAGCGGCCGCCTGGTCGCCGCCGACGCAGTACACGGCGCGGCCCGGGAGGCTGTACTTCATGACCAGGTGGACCAGCAGCATCACCGCCGCCGCGACCAGCACCGACACGTGCAGCCCCACGGCCGTGCCGTCCGCGGACGGCGCGGCGAACAGCAGCGTCTTTGAAAACTGGATCATCCGCTGCGGCATCTGTGTGGGAAAAATGTACTCCGAGCCGATATACTGGAACATGATGCCCATGAAGATGTTGGCGGAACTCAGTGTCGCGATGAACACGGGCAGCCTGAAGCGGGACACGAGAAGCGCGTTGAAGCTTCCCAGCGCCGCCCCGATGGCGGTGCTGATTAGGAAGACCAGGGGAAGGGGCATCACGAGCCCCTGCGCGCCCTGCAGGATGGACAGCATCTTGGACGTGGAATAGGCGGAAAACATGCCGATCCACATGAAACTCATATCGATGCCGCCGCTGATGAGGACGATCATCACCCCGCAGGCGAAGATGGCCGGGTAGGAACAGATCTTCAGCAGATCCAGAATGTTGATGACATGGAAAAAAGCGGGATTCGCGATGCCAAACGCCGCGCAGATGACGACGATCAGCGCCAGCGAAAGGAATTCGTTTTTGAGCAGCAGCCGCCTGAAGCTTGCACGCATGTGCGCCCTCTTTTCGATGCGCGTCATTCCGAACCGACGATCATACGGCTGATGCCCGCGGCCTCGACCCTGCAGGTTTCGCTTTGGAACACGACCCTGCCCGAGCGCATGACCATCAGCCTGCTTGATGTGGACAGGATCTCGCCGACATCGTCGGAAATCAGCAGGATGGCGAGCCCGTCGCGCGCGAGGCCTCTGATGATGTCGTGGATCTCGCTCTTGGACTTGACGTCCACCCCCACCGTGGGGCAGTTGAGGATGAAGATGCGCGGCTTTGCCACCAGCCACTTCCCCAGCACGATGCGCTGCTGGTTGCCGCCGGAGAAGGCGCCCGCGGGCGTGGAATGGTGCTTGACGGAGATATTGAGCTGTTTGATCCAGTGGAGCGCCGTTTCTTCCACGCGCCGCTCGGATATGACCCCGAAGCAGTTTTTGAGCGTGCCGACGATCGCCGAGATCAGATTGTCGCCCAGCGAGCGATTGAGCAGCACCCCTTCTGAAAGCCTGTCCTCAGGCAGGTAGGCGATGCCCTTCCCCAGCGCGTCAAAGCGGTTCCGGATGGGGGTCTCCCGTCCATCGACGAAGATTTTTCCCTCCGTGGCGGGGGCGAGGCCGAACAGCGCTTTGGCAAGCTCGGTGCGGCCGGAACCCAGCTGGCCCGTGACGGCCAGGATCTCGCCGGGGCGCAGCTCGAAGGACACGTCCTCGAATTCGCCCTCACGGGACAGGCCTTCGGCTTTCAAAAGCGGCATCGCGACGCTGCCTTCGTAACAGAACGCCTTTTCCGCGATCTCCTTGCCCGTCATATAGTAAGCCAGCCTGTCGGCCGGGAAGCCTTCCGCCGGCCGGTCGACCACCTTTTCGCCGTTGCGGATGACGGCGATACGGTCGGAGATGGTCAGGACCTCCTCCAGCTTGTGACTGACAAACATCACGGCCACGCCGGCCGCCTTCAGCCCCCTGATGATGCCAAAGAGCTTTTCGATCTCCTTCTGGGTGATGGCGGTGGTGGGTTCGTCCATGATGATGAGCTTCGCGTTCTGGCAAATGGCGCGTGAGATCGCCACGATCTGCTTCTCCGCGACGGAGAGCCTTTCGACCTCTTCGTTCAGGTCCAGCGCGATGCCGATCTGCGACAGGGCCTTTTTTGCGATGCTGAGGCTGAAG
>CAZLYF010000054.1:0-16045 GCA_964563725.1 uncultured Oscillospiraceae bacterium
CCTCAACCGCATGCACGCCGCCGCCATCGGGGACACGCTGGGGCTCCTGATCTGCCTCGCCGCGCTGATCGTCAGCGCGGACAGCGTGTGGACGGCGCTGAAGTTCGGCCTGATCATCGCCTTCCTGTGGCTCTCGAGCCCCGTGGGGAGCCACCTTGTCGCACGGCTGGAAGTGACGACCAACGGGCGCTGGGCCCTCCCCGCGCAGGAGACGGAGCGGGAGGAGGGAGGAGGCCCGTGAATTTTTTTGTCCTTCTCGTCCTGGGCACGCTGATCGTCTGCGCCGTCGCCGTCAGCGTGACCAGGAACCTGCTGACCTCCGTGATCATCTACATGGCCTACAGCCTTTTGATGAGCGTCGTATGGATGACGCTCCAGTCCCCGGACCTGGCTATCACGGAAGCCGCGGTCGGGGCCGGCATCACGGGCGTGCTGTTTTTCGTCACGCTCAAGAAGATCCACGCCATCGAGGGGGAGGACAGCCATGGGCAAGCGCCGAAGTGACTGGGAGCAGACCGCCCAGTACAGGTTCGGCCGCTGGCTGCGCGCCGGCTGGGAGCCGCTGGACAGGCGGATGGAGGAAGCCCTTTTCGAAGAGGGGGAAGCGCCCCGCGGCGAGCAGGAGGCGCGGCGCGCCGAACAGGAGCGGGAGGCGCGGCTGTCCGCGCGGCACGCGGAAGACCTGCTGATCGAGGAAAAGCTGCACAGCCAGCTGCACGCGTGGAGCAACACGCGGGGGAGGAAGCTGCTCAACAGGCTGTACGCCCTGCTGTCGGTGCTGATATGCGGCGCGATCATCTGGCTGCTTCTGAGCACCGTGTCCGCGATGCCGCTCTTTGGCGACCCCGGATCCCCCAGCAACAACGAGGTCGCGAGAAGGTACGTCGAAAAGGGCGTGGAGGAAACGGGCGCGGTCAATATCGTCGCGGGGGTCATCCTGGACTACAGGGCCTTTGACACCCTCGGGGAATCCAGCGTGCTGTTCATCGCCGCCTGCGCGGTGCTGATCCTGCTGCGCATCGACCGCGGCGCGGACGGGACGCCCGGCGCGGAGCTGATCGCAGCCGAAGCCGACGACAGGCACTACGAGCCCAAAAACGACGTGATCCTGCAGGGCAGCGCGAGGATCCTGACGCCCCTGGTGCTGCTGTTCGGGATGTACGTGATCCTCAACGGCCACCTTTCGCCGGGCGGGGGGTTTTCTGGCGGCTCCATCATGAGCGCGGGGCTCGTCCTGTACCTCAACGCCTTCGGCTTCCGCCGCGCCTCGCGCTTTTTCACCTACCGGACCTTCCTGTGGACCAGCTTTTCCGCGCTGCTGTTCTACGTACTGGCCAAGGCCTACTCCTTCTACTGCGGGGCGAACGGGATCCCCAGCGGCATCCCGCTGGGCAGCCCCGGGGCGATCCTTTCCTCGGGACTGATCCTGCCGCTCAACGTCGCCGTCGGCCTGGTCGTCACGAGTACGATGTATGCGTTCTACACGCTGTTTCGGAAAGGGAGCATGGAATGAGCCGCGCCCTGAGGAGGGTGGAAGATGCCTGAAAAACTCCTGGCCAACATCGACGAGACCGCGGCCGTGGTCCTGTTCGGCATCGGCTTCACGACGCTGCTCCTGCAGCGCAACCTGATCAAGAAAATCATCGGGCTCAACATCATGGACACCGCCGTTTACCTGTTCCTGACGTCCATGGGCTATATCGAGGGAGGGGTCGCCCCCATCGTCACCGGGGATGCGCCCGCACTGGGGCGCCTCATCAACCCCCTCCCCGCCGGCCTCGTGCTGACCGGCATCGTGGTTTCGGTCAGCTTCACGGCGATCATGCTTTCGCTGACCATCCGCCTCTACAGGCGTTACCGCACCCTGGACATCGACCAGATCACGCTGCTGGCCCGGAAAGAGGGCGAATAGATGGAGCTGGTCCGCAACTTCCCCTTTGTGAGCATCATGCTCTGCCTGGGCGCAGGGGTCGCCAGCTCCGCGCTTCGCCATCGGGGCGCGAAGGTCCTGACGCTCTGCGCCGTCGCCGCCGTATTCGCCCTCAACACGGCGACGCTTGCGCACACGCTGGGGAACGACGCGCCCTATTCCTTCATGATGGGCCACTTCCCGGCGCCGTTTGGAAACGAGCTGCGGGTCGGCAGGCTTGAGGCGCTGCTGGCGGCATCCTTTTCCCTGATGCTGCTGGTCACGCTGCTGGCCGGCCTTTTCCGCCTGGACGAAAACATGGGCCGGCCCAAGCAGAACCTGTACCTGATCATGATGGACCTGATGCTGGCCGCGCTGCTGGTGATGCTTTACACCAACGACCTGTTCACCGCCTATGTGTTCATCGAGATCAGCACCATCGCCGCCTGCGCGCTGATCACGGTGCGCCAGAACGGGCATACGCTGGTCGCGGCCACGAGGTACATGGTGATGAACCTGCTGGGATCGGGCATGATCCTCATCGCCGTCACCCTCACCTACGGCATCACCGGCCACCTGCTGATGGAGAACATCCGCGTGAGCATGCGGGAACTGCACGCGTCCGGCGCCTACAGCCTGCCGCTGACGGTGATCATCGCGCTGTTCAGCGTGGGCGTCGCGATCAAGAGCGCGCTGTTCCCCTTCCATGGCTGGGCGCCCGACGCCTACGCCTACGCGCCCGGGCTTTCAAGCGCCGTGATGTCCGGCTTTGTTTCCAAGGGCTACATCTTTCTCCTGATCAAGATTTTCTACCGGGTGATCGGGATGGAGGTCATCCACGCGCAGCACATCGACGACGTCCTCTTCGCCTTCGGCGTGGCGGGCATGATCCTCGGCTCCGCCTCCGCCATCCGCCAGAGCGAGATCCGCAGGATGCTCGCCTATTCCTCCGTCGCCCAGATCGGCTACATCTACATGGGGCTGGGCCTGGGCAGCGAGGCGGGCGCGGCGGCGGCGGTGTTCCAGATGCTCTCGCACGCCGCGGGCAAATCCCTGCTGTTTCTCGCCGTCCCGGGCCTGGTCGCGGTGTCGGGGGACCGCAAGCGTTTCAGGTACCTGCACGGCGCGGGCTATCGCGACAGGCTGTCAGGCGTGGCCTTCACCGTGGGCGCGCTGAGCATGGTGGGCATCCCGCTGACGGGAGGCTTTGTCAGCAAGCTCTATTTCGCCACGGCCGGCCTGTCGGCGGGCAGCCTGCAGAGCGTCACCGTCGTGCTCGCCCTCGCCCTGAGCACGCTGCTCAACGCGGTGTACTTCCTGCATACCGTCGTCTCCCTCTACCGCCAGCCCTCCGGGGCCCTTGAATATCCTGCCTACCGACGGCCCCCCGCGGCCGCCTGCGCGGCGCTGGCCGCCTCCGCCGGCCTGACCGTGGCGCTGGGGGTGCTTTCCGGCCCCCTGATGAAGGTGATCGAACATGGCCTGTCAATATTTTCCTAGGAGGACGAGCAAATGGAAGGCTTGCTGATGCTTGCGGCCGCGATTCTACCCGCCTTGTCCGGGCTGCTGATCGAACTGGTGCGCGACGTGAAGCGCACGCGCAGGGACCGCTGCGTCTTTGTGGGCGTCGTCCTCCTGCTGCAATGCGTCCTGGTCACCCTGATCGCCCTGGACGGCGAGCGCGAGACGACGCTCTTCTGGCTGGGCGAGACCCTCCCCATCACGCTCCGCTCCGACGGGGTGTCCAGGGTATTCACGCTGATCATGACCGTGATGTGGACCGTGAGCGGCTTTTTCTCCTTTGCCTACATGGACCATGAACACGACGAGAGGCGCTATTACGCCTTTTACCTGCTGACCCTCTCGGCCCTGACCGCCTTGTGCTACGCCGCGACGCTGGTGACCATGTACCTGTTCTTCGAGATGACCACGCTGTTCTCGCTTGCGCTGGTGCTGCACGAGCGCACGAAGGAAGCGGTCGCGGCCGGGATCAAGTACCTGATCTATTCCGTCGCGGGGGCGACGATGGGGCTGCTGGGGATCTTCTACCTGGTGCCGAACATGGGATCGGCCTATTTCGTGCCCGGCGGGTCGCTCCTGACGGATTCCCTGACCGTGTCCAGGGAAACGCTCCTGGGCGTCGTGTTCGTCACCATCGTCGGCTTTGGCACCAAGGCCGGCATG
Source organism: uncultured Oscillospiraceae bacterium (assembly GCA_964563725.1). Taxonomy (GTDB): domain Bacteria; phylum Bacillota; class Clostridia; order Christensenellales; family Aristaeellaceae; genus CAZLYF01. Next base: position 4,094 of record CAZLYF010000054.1, read on the forward strand.
TTCCCGATGCACGGCTGGCTGCCCACCGCGCACCCCGTGGCGCCCGCGCCCGCCAGCGCCGTCCTGTCGGGGGTCATCACCAAGGCGGGCGTGCTGTGCATCTTCCGCTTCCTGTTTTACACCGTAGGGCCGGATTTCATCAGGGGCACCTGGGTGCAGACCACGCTGCTCTCCTTCGCGACGCTCACCGTGTTCATGGGCTCGATGCTGGCGCTGAAGGAAAAGCTGCTCAAGAAGCGTCTGGCCTATTCCAGCGTCTCCCAGGTATCCTACGTGCTGTGCGGGCTGTTCCTGCTGGACACCGTGTCCATGACCGGCGCGCTGCTGCACGTCATCTTCCATTCCATCATCAAAAACGGCCTCTTCCTCTGCGCGGGCGCCATCATCTACCGCACCGGAACGACCCTGGTGAACGACCTGAAGTGCATGGGCAGGCGCATGCCCATCGTGATGTGGTGCTTCACCCTCTGTTCCCTGGGGCTCATCGGCATCCCGCCCACCGGCGGCTTCATCAGCAAGTGGTACATCGCCGAGGGCGCGATCCAGCATCCCTCGCTGATGCCGGTGCAGGTGTTCACCTGGCTCGTCCCCGTCGTGCTGCTCGTCTCGGCGCTGCTGACCGCCGGCTACCTGCTGCCCATCAGCATCAACGCGTTTTTCTCCCTGCCGGACGGCTGCTCGCTGGATACCCCCATCGACAGGAAGGAGCCGGTCAGGCTGATGACGGTCCCCCTGCTGATCCTGGCGGCCGCCGTGGTGCTGCTGGGGACCTTCCCGGGAGGCTTCATCCGGGTGTTCACGGATCTGGCCAATACGCTGCTGTGACGGGGGAGGCGCAGGCATGCTGATCGCAGCGGTTTTCGCGCCCGTCGCGGCGGGGGCGCTGCTGCCGCTTTTCCGCTTCAGGAGCGAACGCGCGCGGGGGATCTATGTGGAGGCCGCGGTGCTCGCCGCCTCCGCGCTCGCCTGCGCCGCCCTGTTCCGTCCCGGCACGCAAGGGGTCACGCTGTTTTATATCACCGACGCGCTGAGCGTATCGTTCAAAACGGACGGCCTGAGCATGGTGTTTTCCGGCATCGTCGTGTTCCTCTGGCCGCTCTCCACCCTGTACGCCATCGAATACATGCGGGGGAAATCCCGTCAGGACTCCTTCTTCGCCTTCTACACCATGACCTACGGCGTGACGCTGGGCATCGCGGTCTCGGCGAACCTGCTGACGCTGTACCTGTTCTACGAGCTGATGACGCTGAGCACCCTGCCGCTGGTGATGTACGGGAGCAGTGAAAAGAGCGTTTCGGCGGGGCTCAAATACCTGTACTACTCCCTTGGCGGCGCCGCCTTCGCCTTTGTCGGCATGATCTACGTGATGTACTACAGCGGCGGCACGACCGATTTTGTCTATGGCGGGCTGTTCGGGGGCGCCGGAACGGAGAGCCTCCGGGACCTGAGGTTCGGATACCTCCTTTGCTTCTTCGGCTTCGGGGTGAAGGCCGCGGTCTTTCCGCTGCACCCCTGGCTGCCTGCCGCCTCCGTCGCGCCGACGCCGGTCACGGCGCTTCTGCATGCCGTCGCAGTCGTCAAGGCAGGGGTCTTTTCCATCATCCGGGTCACCTACTTCAGCTTCGGGACCGCGGCGCTGGCGGGGAGCATCGCCCAGCAGCTTCCGCTCGCGGTGAGCGTGTTCACGGTCGTGTACGGCTGCGCAACGGCGCTGCGCGACCAGGACCTCAAGCGCCGCCTGGCCTATTCCACCGTGAGCAACCTGTCCTACATCCTGCTGGGAGCGCTGCTGATGACTCCCCGCGGGCTCGCGGCAGGCCTGACGCACATGGTGTTCCATGCGCTGATGAAGATCATCCTGTTTTTCGCCGCAGGCGCCTATATGCTGTCGGGCAGGGTCCTCGTCAGGGACCTGCGCGGCGCGCGCCGCGCCCTGCCCCTGACGACCGCCGTGTTCCTCCTGGGCAGCCTGGCGATGGCCGGGACCCCGCCGCTCAACGGCTTCCTCAGCAAATGGGCCCTGGCGCAGTCCGCGGTCGCCGCGGGCGGCGTCCTGCCCCTGCTGGGGATCCTCGCGCTGCTGACAAGTTCCCTGCTGACGGCGATGTACCTCCTGGTCCCCTCCGTGTCCGCGTACTTCGCCCCGCCGGGAGCGGCGGGCGCCGCGGGCCGGGAAGGCAGGGCGGACCCGGGATGGAAGATCACCTTCACGCTGCTGAGCCTCTGCGCGGCGATGCTCCTCCTCGCCTTCTTTTTCGCGCCGCTTTCGGACTTCCTGTTCCGCGCCGCCTCGGGCCTTGTGTAGGGAGGTGAACCGGTGAACGCTCTGCTGCCCATGATGGTCCTGCTGCCCATGGCAGCGGCCGCGCCCTGCCTCCCGCTCTGGAAACGCGGCAAAGCCGCCTGCTACGCGCTGATGGCCTCGGTGACGGGCCTCGAAGCGGTTTTCGGGGGGCTGCTCCTGCGCCAGGCCCTCTCCGGGGGCGAGTCCCTCTTCGTCATACCGGAACTTTGCGGTTTCGGCCTGACGTTCAGGGCGGACGGCTTCCGTTCGCTGTACGCGCTGGTGGCCGGCTTCATGTGGCTGATGACCTCGCTGTTCACGCCCGAATACATGGCCCACGGCCACAGGCAGGGGCGGTACTGCGCCTTCACGCTGCTGACCCTGGGGGCGATCCAGGGCGTCTTTCTGTCCGACGACCTCCTGACCGCCTTCGTGTTCTTTGAGATCATGTCGTTCACGAGCTACCTGTGGGTCGCGCACGAGGAAAGCCCGGCCGCGCTGCGGGCCGCGGAAACCTACCTCGCCATCGCCGTCTTCGGGGGCATGGCGATGCTGATGGGGCTGATGCTGCTCTCAAGCGCCCTGGGCACCCTGTCCTTCAGGGACCTGCTGCGCGCAGCCGAACAAGCGGACCGGAGCGCCCTGTACCTGCCCTGCGCGCTGATCCTGACGGGTTTCGGCGCGAAGGCCGGCATGTTTCCGCTGCACGTGTGGCTCCCCAAGGCGCACCCCGTCGCGCCTGCCCCGTCCAGCGCGCTTTTGTCCGGTGTGCTGACGAAGGTGGGGATCTTCGGCATCCTGGCGGTCAGCGCGCAGGTGCTGCTGCACGATGCGCCGTGGGGAAACGTGCTGCTGATGGGCGGGCTGGCGACGATGTTCCTCGGCGCGCTGCTGGCCCTGTTTTCAGTGGACCTGAAGCGGACGCTGGCCTGCTCGTCCATGAGCCAGATCGGCTTCATCCTTGTCGGCGTCGCCATGCAGGGCCTGCTCGGCGAGGAAAACGCGCTCGCCGCCTCGGGAACCGTTCTGCACATGCTCAACCACAGCCTCATCAAGCTGATCCTGTTCCTGTGCGCCGGCGTGGTGCACATGCGCCTGCACAGGCTCGACCTCAACGGCATCCGCGGCTTCGGCAGGAAAAAGCCGCTGCTCCATTTCTGTTTCCTCGTGGGCGCGGCGAGCATCAGCGGCGTGCCGCTGTTCAGCGGATATATCAGCAAGACCCTGCTGCACGAGAGCATGCTGGAATTCGTCGCGCACCTGTCGGCGCACGGCGGGGACGCGTCCTGGTACCGGCTGGCCGAGACCCTGTTCGTGGTCACGGGGGGTATGACGGCGGCCTACATGCTCAAGCTGTACGTCGCGCTCTTCCACGACAGGCCCGCCCCCGGCGCGGGCGCCGAGGAAGGGGGGCGCGGCGCGCAAAAGCCCCTCTCCAGGTTTGCGCTGGGCCTGTCCGCCGCGCTGCTCGTCCCCCTGGGGCTGCTTCCCGCCCGCCTGATGACGCCCCTGGCCGATGTGTCGCTCCCCTTCATGCACGCCGTCCCGCCGGAGCACGCCGTCCATTTCTTTTCGCTGCCGAACCTTTCGGGGACGGGAAAGTCCCTGCTGATCGGCGCGCTGCTGTACGTATTTTTCGTGCGCAGGGCGCTGGCGGCCCGGCAGGCGGACGGCAGCCTGCGCTACCTGGACCGGTGGCCCAAGTGGCTCGACCTTGAAAACGCCGTCTACCGCCCCGCGGTCGGCCTGCTTGTGCGGCTGGGCGCCCTGGCCGGCCGGGCACTTGACCGCTTTCCGGACCACCTGATGAGCACAAGACCCTACGCGCTGGCAGCCCGTGCCCTGGAAAGGATCCCGGAAGCGCTCGCCGCCGCCGCGGGCGCCGCGGGCCTGCTCCTCGCGCGGGCGGCCGGGCATCTGCCGGACGCCTTCGCAACGCTCCTGTGGAAAAGCGTTTTTCCGCGCCTGAAGGAGCGCCAGCCCGCGCCCGTGGGCAACGGATTCACCTATGCCCTGGGGCGCTTCGCGGACGGCGCCGCCCGCCTCGCCAACCGGACCCTGCTGCGGGCCCGGCCGGTCACCGCCCGCTTTACGGACATGTTCGCGGCAGCCTGGAAGGAGATGGACACGGTGATCCACCGGATCACCCGCAGCCTGTCCTTCAGCCTGATGATGTTCGCCCTGGGGCTTCTCATCATCCTGGCTTATCTGCTGAGCCGCTAAGGCGGGGCGGGGCTGCCCGCCCCTTGAGCAGCGGACCGAGCAGGTCGCTGACCGCGGCGAAATCATCCAGGCGCAGCGCCTCCCCCCGCGCCTGCGGCGGGAGGCCGGCGCGCCCAAGGAGGTCAAAGGCCTCGGCTCTCCCGAGCCCGAAGGCGCTGAGCAGATTGTTGAGAAGGGTCTTTCGCCGAAAAGCGAACGCGGCGTCCGCCACGCGGAAGAACAGCTCTTCGTCCTGCGGCCTCACCGGCGGCGCGGAGAGCCGGGGCATCACCAGAAATACGCTGTCCACCCTGGGGGGCGGTTCGAAGCAAGCCGCTTTGATCTCCCTGACGGCGCGGGGCAGCGTTTTGTACTGCGCGAGCACCGCCAGCGGGCCCCAGCCCCTCTCGCCGGACGGGGCGGTCACGCGCTCCGCCGCCTCCTTCTGCACGGTGAGGTTGATGGACAGCAGGGGCAGAGGCAGCGTCAGCAGCCGCCTGAGCAGCGGGGTGAACAGGTAATAGGGGATGTTCGCCACCACATGGAAGGGCCCCAGGGGCGCGAGGAGCTCCTCAAGGTCAAGAAGCATCGCGTCCCCCGGCACGACCCGCGCATTCTTCAGGCCCAGGAGCGCCGCGCCCAGATAGGGCAGCAGCCGCCCGTCCGCCTCGATGGCCAGGACCTCCCTGCAGCGACGGGCAAGGATGCGGGTCATGTTGCCAAAGCCCGGCCCGATCTCGAGCACCGCGTCCTCTGCGCCCACTGCGGCGCAGGAGATCAGGTCCTCAAGCAGCGCCTCGTCACGGATGAAATGCTGCCCCAGCGAGCGTTTCGGGGCGAAGCCGGGGCCGGCGGACCCGCCCCTCATGGCGCCGCGAGGGCGCGGCAGCCTGAGATCGCCGCGCGGGGATCGGGCGCCCGGTACAGCGCCGTCCCCATCACCAGCTGGTCCACGCCGCTGGCCACGGCGAGCGCCGCGTTGCCGGGCGTGATCCCCCCGTCGGCGGCGATGACCCCCCCGTATCCCGCGCGCCTGAGCGTTTCCGCCTTGCGAAGCATTTCGGGCATCATGCTCTGGCCGCCGAACCCGGGCTCCACCGTCATGATCAGGATAAGGTCCGATAAAGGCAGGAACGGCAGGGCCCGCTCCGCCGGGGTCCCGGGCTTCAGGGAGAGGCCGCTGAGGATCCCGAGCTCCCTGATTTTTTGAAGGAGTCCCCCGACATCGTCCCCGATCTCCGCGTGGACGGTGATCGCGCTTGCCCCGGCGCGAAAAAAGGGCAGGAGATAGCTCCCGGGATCCGTCATCATCAGGTGCACGTCGAGCATGGCGTCCGGGAAAAGGCGCCGGAGGCCCTCCACCACGTGGGGGCCAAACGACAGGTTGGGCACGAAATGCGCGTCCATGATGTCCAGATGCAGCAGGTCCGCGCCCGCCGCCAGCATCCGCGCCGCCTCTTCCCCCAGGCGCATCGGGTCCGCCGCCAGGATCGACGGCGCAATCTTAAGCATATCTGTCCCTCCAGGATGATTTGATCGACCTGAGCAGCTCCCTGTAGCGCTCCAGACGCCCCGCGTCGATGTCGCCAGCCTTCCGGGCCGCTTCCACCGCGCAGCCCGGTTCGCGGTCGTGAAAGCAGGGGTCAAAGCGGCAGCGGCCGCCGTAGGCTTGAAATTCGGGGTAGAGGCCCGGCAGCGCGTCCGGGTCCATCCCCCCGGGGGGCTCCAGCAGGCTGAAGCCCGGGGTGTCCAGGACGCGCAGGCCTCTGCCCAGGAGAAGCGCCGTGTGCCGGGTCGTCTGCTTCCCGCGAAGGATCCGTTCGCTGAGTTCCCCCTGGCTGAGCTCAAGGCCCAGGAGTTCCCCCAGCAGCCTGCTCTTGCCGACCCCCGACTGCCCCGCGAAACAGCACAGGCTCCCCGCCATCGCTTCCCCAAGCTCCTCAAGCCCCGTCCGCAGCATGGCGCTGGTTGAAAGGACCTGCAGGCCGGCCCCGCGGTAGGCCCTGCGCGCTTCCTCGAAGAGGTCCGCGCCCAGGTCCGCCTTGTTGACGACAAGCAGCGGCTGGATATCCTGCGTCCCCGCGAACAGCAGCAGCTTGTCGACCAGCAGCCAGTCGGGCTGGGGCAGGGGCGCCACCACGACGCACAGCAGGCTGATGTTGGCGGCCGGGGGCCGCAGGCAGACGCTCCGGCGCGGGAGGATCTCTTCCAGCCAGCCGTGGGCGCCGTCCGTCCCCGGGCTGTAGAGCACGCTGTCCCCCACAAGCGGTGACAGGCCCTCGCGCCTGAATTTCTTTTTGGCGCGGACGACGCAGGGCACGCCGTCTTCGCCGGCTACGGTATACAGGCCGCCGCGGCCCTCGAGGAGCTGGCCCTGCCTCACGGTCCCGCCTGGGGCGTCGGGGTGGGTTTCTGGACGTAGACGACGAGCGTCACCCCGGTCTGTTCCATCACGGTTTGTCCGGCCTGCGGCTGCTGCACGGCCACACGGTCATACTGCCTGGGGTCCTCCACAGGGTACTCGTCGATCTTCTCCACGAGCAGCCTGGCCCGCTGGAAGGCCAGAAGCGCTTCGGCCCGGAGCAGGCCCGTCGTATTCGGCACCAGCACCTCCCCGCCCGACACCACGACCTGCACGATGCCCCCGTGATCCAGCGTCATGCCTCCCTGCGGGTCCTGGCTGACCACGGTGTCGTAGGGCTCGGCGCTGATCCTGCGCTCGGTGACCAGCAGGTTCAGGCCGATCTTTTCAAGCTCCGCCCCCGCGCTTTCCCTGGACAGGCCCACCAGTTTCGGCACCGTCTGCTTGACGGGGCCCGAACTGACCGTGATGAGGATCACGTCGCCCTTTTTCATGGGATAGTCGTAATCGTGCGACTGGAGGATGACGATGCCGGCGGCAGTCCCGCTGCTCTGGCGCATGATCTGGGGGGACAGCCCCGCCTTCTTCGCGAGCCTGACGGCGTTTTCCTCGCTTTCGCCGACCAGCATGGGCGCGTAGGTCACGCTGACGACGTCGCGGTAGATGAAGAAGGCGCCCGCGGCGATCCCCAGCAGGACAAGCACTGAGAGGAGGGCCGCGCCAAAGCCGCCGAAGTTCCCGCTTCTGCCTCCCGGGGGCCTTTTGCCCCTCCCGGCGCCCTCGGGCAGGACGGGCGTGTCGCGGGTGTTTTCCTTTTCGGGGAACTCCAGCGCGATCTTCAGAGCCTGCGCCATCTCCAGGGCCGTGCGGTACCTCGCCTGCGGGTCCTTCTCCAGCGCCTTGAGCACGACGGCCTCCACGGAGGGCGGGATGTCCGGCGTGAGTTCGCTGGGCGGCCTGGGCTTCGCCTGCAGATGCTGCAGCGCCACGGCCACGGAGGTCTCGCCTTCAAAGGGAAGCTCCCCCGTGAGCATCTCGTAGAGCACGATCCCCACGCTGTACAGGTCGCTCGCGGCCGTCGCGGTGTCGCCCCTCGCCTGCTCCGGGGAGAAATAGTGCACGGAACCCATGACGGCGTTTGCGCCTTCCACGACCGCCGTGCCGGTCCCCACCACGCGCGCGATCCCGAAATCCGCCACCTTGATATAGCCTTTCTGGTCCACAAGGATGTTCTGCGGCTTGATGTCCCTGTGGATGATGCCGGCAGCGTGCGCGTGCTGCAGCGCGGACAGGATGCGGATGGCGATCTGGCAGGACACATCCACCGGGAGGCTCCTGCGCTCGCGGATGATCTCCTTGAGCGTTTTCCCGTCCACGTGCTCCATGACCAGGTAAGGGCTCCCGTCGCTGACGCCCACGTCCAGGAGGTTGACGATGTTGTGGTGGCTCATCTTGCTGGCGGCGGCAGCCTCGCGGCTGAACCGCGCCAGGAACTCGGGGTTCTTCCTGAATTCCTCGCGCAGGAACTTGACCGCCACATCGTGCGCCGTGCGCAGGTCCGTCGCGCGGTAGACGGTGGCCATCCCGCCTTCTCCGATGAGTTCGACGATCCGGTACCTTTCGGTGAGGACCTTTCCGATCATCCCTCCACCTCCAGCACCAGGAGCGTCACGTTGTCCTTCCCGCCGCCCTTGAGCGCCCTGTCCATCAGGCGGTCCGCCGCCTTCTCAAGGCTCATCTCCGAAAGGATCCTGCGGATGTCGCCGTCCCTGAGGTATTCCGTCAGGCCGTCGGAGCACAGGAGCCAGCGGTCCCGGGGCTGCTTGTCCATGGACACGATGTCGCAGGCGACCGTCTCCTCCGTCCCCACCGCGCGCGTGATGACGTTGCGGTAGGGGTGTCCCGCGGCCGCCTCCTCGGTCAGGGTGCCGTTGCGCACCATCTCGCCGACCAGGGAGTGGTCGGTGGACACCCGGTGGAGCGTCCCGCCGCGCAGCAGATATGCCCGGCTGTCCCCCACGTGCCCCAGCAGCACGCTTTTCTCCCCTTCCCAGAGGATGGTGAGCGTGGTGCCCATGCCGCTGAGGTCCCTCTCCTGCGCCTGGCGCAGAAAGATCCGCCGGTTGACATCCTCCACGCAGCCGCGCAGCCTCTCCTGGGAAGGCTCGAGCCCGCGAAGGGCCTCCGCGACGCCCCCGACCGCCATGGCGCTGGCGACGTCGCCCCCGCGGTGCCCGCCCATCCCATCGGCCACCGCATACACAGGGTGCTCTCCCTCAAGCAGCAGGGAGGCGTCCTGATTTGACAGCCGGACCTTGCCGATGTCCGTCCTGCACACTGCCTTCACGCGTGATCCCCTCCTTGCGCCTTTTCGCCGGGGGCTTCTGGGCCCGCGGGTTCCCCGCAGGCCGCGCCTTCAAGCGCGCGCCGCCTGAGCTGGCCGCAGGCGCCGGCGATGTCGTCCCCCATCCCGCGCCGCCGCGACACAGATATGTTTCTCTGCTGAAGCTCCCCGAGGAAAGCGGCCGTCTCAGCCTCGCCCGCGCCCCTGAAGGGGCGCCCGGGGACAGGGTTGAGGGGGATGAGGTTGACATGGCACTGCATCCCGCGAAGCCTGCCGGCGAGCTCCGCGGCGTGACGGGGCTCGCTGTTGACGCCGCGGATGAGGGCGTACTCGAAGATGACCCGCCGGCCTGTCCTAAGGATGTAGGTCCGGCAGGCCGAGAGCACGCTGTCGATGGGGTTCGCCCTCGCCGCAGGCATGATGCGGGCGCGGATCCCGTCGTTGGGGGCGTGCAGCGACACGGACAGCGTGACGGGAAGGCCCTCGCCGGCCAGGCGCAGGATCCCCTCCACCAGCCCGCAGGTGCTCAGGGAGACCCGCCGGATGCCGATGCGCAGGCCATCGGGGTGGCTGACGAGCCGCAGGAAGCGGACGGTCTGATCATAGTTGTCCAGCGGCTCGCCGCTGCCCATCAGCACGAGGTTTCCGACGTTTTCCCCCTTGAGCTCCCGGTTGACGCAGACGACCTCGCCCAGCATCTCCGCGGCCGTCAGGTTTCTGTGAAGACCCCCCATGGTGCTCGCGCAGAAGGCGCAGCCCATCCTGCAGCCCGCCTGGGTGGAAACGCACAGCGTCAGCCCGTGCCGGTAGCGCATCAGCACGCCCTCGACGCAGTTGCCGTCGCCGAGGCCAAACAGGTATTTCGTTGTCCCGTCGCGGCCGGAGACGCGCTTTTCGGCGATCTTGACGGGCTGGTCCACCGCGGCCTCGCTGAGCGAGGCGCGAAGGGAGAGGGGCAGGTCCGTCATCTCCGCGAAAGCGGCCCCCCGGTGCAGCCAGGAAAACACCTGCCGCGCGCGAAAGGACGGCAGGCCCAGGGCGCCAAGGTAGCTTTCCAGCTCCGGGGGGTCCATTCCGAGGAGCTCGGGCCTCTCTTCCCCTTTCATGCGCGCCGCAGCCTGCAGATGTAGAAGCCTTCGACCCCGTCCCTGAAGGGCAGGAGCTGGAGCCCGGACGGGCCCTCCCACCTGCGGAGGGCTTCCGGGATGGAGGGCGGCAGGGGCTCGGCACGGAACTCCGGGCGCCCGCTCAGGAAGGCTTCCACCTGCTGCTCGTTTTCCTCCGGAAGGATGCTGCAGGTGGCGTACACGAGCGCGCCGCCGGGCTTCACGTAGCGGCTGACGGTTTCCAGCAGCTTTCCCTGCGTCTCCACGAGGGAGGCGAGGGCTTCCGGCGTGATCCGATACTTGACGTCCGGCTTGTCGTCCATCACCCCCAGCCCCGTGCAGGGCGCGTCCAGGAGCACCGCGTCCATGCTCCCCTCCAGCTGTTCCCTGAATTCCATCGCGTCGCGCACCGCCGGGCGGACGTTGTACAGGCGGAGCCGCAGGGCCTGAGCCTTGATGAGCTCAACGCGGTGGGGATGCAGGTCCCAGGCGTGGACGCGGCCGGTCCCCTGCATCTTCTCCGAGAGATACGCGGTCTTGCCCCCCGGGGCGGCGCAGCAGTCCAGCACCTGCATCCCCAGCCGGACGCCCAACGCTTCCGCGGCCGCCATGCTGCCCTCTCCCTGGATGCTGAAGAGGCCCGCGGCAAAATCGCTGTCCCTGAAGATGTCGCTGACGCCCCGGACGCGCCACGCGCCCGGCATCAGGCCCTTTTCCGCCCGCCAGACCTTTTTTGAGAGGATCTTTCCGAATTCTTCTTCCGTCACCCGCATCAGGTTCGGGCGGACGCTGACCCAGTGGGCCTCCCGGCGAAAGGAGAGGATCTTTTCGGCGGTTTCCGCCCCATAGGAGGCGATCAGCTTCTCCACCAGCCAGGAAGGCATGGACAAGGTCACGGACAGGCGCCGCACCCCGTCCTCCTCCCCGGGCCAGGGGATGCTCCCGCGGCCGCGGACGAGGTTCCTGAGCACGCCGTTGACCAGCCCGGTGAGGTCCTCGAGCCCCAGTTCCCGCGTGATCTCCACCGCCTCGTTGACGGCGGCGCTGTCGGGCACGCGGTCCATCTGCAGAATCTGGCACGCACTCAGGCGCAGGAGGTTCCTGACCCTGGGCTCCACCGCGCCGGCGTCGCGCAGGAAATGGTCCAGCGCGAAATCGATGCGGCCGAGGTTTTCAAGCGTCCTGTAGACGATCGCGGAGCAGAGCCGCCTGTCCGCCTGGGACAGGCGGCTGTTCCTGAACTGCTCGTCCAGCGAAAGGGAGGCGAAGCCTTCGTCCAGGAGCACACGGTCCAGCACCTGCAGGGCGGTCCGGCGGGCGTCCGCTGAGAGGGGGGCGGCCGGGGACTGCGTCCTTTGCAGGGGCGGCCGGTTGAAGGGAGCCGCGCCGGGCAGCGGCGGGCCTCCGCGCGGGAAGGGAGAATGGGGCGGCGCGGGCCTGGGCGCAGGGCGCCCGTCCGCCGGGGGGCCCGGCTCCGGGCGTCTCGCCGGCCGGAAGGTTGACGGCCCGCGCCGGGACGGATAGGAAGGAGAGGTTCTGCCCGCGGGCCTGGGCGCGGGGGACACCGGACGGGAACTGTCCGCAGGCGCGGGGGCGTTCGGCGGCGCGGGCCTGGGCGCAGGGCGCCCGTCCGCCGGGGGGCCCGGCTCCGGGC
>CAZLYF010000054.1:16145-17722 GCA_964563725.1 uncultured Oscillospiraceae bacterium
GTCTCGCCGGCCGGAAGGTTGACGGCCCGCGCCGGGGCGGATAGGAAGGAGAGGTTCTGCCCGCGGGCCTCGTATTCCCGCCAAAGCGTCCGGGCGTCCCTGGACCCTGCCCCGCGCTTCGCGCGGGGACGCCCTGCGCCGGGCGGGGCTTGCCGCCCTGCGGCCGCTCCCCGCGCTTGTCCTTTTCGCTCATAGCCTTCCTTTCGGGTGGCCTTGCCTCAGGCCCCGGAGGGGAGCCGGCAACCGGCCGGCAGCGGATGTCCGCGCAGGTAGTCCTCGGCGTGCATCTCCCTGCCGCCTTCGCCTTTGAGTTTCACAATGCGCACGGCTCCCTCCCCCGCGGCGACGACCAGACCCTGCCTGCCGTCCGCGGAGAGCACCGTGCCCGCCTCCAGCGCGGGAAAACCCTGCGCCTCGCGCGCGGCAAGCACCTTGATCGGCCCGCAGGGAAGGAGCGCCTGCGCGCAGGGCCAGGGATTGAGCCCGCGGACCAGGCAGACGATGCTGTTCGCGTCCCTGTCCCAGCGGATCAGGCCCATTTCCTTTGTGAGCATCGGGTGCCACGAAGCCTGGGCCTCTTCCTGCTTCCTGCGCGGGCAGCGGCCTTCCGCAAGAAGCGCGAGGGTCCTGAGCAGCAGGTCCGCGCCAAGGATCGCCAGCCGCCCGGTGAGTTCCCCGGCCGTTTCCTCCGGAAGGATGTCCGTCGCCTCCTGCAGCAGGATGTCCCCGGTGTCGATCCCCCTGTCCGTCATCATGGTGGTCACGCCGGTGCGCGTCTCGCCGTTGATCAGGCACCAATGGACGGGCGAACTGCCGCGGTAGCGGGGCAACAGGGAGGCGTGCACGTTGACCGTTCCGAGCCTGGGGATGTCCAGGAGCTCCTGCGAGAGGATCTGCCCGAAGGCGGCTGTGACGCAAAGGTCCGGGCACAGCCGCTTGAGTTCCTCCACGCCGTCCTTCCTGATTTTTTCCACCTGGCGCACGGGCACGCCGCGTTCGAGCGCGAACAGCTTGGCAGCCGGAGCCGCCGGCTTCCCGCCCCTGCCGCGGGGCCTGTCGGGCTGCGTGAACAGCGCGGCCACGTCGTAGCCCGCCTCGAGCAGCGCGCGCAGGGAGGGGACGGCGTAGTCCGGGGTGCCCATGAACACGACGCGCAGCGGCACGGCTTATACCGCCTTCCCGGGGGACTTCTGCCCCTCCGCACGCGTCTCCTGCTCGTCGTCAAACACCTCGTGGTCCATCTTGTCCACGTACAGCACGCCGTCGAGGTGGTCGATCTCGTGCTGGAGGGCGCGAGCGAGCAGGCCGTCCGCGCTGAGCTCGAAGAAGTCGCCCCCTCGGTCCTGCGCGCGCACGCGGACCTTTTCCGGCCGGATCACGTGCCCGCGCCGGCCGGGGACGCTCAGGCAGCCCTCCACCAGGCCGATTTCCCCCTCGGCCAGGATGATCTGCGGGTTGATGAACTCCTTGAGGCCGTCCCCCGGGTCGATGACGGCGATGCGGCGCAGGATGCCGATCTGGGGCGCGGCAAGGCCGCAGCCGTCTTTCTGGTACATCGTTTCAGCCATGTCCCTCAG
>CAZLYF010000055.1:0-15523 GCA_964563725.1 uncultured Oscillospiraceae bacterium
CGCCCGCGGCGGAGGGAAGCCCCCTTTTGACGGGACCGCCAATCAGGAAGCCCCGAGGCATAGGAAACGCGGGGCGCCGGGCGGAAAAGCGCCGCGCGGCTGCGGACCGGGAGGCGGGCATGGACATCGTTCCGACGGGCGTCGGCTTTGAGACGGGCGACGAAGCGCTGAAGAAGCTCTTTGACGCGGCCGAGGCGAAGCTCAAAGGCAACCTGCGCGATTTCGGCGGCCGCAAAGTGCTGGTGGAAGGAGGCGGCTACGAGAAGATCTGGCTGGAGACCCAGCCCATGGGCGGGGAGATGTACGCCAAGCGGGACCTGGAAGCCGCCCTGAACAACACGCTTCTGTTCATGGAGCACCGGCGCCCGGACGGGCGCCTACCCGGGAGCATCATGCTGGAAAACGGACGCGTGACGCCGCAGTTCAACAAGTTCCAGGGCTTCTGCTTCCCGGCGCCTGCGATGGACCTGTACTACTGGACGGGAAAGGACAGGGATTACCTCCGCCTGCTGCAGGCGGCGCTGGAAGGTTTCGACGCCTACCTGTGGAGGGTGAGGGACTCTGACGGCGACGGCTGCCTTGAATCCTGGTGCGTCACGGATACGGGCGAGGACGGGGCCCTCCGCTACGGGGACGCCCCCTTCTGGTGGGAAGCCGACGAAGCGCCCGAGGGCTTCTCCGTCGTCCCCATGGCCTCCATGGACGTGATGAGCTACTCCTGTTCCGCCCGCGAAACGCTGGCGGCCATCGCGGGGATCCTCGGCACGGGGGAGGAGCCCCGCTGGAAGCGGAAGGCCCGGGAGGCGCGGGAAAAGCTCCGCGCCCGCCTGTGGGATGAAGCGCGGGGCGCCTGCTATGACCGGGACAGGACCGGCCGCGTGCTGGACGTCCTCGTGCACAACAACCTGCGCTGCATGTACTGGGGCTCCTTCTCCCGGGACATGGCCGGCCGCTTCGTCAGGGAGCACCTCCTGAACCCGGCGGAGTTCTGGACGCCCTTTCCCCTGCCTTCCGTCGCCGCCAGCGACCCCCTGTTCCGCAACCATCCGGGCAACGACTGGAGCGGCCAGCCGCAGGGCCTGACCTGGCAGAGGGCGATCCGGGCGCTGGAAAACTACGGCTTTGGGCGGCTGCTCCCGCGGCTGGCCGCCAGGCTGTTTGCGGCCCTGGGCGACGGGAGCCTGTTCCCGCAGCAGTTCGACCCCTTCAGCGGAAAAGCTTCCGGCGGCCGGGACGGCTACGGGCCGACGATGCTGGCCGCGCTGGAATTCATCTCACGCCTGCACGGGGTGCACCTTAGGGGCGAGGAACTGTGGTGGGGCGCCGCGGGCGGGGCGGACACGGTGTATGAGCAGCGCTGGGGCGATCACAGGTACAGGCTGGCCTGCGACGGAAAACAGGCGGTGGCGCAGGTCGACGGCAGGCAGGCCTTCAAGACCGCGGCGGGCATGCGGGTCGTGACCGACCACGCCGGGAACGTCCGGCGGACAGCGCCGCTGGCGTAGGAGGCGCAGGTGATCGACAGAAGCGGGATCCGGATGCGGGACCCCTTCGTGTACCTCGAGGGCGGCCTGTACCATCTGTACGGGACCACCGACAGGGACTGCTGGCGCGGCAGGGGCGAGGGCTTTGAGGCCTATCTGAGCCGGGATCTCCGCGCGTTCGAGCCAGCCGGCAAGGTCTTTTCCGCGGATGGAGGTTTCTGGGGCACGGAGAATTTCTGGGCGCCGGAGATGCATCCCTGGCGGGGAGCCTATTACCTGTTCGCCTCGTTCAAGGCGCCCGGCCGGCGGCGCGCGACGAGTATCCTGCGGGCCGCCCGCCCGCTGGGCCCCTTCCTGCCCTGGGGCGCGGAGGCGGTGACGCCGCCCGAATGGGAGTGCCTGGACGGCACGCTCTACGCCGACCCGGAGGGCCGGCCCTGGGTCGTATTCTGCCACGAATGGGTCCAGGAGGGCGGGGGCACCGTCTGCGCGCGGCGGCTGAGGGAGGACCTGAGCGGGCCGGAGGGCGCGGCGATCACGCTGTTCTCCGCGAAGGACGCGCCCTGGCCAAAAAAAATCCGCCATTCCAGCGGCGTCGAAGGATACGTAACGGACGGCCCCTTCCTGTACCGGGGGGAGGGCGGCCGGCTGTGGCTGCTCTGGTCCAGCCTGTGTGAGGGGGGCTACGCCGCGGGCCTTTCCGAAAGCCGCAGCGGCGCGCTCACGGGCCCCTGGCGGCACGCGGAACGCCCGCTGTACGGCCCCGACGGCGGGCACGGGATGATCTTCAGGGACCTCGAGGGAGGTCTGCGCCTCGCCCTGCACGCCCCGAACCGTACGCCGGAGGAGCGCCCGCTGTTTTTGCGCCTCCGCGACCTTGAGGACCGTCTGGAACTCGCCGGGGAGGAAGGCCCGCCATAAAGAGCCTGTGCGCGGCGGAGAACTCAGAACGTCGCGCCCAGCTCCTCCGCCTGCAGGACCCACTGCGTGTCCCGCACCGCGCCGGGCTTGTCCAGGCCCATCGCGACGATGCGGCCCCGATCCTTCCACTGCAGGTAGTCGGCGATGATCCCATAGCTGCCGAGGATGCCCGCGTAGCCGCTTTCCCTGTCGTCTGCGCCGGCGACCATCAGGGCGCTCTCCTTGCCCGCCAGTGGCCTTTCGCCGGTGATGAGCGCGTAGAACTTGTCCATCGCGGCCTTGAGCTTGGCCGGGAAGCTGTACCAGTACAGCGGCGTGGAGAAGACGATCGCGTCCGCGCGCTCCAGCAGCGGCGCCAGGGCGTTGAAATCGTCCTTGTACACGCAGGCCTCGCCCAGGCTGTAGCAGCGGTTGCAGGCGAGGCAGCCCCGGATGTCGTGGAAGGCCGCCTCGTATTTGGTCAGCCGGTGGCCGGCCCGCGACGCGCCGCGGATGAAGGCGTCCGCGAGCAGGTCGCTGTTGCCCCCGCGCCGGGCGCTGCCCGTCATCACCAGGATCTCCTTGCCCATGCCTTCCTCCCCTCAGTCCCCGCCGATCGTCCTGTCCTTGCCGAGCACCGCCGCCACCGCCTCCTGGACCGCGTGCTCAAAGCCCAGCCGCTTGAGCGCGTGGATCCCCTCGATGGTGGTGCCCCCCGGCGAGCAGACCTGGTCGGCCAGGGCGCAGGGGTGTTCCCCGCTGCTCTTTAAAAGCATCGCGCTCCCCAGCACCGTGTCCGCGGCCAGGCGGAGCGCCGCGGGCCTCGCAAGGCCCGCCCTGACGCCGGCGGAGGCGAGCGCGTCGATGAACAGGAACACGAAGGCCGGGGCAGCGCCGCCGACCGCGGAAAAGACCGGGATCAGGTCCTCCCTCACCTCCGTCACGCTCCCGACCGACTCGAACAGCCTCACCGCCAGGGACAGCTGGTCCCGGGTGGCCTTCGCGTTGCCGCACAGCGCCGACGCCGCCGCGCCGACCTTGGCGTTGATGCTGGGCATCACGCGGATCACGGGCGCCTGCGGCCCCAGCCGGCGTTCGTAGAAGGACAGGGGCTTGCCCGCCGCGATGGTGATGACCAGCGCCCCTTCCTGAAGCGCTTCCCGCACCTTGGGCAGCACGTCCTCGAGCACCTGGGGCTTGACCGCCAGCACGACGGTCTCCGCCTCCCGCACCGCCTCACCGACGGAGGCGGCGGGGACCAGGCCGCAGCTTTCCCTAAAAGCCTCTGTCCTGGCCGCGTCTGTGTCGTAGCCCCACACCGCGTCCCGCTCGAAGCGACCGCTTTTTTTCATGCCGGCAAGGATTGCCCCCGCCATGTTCCCCAGCCCGATGAACGCGTATCTCATCCCGTCATCCCCTGACCTGCCCGCTGCCGCGGACGACATATTTGTAGCTCGTCAGCTGCTCAACGCCCACCGGGCCCCTGGCGTGCAGTTTCTGGGTGGAGATGCCGATCTCGGCGCCGAAGCCGAACTCCCCGCCGTCGGTGAAGCGCGTGGAGGCGTTGTGGTAGACCGCGGCGGCGTCGACGCCCCGGAGAAAGGCCTCCGCCGCGGCGGGGTCCTCCGTGACGATGGCCTCGCTGTGGCCGGTGCCGTAGCGGCGGATGTGCGACATCGCCTCTTCCATGCTGTCCACCACCCTGGCTGCGATGACCAGGTCCAGGAATTCCTTCCCCCAGTCCTCTTCCGTCGCCTCGCGGGCCTCCGGGAGGATCTCCCGCACGCGCCCGTCGCCCCGGATCTCCACGCCCTTCGCGGCCAGCCTGCGCGCGATCAGGGGCAGCGCCGCCTCCGCGGCGCCAACATGGATCAGCATGCATTCGGCGGCGTTGCACACGGAGGGCCGGGAGGTCTTGGCGTTGAAGATGATCTCCGCGGCCATCCCGGGGTCCGCCGCCCTGTCGACATAGACATGGCAGACGCCTTCGCCGGTCTCGATGACCGGGACCTGCGCGCTGCGCAGCACTGACTGGATCAGCCCGCGCCCGCCCCTGGGCAGGAGTACGTCGACCCAGCCTCTGAGTTTCATCAGCGCTTCCGCGCTCTCCCTTGTGGTGTCGCGCACCAGCTGGACGCAGTCCGCGGGGAGCCCTTCCTCCCTGAGCGCCGCGCGCAGGACCTCCGCCACGGCGGCGTTGCTGTTCGCCGCCTCCTTGCCGCCGCGCAGGATCACGGCGTTGCCGCTTTTGAGGCACAGCGCGGCCGAATCCGCCGTCACGTTGGGGCGCGCCTCGTAGATGACCGCCGCCACGCCCAGGGGGACGGACACACGGCTGATGGAAAGGCCGTTTGGCCTCCCGTCCTGCCAGAGCACCCGGCCGAGCGGATCGGGCAGCGCGGCCACGCCGCGCAGCCCCTCCGCCATGTCCCTGACGCGCTTTTCGTTGAGCAGGAGACGGTCCAGCAGCGCCGCGGAGAGCCCGGCCTGCCGGCCGTTCTCCATGTCGAGGGCGTTTTGACAGAGGATCTTCCCGGTGTTTTCAAGAAGCGCCGCCGCCATCGCGCGCAGCGCGGCGTCGCGCTGCGCGCCTGTCGCCTGCGCGAGCTTCCGCGAGGCTTCCTTTGCCCGCCTGCCCATGTCCTCAAGCATCGCCGGTCACCGCCTTGAAATGCGTCCCCACGTCTTCCCCGTCCATCAGCCTGTAGATGTTCTGCGGGGGCCTCCCGCTGATGACGAAGGTGTCGATGCCCGCCTCGGTCGCCACCTGCGCGGCGTGGACCTTGGTCTCCATCCCGCCGGTCCCGAGCTTTCCCCCGTCGCGGCCCGCCAGCCGCCTGATTTCGTCGGTGACCCGCTCCACTTCGGGGATGCGCCGGGCGTCCCCGTCCTTTTTCGGGTTGGCGCTGTACAGCCCGTCCGTATCCGTCAGGATTACCAGGGCCCTGGCCCCGATCAGGACCGCCACGATGGCCGACAGGCTGTCGTTGTCCCCGTATACGATCTCTTCCACGGCCACCGCGTCGTTCTCGTTGACGATGGGGACGACGCTGAAGGCGAAGAGCTTTTCGAAGGTCGCGACCAGGTTCCCGTGCCGCTCCGGATCTTCCACGTCGCTCTTGGTGATCAGCAGCTGGCCCACCTTGTAGCCGTACTCTGAAAACATCTTGTCATACATGTACATCAGTTCGCACTGGCCGACCGTGGCGGCGGCCTGCTTGCCGGGCGTGTCCTTCGGGCGCTCCCTGAGCCCAAGCTTGCCCATCCCCATGCCGATGGCGCCGGAGGTGACCAGGACCACCTGCACCCCCTCGTTCATCAGTTCCGCGAGGACGCGCACCAGCGTCTCGATCTCCCTCAGGTTCGCCTTCCCGGAAGAATGGATCAGCGTGGAGGAACCCACCTTGACCACCACGCGACTGCCTTTTGCCCACATCGCCGCTTTTCTCCTGTCGGGGCGTCCGTCCCGGTTTTTATGCCGCGGAAAGTATAGCACGCGCCTCTTTGGAGGGTCAATTTGACCGGCCTCCCCCGGGCCGGGCCCGCGGCAGCGCCGCCGCGAGGTCCCCGAGCCGCGCGCGGGCGGGGAAGAGCCTCGCGTAGAGGAGCGGGTGACCGTGCAGCCTGAGCCAGTTTGACAGGCAGGGCTCGGAAAGCAGCCTCCCCCGGCAAAACAGCAGCTGGCGGATGCCTTCGGCGTGACGCTGCGCGTAGGGGTCGTACCTGAGCAGCGCCCCAAACTGGCGTTCGATGCGCCCGTGCAGGAAGAGCCGCCGCTCCTGAAAGTCCCGCCCCGCCGCGTCCGGCCTGAACAGCCCGGTGGTGTTGCGGTCGTGGAGACGGTAGCGCACGAGCGGCCGGTTCAAAAAGAAAAGGCCTCCGCGCGCGGCCGCGATCATGTTCAGTTCCCAGTCGTGGGGGATCCCGTGGGGGCCGGACGCGAGGTAGGCCTGGCCGACCTCCCGCCGGAAGGCCAGCGCGCAGCCGGGCGCCAGGTTGTCGATCAGCAGGGGCAGGGGGCGCGCGCGGGTCCCCGCAAGCCTCCTGAGGCCGCCGGGCGGCGTCTCCCGCGACAGCCGGGAAAGCAGCGCCGACAGGGAGGAGAGCGGCGCGCCGGCGGGCTGTCCCCGGCTGTCGATCAGGGACACGGCGGAACAGAGGGCCAGCGCGTCGGGATGCCGATCAAAGACGTCCGCGCAGGCTTCGATCTTGCCCAGGTCCCAGACGTCGTCCTGGTCGCAGAGGAAGACGAGGTCCCCCCGGGCCGCGGCGATCCCCCGGGAGAAGTTGCCGACATAGCCCGCGTTCTCTTCAAAGCGCCTCAGCGACCAGTGAGGGAGGGCGTGCTCCCGGATATAGCGCTCGGCAAGCCCGGGCGTCCCGTCCGTGGACGCGTCGTCGACCAGCAGGACTTCCTCCGCGGGCCGCGTCTGGCGCCTGAGGGAATCGAGCAGGGGATCAAGGAAACGCGCCCCGTTGTAGAGCGCCAGGACCACGGAGGCACGCATCGCAGACTCCCGGCCAAAGGATGGGGATGCCCGATTATACCCCCGCGCGCCGCGGATGGCCAGCGCGGAGGGCTCCGCTGGCGATTGACAGCCCCTGACCGTGATGCTACCCTGCCTGAGGACGCAGGGCCGCTATTCGGTCCCTGCCCTTTGCTTGCGGAGCCGATTCTTTCCCGAAAGGAAACGGGTGCCGGTCCTCATGAAGATCATGTTCATCATCGCGACCAACACGTCCGGCGGCTCCGAACGCGTCATGGCGACCCTGGCAAACTGCTTTTCCCAGCTCGGCCACGAGACGTACTACGTCAATACGGACCTTGATTCGGGCTTCTATCCCCTGCTCCCGGCGGTCCGCCAGGTGAAGCTGAAGGCGGACGGCGGGGAGGGCAGCCTGCCGGGCAGGGTGTGGGTCCACCTGAGGATCTTCAAACGCCTGTTCCGCCTGATTCGGAAGACGCGCCCGGACGCGGCCGTCGTCTTCCTGTTTCATTCCGAGCTGCCGGTGATCTTAAGCTGCAGGGCGCTGCGCGTGCCCGTCTTCACTTCGGTCCGCAACAGCGCCAACGTGTATCCGCTTTCCCACAGGCTGTTCCGGCGCTGCGCGTACCCAGGCATCGCCGGCGTCGTCTTCCAGAGCAGGCGGGTGCGGGAAAGCCCGGACTTCAGGAAGCTCAAAAACGCCGCGGTCATCATGAACCCCCTGTCCGGGGCGGGCGGGGAGCCCTTTGAGAGCGCCGCTGCCGTGAGGGATTCCCTGAAGCTCATCAGCGTCGGGCGGCTCATCGGCCAGAAGAACCACGCGCTGCTGATCAGGGCCTTTTGCAAGACTGTCCGGAAATACCCACAGGCGAAGCTGCACATTTTCGGGGTGGGCCGGCTCAGGGACGAGCTGACCGCGCTCGCGGCGTCGCTTGGGCTTTCGGATTCCGTCGTGTTCGAGGGGGAGGTAAAGGACGCCATCCCCAAAAACCGGGACGCCGGCCTGTTCGTGCTCTCCTCCGACTTTGAGGGCTTCCCCAACGCGCTGGTGGAAGCGATGGCCTGCGGCATCCCCGTCATCTCTTCGGATTTCGACTCCGGCGTCGCGGCTGAGCTGATCGAGGACGGGGTGAACGGCTGCCTGTTCCGGGTGGGGGACGAGGCGGAACTGGCCGAAAAGATCGACTATGTCCTCTCCGACCCCGCGCGCGCGGCCGGCATGGCGCAAAAGGCGCTCGCGGTCAGGGGCAGGCTCGAGTACTTCAGGATAGGGAGAGAATGGGAGACCTTCATCGCCAGCCGTCTCCGGTGACGCCCGCGGGCGCGGACCCGGCGCGGATCGACGCCGCCCGCGTCGCCGAGGCCGCGAAATGGTCGTCGCTGACGGAAGTCCTTTCCAAGATCATCTATCCGGCGGCCAACATGGTCCTGGCGAGGATGCTCCGCCCGGAGGTCTTCGGTGTGGTCGCCACCGTCACCATGGTCACGACCTTTGCGGAGATCTTCGCGGACTCCGGGTTCCAGAAATATGTCATCCAGCACGCGTCCCCGGACGGGGAGGACTTCAGGAAACGGACCAGCGTCGCCTTCTGGACAAACCTCGCCGTTTCGGCGCTGCTGTGGGCGGCTGTCTTCGCCTTTCGCGCCCCTCTGGCCGCGCTGGTGGGCAGCGGCGGGCTGGGCCACGTCCTGGCCATCGCGGCCCTGCAGCTGTTCATGACCCCCTTCTCCAGCGTGCAGACCGCCGTGTTCAGGCGAAGGCTCGACTTTCGGCCCCTGTTCAGGAGCCGCACCGCCGCGGCCCTGCTGTTCATGGCGGTCACCGTCCCCCTGGCCGCGCTGGGCGCGGGCTACTGGTCGATCGTGGCCGCCAACCTCCTGAGCCAGCTGTTCCAGGCGCTGTACCTCAGCCTCCGCTCTTCCTGGAAGCCCGCCTTTTTCTATCGCCTGAGCCTGCTGAAGGAAATGGCTTCGTTCTGCTCCTGGACCATCGCCGAGCAGCTTGCCGTGTGGTTTTCGTCCTGGATCGACGCCTTCCTCATCTCAAGCCTCCTGAGCAGCTACTGCCTGGGCATCTATCGCCAGTCCCTGACCATGGTCAACACCCTGATGTTCGTCGTCCTCTCCTCCGTGACCCCGGTGCTGTTCTCCGCCCTGTCCAGGCTGCAGGACGACCGGGCGCGCTTCGGGAACGCCTTCCTCACGGCGCAGAAGCTCGTCGCGTACCTGCTCTTCCCCCTGGGCGCCGGGGTGTTCGTGCAGCGCGAGCTCGCGGTGCTGATCCTGTTTGGGCAGGGGTGGGCCGACGCGAACAATATCGTGGGCGCCTGGGCGCTGACCTCGGCCGTCCGCGTCGTGATGGTCAGCCTGTACAGCGAAGCGTACCGGGCCAGCGGAAAGCCGAGGCTGTCCCTGATCCTGCAGCTGCTCGACATCGCCTTCATCGTCCCGGCCTGCCTGATCGCCATCCGCTACGGGTTCTGGCCGCTGGTCTACGCCCGGGCGGCGGTGCGGCTGGACCTGGTGCTGCCGGGGCTCTTCGTCATGCAGCGCGTGATCGGCATCCGGGCGCGGGAGATCCTCCGCAACCTCGGGAAGCCGGCACTGTGCGCCCTGCTGATGTTCGCGTTCGCCGCGGCGCTTGACCGCGTGTCTTCCGCGACGGCGTGGCGGCTGCTGTCCGTTCTGCTGAGCGCCGCGTTTTACGGCGCCTCCCTGTTTTTCCTGGCGAGGGAGGACTGGGAGGGGATCGCCGCGCAGATCAAAAAACTGCTGCCGAAACCGGGCGGCCGCGAGGGCCGCGGGGGGGACCGGGATGGACCTGCGTGAACGTTTCTCCGTCGTCTATCCGAAGGAAGCGGAGGTCCGCCTTTCTTTCTGCCCCTACCGCATCTGCCCGCTGGGCGCACACGTGGACCACCAGCACGGGAAGGTGACGGGCTTCGCGCTGGACAGGGGGATCACCATCGCCTACGCGCCCACGGACAGCGGAGCGGTCGAGCTTCATTCCCTCAATTTCAGCGGAAAGACGGAATTTCACATCGCAAGCGTCCCCGAACGGCAGGGCGACTGGGCCGATTACCTGCGCGGCGCCGTGCTCTCCCTGGCCCGGCTGGCCCCGCTCAGGCGCGGGGTCCGCGCCCTGATCGAGGGCTCCCTGCCCATCGGCGGGCTCTCCTCTTCCGCGGCGGTGGTCATCGCCTTCCTGTCCGCGCTGTGCGGCGCCAACGATGTCCGCCTCTCCGGGCAGCAGCTGATCGCGGCCGCGCTGTGGAGCGAGAACCATTACTCGGGCGTGAACGTCGGGAAGCTTGACCAGAGCTGCGAGGTCCTGGGCAAAAAGGACCACCTGCTGTACCTTGACACGCGGGACGACAGCTTCGAGCTCATCCCCGCGCACCCGTCCATGAGACCCTGGGAGATCGGCGTGTTTTTCAGCGGCATTGAGCGCGTGCTGGCCGGCTCCGCGTACAACAGCCGCGTGGACGAGCTCAAGTCCGCGGCCTACGCGCTGAAGGCCTACGCCGGCCTCCCCTATGACCGCTTCGCGGACGCGAGGCTCAGGGACGTCCCGCGGGAGCTGTTCGACCGGTACGGGGAGCGGCTGCCCGAGTCTTTCCGAAAAAGGGCGGAGCACTACTATTCGGAGTGCGAACGGGTCGAGCGGGGTGTGGAGGCCTGGCGGAAGGGGGACATCGTGACCTTCGGCAGGCTTTCCTTCCAAAGCGGCCACAGCAGCATCCACAGCTACGAGACGGGTTCGGAGCAGCTGAGGCGCCTGTATGAGATCATGCTGCGCACGGAGGGCATCTACGGCGGGCGCTTCAGCGGCGCGGGCTTCAACGGCTGCTGCATGGCGCTGGTGGACCCCGGATACAGGGAGGCCGTCAGGGAAAGCGTCACGCGCGAATACGTCAAGGCTTATCCGCAGCTCGCCGACAGGTTCTCGGTCCATTTCTGCCGGACCGCCGACGGCTGCGCGTGCCGGGAAGGAGGCTGACGTGGTCTGCGTCGTGCTCGCGGCCGGGTACGCCACCCGGCTTCATCCCCTGACGCTTGATTTCCCCAAGCCTCTGCTGACTGTGGGGGGCAGGCCGATCCTCGACTGGCTCCTTTCGGACATCGGCGCCTGCCGGGCGGTCAGCCGGGTCATCGTGGTCAGCAACCACCGTTTCATCCGCCATTTCGAACAGTGGGCCCAGAGCCTGCGGCTGTCCGTCCCGCTGGAGCTGCTGGACGACGGATCGATGGACAACGATACGCGCCTCGGGGCGGTCCGGGACATCCAGCTCGCGGCGGAGCGGCTCCGGGCCCCGGACGACCTGCTCGTGGCCGCCGGGGACAACGTGCTCGATTTCTCCCTCGGGCGCCTGATCCGCTACGCGGAAAAAAAGCGCGCGAGCTGCGTCATGCGCTACCCCGAGGAGGACCCGGAACGGCTCAGGAAGGGCTGCCTCGCGCTCGTCGACGGGGACGACCTCGTGCTTCGCATGGAGGAAAAGCCCGCCGAGCCGTTTTCACGCTGGTACGTCCCCCCGTTTTACCTCTACGCGAAGGCCGACCTGCCCCTGCTGGGCAGCGCCCTCGCGGAGGGCTGCTCCCCGGACGCGCCGGGGAGCGCGGCGGCCTGGCTGTCGCGCCGCGCGCCCGTATACGCCATGGAGATGCCGGGCGCGCGGCACGACATCGGGGACCCCGAAAGCTACCGCAAGGCGGACCGGGAATACCGGGGCATCGTCAGCTGAGCGGGGCTGGCCGCGCCCGGCTACCGGCGGGACATTGCCGAGATTGACAAATCCCGCGCCAAACAATATATTGCAAAAAAGGCTGTCCGCGTGACAAAAAGGGAAACGGAAGGGGTTCGCGCAATGAAAAAACTATCCCTTCAGGAAGTCAAATCATTGCAGGTGGACATCCTGCAGGAATTCCATCGCTTCTGCACGCAGAACGACATCGCCTACTTCATCGGCGGCGGCACGCTCCTTGGCGCGATCCGGCACCGCGGCTACATCCCCTGGGACGACGACATCGACATCGCCATGTTCCGGCCGGAGTACGAGAGGTTCCTGAAGTCCTACAACGCGCCGGGCAAGGATCACAAGGTGTATTCGATCGGCAGCTGCCCCTGGTGGCCCTTCCCCTACGCCAAGCTGAGCTATGAAAAATCCAGGATGATCGAGACCAACGTGAATTTCGGCAGCCATGAGATCGGGGTCAACATCGACGTGTTCCCCATCGACAACTGCCCCGGCAGCCTGGACGCGCAAAAGCGGCTCATCCGGCGGATCCGGTGGCGGCGCACCGTGATCGACCTCAAATCGCCCGTCATCAGCGGCAAGAGGAACTTCTTTCTCAACCTGATCCTGCTGGTCAGCAAGGGCCTTTTCCGCTTTGTGTCGCCCTACAGGATGTCAAGGAAGATCGACGCGATCGCCAGGGAGCTCAACGGAGGCGATACGAGCCACTGCGGGGTGATCGTCTGGGGCCATTACCTCGGGGAAATCGTCCCCAGGCAGGCCTTGTCCGGCACCGTCGGGGTGGAGTTCGAGGGGAGCAGGTATTCCGCGCCGTCCGGCTACCACCAGTGGCTGACGAGCATCTACGGGGATTACATGACCCTGCCGCCAAAGGAAAAACAGGTGACCCACCATGATTTTGAAGCGTTCCTGCTGGACTGAGGCATGAAGGAAAACAGCGCGCAGAAGATCCTTGTGATCATCCCCGCGTACAACGAGGCCGACAGCATCCCCGGCGTCCTCTCTGCGCTCCGGGAGAAGGCGCCCTTCGCCGATTGCCTGGTGATCAACGACTGCTCGACCGACGGCACCCGGGACCTCCTCAAGGAAGGAGGGGCCGCCTACCTGTCCCTCCCCATCAACCTGGGCATCGGAGGCGGCGTCCAGGCCGGCTATCTGTACGCCTGGGAAAACGGGTATGACATCGCCGTCCAGTTCGACGGGGACGGGCAGCACGACGCCGGCTGCGTGGAGAAGCTTGTCCGGCCGCTCCTCGAAGGCCGCTGCGACGTCGTGATCGGATCGCGCTTCCTTGAAAAGAGCGGTTACCAGTCTTCCGCCGCACGCAGGTTCGGCATTCGCTTCCTGAGCGTCCTGATCAGGCTTTGCACCGGACAGCGGGTAACGGACGTCACCAGCGGCTTCCGCGCCGTCAACCGCAGGATGATCCGCCTGTATTCCCAGAGCTATGCGCAGGACTATCCGGAGCCGGAAGCGGTCGTGTCCGCGCTCGTCAGCGGCGCGCGGGTCATGGAAGTGCCGGCCGTCATGCATGAGCGCCAGGGCGGGAAGAGCTCGATCTCCACGCTCCGTTCCTTCTATTACATGATCAAGGTGTCCCTGGCGATCATCGTCCGGAGACTGTCCGAAGGAAAGAAGGCCTGAGCCGGTCGTGGCAGGCGCCTCCTCTTATCCCCTGTAAAACCCTTCCACCGCGGCGACGACCTGTTCCAGGTCGGATTCCGCAAGGCCGTAGTGCATCGGCAGACGGAGGAGCCGTTCGCTTTCGCGGGTGGTATGCCGGTCCGCGCCGTGGAAACGCCCGAACTTCAGCCCCGCCGGCGAGGAATGCAGCGGCACATAATGAAACACGGTCTCCACGCCCTTTTGCTTCAGGTGCGCGATGAGCCGCGTGCGCTCATCCAGGTCCTTCGCCTTGATCCAGTACATGTGCGCGTTGTGCCTGCAGCCTTCCGGAACCTCTGGCCGCCCGATCAGGCCTTGCTCCGCGAGGCGCCGCAGCGCGGCGTGATAATAGCGCCATGAGGCGAGGCGGTCTTCGTTGATGCGGTCCGCGACCTCCAGCTGCGCCCAGAGGTACGCGGCGTTGAGCTCGCTGGGCAGGTAGGAGGAGCCGTAGCCGATCCAGGTGTATTTGTCGATCTGGCCGCGGTAGAATTTGCTGCGGTTGGTCCCCTTCTCGCGGATGATTTCGGCCTGCTCCTGCCAGGCGGCGTCGCGCATCAGCAGCGCGCCGCCTTCGCCGCAGGAATAGTTCTTCGTCTCATGGAAGCTGAAGCATCCGAAATCCCCGATCGCGCCAAGGGCTTTCCCCCCGTATTCGGCCAGGACGCCCTGGGCCGCGTCCTCCACGACCTTTAGGCGATATTTGTCCGCGATCTGGATGATCCTGTCCATCCGGCAGGAAACGCCCGCGTAGTGGACGGGCGCGACCACCTTCGTCCGCGGGGTGACCGCTTCCTCGATGAGGTTTTCGTCCAGGTTCATGGTGTCCGGCCGGATATCGACGAAGACCAGCCTGGCCCCCCGCTGCACGAAGGCGTCCGCCGTCGAGCAGAAGGTGTAGGAAGGCAGGATCACCTCGTCGCCCGGCCCGATGCCGCACAGGAGGGCCGCCATCTCCAGGGCGTGCGTGCAGGAGGTGGTCAGAAGGGCCCTGGCAGCGCCGGTCCTCTGTTCGATCCACTCATTGCACTTCTTCGTGAAGGGGCCGTCGCCGCTGAGTTTCCTGAGCTTCACGGTCTCCGCGATGTATTCCAGTTCTTTTCCCGAATAGGGGGGGATATTGAAATGGATCATAGGCGCCTCTTCCTTCGCATGTCCTCTGATACAAGGATATTGGAACGCGTCCCCCGCGTCAAGGAGCGCGGCTCGATGCCTGGGGCCTGACTCAGCGTTTTGCCTTGTCCCAGGTCCTCTCCCTGATCACGTACTGGGGCAGGTGGTTGATGGACAGGTAGACGCGGCCGACATACTCGCCGAGGATGCCCAGCATGATCAGGATGAGGCCGCCGATGATCAGGATGGCCGCCATCAGGGAGCTGTAGCCCTCCACGGTGATGGACCTGAACAGATGCCGGATCACAAGGACGACCGCGTACACAAAGCCGCCCAGGGCGCAAAGGAAGCCCGCGAAAGAGCTGATCTGCAGAGGCTTGATGGAAAAAGCCGTAAACCCGTTCATCCAAAGCGCGATCAGTTTCCCGAGGCTGTAGCCCGACGTGCCCTCGAAGCGCTCGCGGTGCGTGACCTCCACGCAGGCGACGTGTTTGGTGATCTTGAAAATGATCCCGTCAAAATAGACGAACGGGCCGTGGTTGGTCAGCGCGACCTCAAGGACGAACCTCCTGACGGCGAAATAGCTGTTGGTGACGATGTGCTTGGGCTTGCCCACCAGCAGTTCCATCATGAGCTTGTTGATCTGCGTGCCGGCGCGGCGAAACGCCTTGCGCCTGATTTCCCGGTAATCGGCATACACCGCGTCATAGCCTTCGTCCAGCTTGTCGATGAGTTTGAACACCTCGTCCACCGGCGTCTGCCCGTCATCGTCCAGAGAAACGATCACGTCCCCGGTGCTTTCACGGTATCCGGCCATCAGGGCGCCGTGCTGTCCGAAATTGCGCGCCAGCTCCATCCCGCGGATACGGGGATCTTCGGCCGCCATCCCCTTGATGACCTCGTATACCCTGTCCGGAGAGCAGTCGCTGACCAGCACAGCTTCCCACTCGCACTCCGGGCGCAGGCGCATCGTGTCGCGGATCTCGTCGACGACCTTCCCGATCGTGCGCTCCGAGCGGTAGCAGGGGATGACAAACGAGAGTTTCATGTTCGGGTTCCTCCTCTTGCGCCAGACGGCTTGCGGTCCGCGGCAGCGGGCGCCCCCAGGGCCCGCTAC
>CAZLYF010000055.1:15533-17700 GCA_964563725.1 uncultured Oscillospiraceae bacterium
AGAGCGTATACGGCGATGCCCGCCACGATCAGCGCGAGGCCGGCCAGCTGCCGCCTGCGGAGCTTTTCACCGAGGAAACACCTGCCCAGCGCGGCGACAAACAGGTATTCCGCCGCGCCGAGGACAGGCCCCAGCGACAGCGGGATCACCGTGTAGGCATAGACGGAGCAGAGCGTCGCCAACACGAAGATGCCGTACGCGGAAAGCACCTTCACGTTGATGTACTCCCGCAGGAAGCCCTCATGCTCTTCGCCGGCGCTTTTTTTGAGGAACAGCTGCGCCACTGCCGAAATCAGCACGCCAAAGAGGAAGACGCCTGAAAACAGGACGGTGTCACGCATCGTTTGCCACAGCCAGCCAGATGCCCGCCGCGACGATCGCGGCCCCAAGGATCATCTTTGGCGTGATCGTCTCGCCAAAAAAAAGCGCTCCGTACAGCATTCCCCACAGCAGGGTGAGCGCCTTGCCGAAAATGGCCGTCGTCAGCCGGGTCCGCCTGAGCACCTTCTGCCACAGCAGGGCGTACAGGCCCAGCACGAGGATCATCAGCCCGTAACACACAAGGAACCCGGCCGACAGGAAGGGCTCGCCGGACGCCGCCTTGCCGGCGATGTTGGACAGCGAGTACAGGAAGACCGCGGCATGCAGCATGCCCAAGGCGCGCGATCGTGACCCGGTTTCTGACGTCATCGGTCCTTTCCCGGAAAAGCCCGGCAGCTTGGGAAGCGGGCGGCGGGCCCGCGCGGCGCGGGGGGAGCGGGGGAGAAACGGAGCTCCGGCGCCGCGCAGTGAAACGGGAATTACGCGGCCGCCGCGGAAAACGGCGCGTCGCGGCGGGCGAAGATCAGCCTGGGAAGATACAGGATGTAGGCCAGGTAGGCAAACGACACCGCGACGAAGATCTGGTTGGTAAAATCAGCCGAACCCATGATGTAGTGGTTGAGGCGCTGGACGCTCACCAGCGCGGAATACAGATTGACGGCCAGCGGGAGGTGAATGTCCTTCCCTTCCCCCCTGTGCAGCCACCAGAGAACCGCGGCCACGCAGGCAAGCAGATCATATCTCCCATGCATGCCGGGCATGAAGTAGGTCACATAGATCACTTCCAGCAGGAAGATGCCCAGATAGCCGCTCCTGTCCGCCAGTCTGCGCCTGTTGATGAGCACGGCGGGGATGGCCAGCAGCAGGAAGGTCAGGATCAGCCCGTAGTACTGCATGTGCCCGATCTCGATGTCCAGGAACAAAAACAGCGCGTAGAAGTTAAACATCTTGCTCACGGCCGCCGTCGGCCCCTGGCCGTAGACGAAGGAGACGAAGGTATTGTCAAACGAGCCGCTCACCAGAAGGTTCGGGAGGCTGAACAGGAAGACGGCCGCGACGGTCAGGAGAAAATGCCTGACGCGGAGTTTCCCGTCCATCCAGAGAAGGACCGCGAAAGGCAGCAGCATCAGCGGCAGCGACTTGAACAGGACGGCGGCCGCGAAGGCGGCGCAGGCGATGCTCAGCCTTCCTTTCCTGTACAGATAGCCTGCCAGTACCACAAAGAACATGTAGATGCTGTCGTTCTGGGCGTAGCGGAGGGTGCTGATGAGCAGGTTTGGGAGCATCAGCACGCAAACGGAGACGAGGAGCCAGTTTTCTCTCGCCGCCTTGCGGGCGGGCGGCGCAAAGTCGCGCACGAAGAGGCCGCAGACAAGCGCGAGCAGGAGGTCAAAGAAAAGGTTCGCCCCGTAGATCGCGGGCAGGGGCTCGACGGGCAGATAGGTCAGCAGCGCGAGCAGCAGCTTGTATGCCGTGCCGTGTTCCGTGACGATGGAACCCAGGCCCAGGATC
The DNA here is from genome assembly GCA_964563725.1 of uncultured Oscillospiraceae bacterium. Lineage (GTDB taxonomy): Bacteria > Bacillota > Clostridia > Christensenellales > Aristaeellaceae > CAZLYF01. The sequence continues at coordinate 17,367 of CAZLYF010000055.1, forward strand.
CCGCCGTTTTCCCTCAGGGCGGTGAACCACTCGTGCATGCAGACATAGTCGACCGAGGTCCTGCCGTAGTCCGCGACATATTTGATCTTGAAGGCCATGATCAGCAGGAAGGACAGGCCGGCGATCAGGAGCCGGGCGTGCCGTAAGACAAAGCTCCTCAGCTTGTCGTCAGCGGTTTGAAGAAAGATGCGGATCACCTCACGTTCCCGCCCGCGCCGCGAAGCCGGCAGGCTAGAAATCCCTGTCCGGGCTCGCCCGGACGCCGCCCGTATGATAATGGATTCCAATGCCTTTTGCAACGGCGGAAGGCTCCGGCAGGGACGGGCGGCAGGCC
>CAZLYF010000056.1:0-3480 GCA_964563725.1 uncultured Oscillospiraceae bacterium
TCAGCGCGCGCGGAACCAGTGTTTCTCGGCTGCGGAAAACAGGCTGCCCGCCAGAAGGGCCAGCAGCGAGACAGGCAGAGCGCCCTTTATGATCATGGTCACGTCCATGCTGCGGATCCCGTTGACGATCAGCACCCCCAGGCCCCCCGTGCCCACGGCTGCGCCAATGGTGGCCGCGCTGATGTTCACGATGACCGATGTACGGATCCCGGCGAAAATGGCGGGGAGCGCCAGCGGCCACTCCACGCGGAGGAGCCGCTGAAGGGGGCTCATCCCCATCCCGGATGCGGCGGACAGCGCTTCCTCAGGCACGGCGTCCAGGCCCTCGATGGTGTTGCGCAGGATGGGGAGCAGGCCGTAGAACACCAGCGCGATCAGCACCGGTTCCTGCCCGTAGCCCAGTACCGGCACCGAAAGCGCCAGGACGGCCGCGGAGGGGATGGTTTGCAGGAAGGTGGCGGTCTTGAGCAGGGGCTCCCGGAACTCGCGGAAAAGGCGGAGCCGCACAAGGAGCCCGAGCAGAAGCCCGATCGCGGTCGACAGGGCAGTGGAAACAGCCACGAGCTGAAGATGCTGCAGCGCGTATTCCGGCAGCGTAGCGCGCGGACGCATCACCTGCTTGGAACCAAACAGCGCGGCCAGGGGGCCTTCGATCCATTCGAAGCGGTACACGGACAAAAGCAGCAGCAGCAGCCAGCCCAACGCGGCCGCCCAGGGTTTAAGCCTGGCGCGCATCGGCTGCGCCTCCCCGGAAAAACCGGAGCAGGCCGTCGAAACCCAGACGGCCGGCCGTCGCTCCCCCGTCCGTGACCGCAAGCTCCCCGCAGCCATTGGCCAGCATCAGCGACAGCGCCTCCGACAAGGGCGTGTCCGGGGAGACTTCGCAGGCGCCCGCCCGCGCTGACGCGCCCTTTTCAAAGGCTTCCGCTGTCCGATGGCGGGACAGGAGCTTCAGCGCCGTCTCAGAGCCGAAAAAGGCCCTGCTGAATGCGTCTCCCTCGCCGAGCACCATTTCCCGGGGCGTACCGGAACGCACGACGCGGCCTTCGCGCATCAAAAGGATCCGGTCAGCCAGCAGCAGGGCTTCCGACACGTCGTGGGTCACAAAGAGAACGGTCTTCCGGAGGGCCTTCTGGATCCCCGCGAAGGAACGCTGCAGCCGTTCCCGGTTAAGCGGGTCCACGGAACCAAAGGGCTCGTCCATCAGCAGGATCGCGGGATCGGCCGCCAGCGCCCGCGCCACGCCCACCCTCTGCGCCTCGCCGCCCGAAAGTTCGCGCGGGCGCTTCCCGGCCACGCTCCGCGGCAGTCCCATAAGGTCCAGCAGGAAAAGGACGCGCTCCTCGGTTTTCTCCCTCGGCCATTTGAGGAGTTCCGGCACGACGCCGATGTTCCGGCGCACCGTGTAGTGCGGGAACAGCCCAACATTCTGAACAACGTAGCCGATGCCCCGGCGCAGCGTTTCCGGCGGCGTCTCACGGATGTTCCTGTCCCCGATGAAGACCTCGCCGGCCGTCGGATCAACCAGGGCGTTGATCATCCTCAGCAGCGTGCTCTTCCCGCAGCCGGAAGGCCCCAGCAACACGCACAGCTCCCCTTCGTCCACCCTGAGGTCCACTCCGCGCACAGCCGGGACGCCGTCATAGTCCTTGGTGAGCCCCCGCGTCCGGATCATGCGGCGCCTCCTCCGGACGCGAGGCGCACGGCCGTCCCAAGCATCGCGTCCGCGAGAAATGTGAGCGCGATCAGCGGGATCGTGCCCAGGAGGATCAGGTCGGGGGCCGACTGCGCCAGCCCCAGGAAAATAAAGCTGCCCAAGCCGCCGCCCCCGATCAGCGCGGCCAGGATGGCATTGCCCATGGACTGTGTCATCGCCGTGCGGACGCCTCCCAGGATCAGCGGGACCGCCAGCGGCAGCTGGATACGGCGAAACGCCTGCCGCCGCGTCATCCCGACTGACAGCGCCGCGTCGGTCACCCCGGGATCCACCATCCTGAGCCCCGCCAGGGAATTGTTCAGGATCGGAAACACCGCGTAGATCAGCAGCGCGATCCACGCCGGCCAGAAGCCCACGCCGCTGACGCCCCAGCGCTTCAGCAGCGGGCTGTTGGCGCCCAACCAGGCCAGCGGGGCCATCAGCAGCCCCAGCAGCGAGAGCGTCGGGATGGTCTGCCCCATGTTGACGGCGAAAAAAACGGGTCGCTCCAGGACCCGTCTTTCAAACAGCAGGAAGGAAAGGGGTACGCCCAGGACCGCGGCGGCGGCCGTCGCCGAGGCTGCGAGCGCGAGGTGCCGGAGCGTCTGGCTGAGGAAGACCTCCCGCCGGTTGAAGTATTCGCGCAGGACAGACAGCCCGTTGAACGCGCCCGAAAACATCAGCCCCGCGAGGATGGCCAGGAACGCCAGCCAGGGTACGCGCGTGGCGGGCCTGAGGCCGCTGTCACCCATCATCAGCAGCGCGCCCGCTTCCGCCAGGAAAAAGCCCGCCCCGATAGAGACCCGGGCTGTTTCCGCCTGGAAACCTTCAAAGCCCGCGCACCAGGCGAGCGCGAAGAGGGAGCCGGCTGCGGCCGCCAGCGCGGCAGCCGCGCGCCAGGGGGTACGGCGCGCGGGAAGGAGGGCGAACAGCGCGGCGGGCAACAGCAACAGCACGGCCGCGGACAGGCCCCGGCCGGAGGCGATCTCCCACAGCCGGAAGGACTCGCCCGTCAGGATGCGGTTGGGCCTGTATTGGACATAGGGAAGGGCAAGGACAGCCGCGCCGAAAAGCGCCGCCCCCAAAAGGCCGGTCTTCCCGCGGCTGCCCTTTTCCATCAGCCGGTCTTACTGGCCTGTCTGCAGGCCGATCTGCTTGAGGTACTCGGCGGCCACGTCTCTGGCGGCCCTGCCATCGAACGCGACCTGCGCGTTGAGCCCCTGCAGCGTTTCCAGGGTGAAGGACTCAAACAGCGGCTTCAGCAGGGTCTCGATTTCAGGCCAGGCGCGGTGGAGTTCTCCCCGTAAAACGGGCGCGGGCAGATAGACGGGCGGGATGCTCATGGGGTCATCTGGCTCAGCGCGCCGTCGGTGCCGTACACCAGGGACATGTTGACGCCGTCCCGCCCCTCATACAGGGCCTTGAGCATCTCAGCGGTGTTGCCAGAAGCCAGGGCAATCAGCTGGTCCGCCCTCAGCTTGAAGCCGTAGGCTTCTTCAAAGCCGATCAGCCCCTTCACGTTCTCCGCGAAGGAGGCAGCCGCGATCAGCTTGACCTCCCCGCCGGCGTTCAGGTAGTCCGCCAGGTCCTGGACCGTTTTGAGGCCGTGCTCCGCTGCGAACTCCCGCTTGACGGCAAGGCCCTCCGTATTGTTCGCGTTCGCCGGGGTCAGCCAGACGATATCGTTGGCAGCAAGGTCCAGGTCGCGCGTCGTCTGGTAGCCAAGGACGGGATCGGACCAGACGTCCGTGCCGTCGGTCTCGTGGTAGTACTGGCCGGACCCC
>CAZLYF010000056.1:3490-17604 GCA_964563725.1 uncultured Oscillospiraceae bacterium
CTCCAGCCAGCAGGGCCATGCGCAGGATGTCGGGCGTGCCAAACTCGGTCCGGTCGACGACCTCAAAGCCCGCCCCGCGGAGCAGCTGCACCATCATGCCGCCGATGATCGCTCCCTCCGAGTCGATCATCGTGGCGATGACCACGGGGCCTTTTTTCGCTTCCTCCGTAAGGCCCGCGGAGATGGAAAGCGTCCCCAGGAGAACGCAAAGGATCAACACAACTGACAAATTTCTTTTCATGCCGTTTTTCCTTCCTGCCCGTCTTCGCTGTAACGGGGCGCAAGAGTGTCAAAAATATCCGGTTGCGGGCATCTTAGCACGCGCCGCGCCCCCTGTACAGCGCAGCTGGCTTCAGGGAGAAGGGCGCTGAGACGCGCCCTTCTCCCTCTATTTGTATGCATCCTATGTCTTTTCTTTCTGTGCTACCGCTTCGATGATCGTGGAGGACTGCGTAAGCTTCTTTTCCTTCCCTTTGTCCTTCTTTGGTTTTCTTGCTTCCCTTTTTCCTTTTTGTGACTTGTCCGCCATGACGACTCCCTCCCTTGTCCTTTTCGTCCATTCAGCGCTTCAGTCAAACCGGCTTTGCCTGCGGTCCCCGGATCCTATGCGGCCCGTCACAGGCAGAGCCTGAAAGATCACCGGGCGCCGATAAACGTATTATACACCCATTTTTCCATTCTTGACATCGTCTGCGACTTACCGAACGAATGGAAAGCAAATTAGCCTCTCTCCCCCCGCGGCTCCACAGCGTCCATTTCCTCCATGAACGCGCGCCTGCCTCGGTACCCTTCCCTCCACCGTGTGAGGATTTTAGCGGCTGCGTCCCTGCCAAAGGCATCCCGATAGCGCTTCAGTGCCCCGCAGACCGCGCGGTACGCGCTGCGGTCGGAAGCCCGGCGCGCCTCCTCCTCCAGGTAGGTCTCGAAGATCTCCCGCGCTTCCTCCGCATATTCCGGAAGCACGTCCGCGTGATACTGGATGATCTTCCCGGGATATCGCCGGAGGTATCCGAGGATCCGCTCCTTGCGTTTTTCCTGCAGGATGATTTTGGCATAGCATCCCATATGCCCGCCCTTTTCCAGGGCGTCGAGCAGCGTCTCCCGCAGCGGCTCCCATTCCTGCGGGCTGTACAGTTCGCGCAGTCTGTCATAGTACGCGCCGTCACCGTCAAGGAGCAGTTCCCTGCCCAGCGCCCGCATTCCGTCCCGGTCACCCCGCGCGGCGCAGATCGCGTAGCGGCGCTTCCTGAGGCGCGCCGCGGTTCCGGGTCTTCCCTTGTTCACGGCCCTCTTTTCAGCCGCGAGGCAAAGGTCCGCGCACTTGCGGAACTCCTGGTTTTCCATCAGCTCGTCCAGGAGGGTGTCCAGCAGTTTATCATTTTCAAGGTGCTCCAGCCTGTACGCCGCGGCGGCGATGGCGCCCTCCCAGCGCTCAAGCGCCCGGAAGCAGGCGAGTTCCGCCTGCTCCTTCCAATACTCAGAATCACTTTTTTCAACGCTTAGGCGGTAATACGCAAGCATTTCCTGCCGGTATTCGGGCAGCCGGTCGGCGATGTCCGCGCAGATCGCCTCCAGATCCTCCTGCCAGTCATATCCCGCGAACCCCTCCTCCCCGGCCAGGCGCAGGATGAGCCCGAAGAGCCGCCGGACCTCGTCCGGCTTCAGGTTCCCGAGGCCGGCGCCGGCCTTCTCCCGCGCGTACTCCACAGCCTGGGCGATGACCGCGCTGACCTCTCCGTCCGAATCGTCGCAGCAGCGCAGCGCCTCTGCCCCTTCCTTCGCGACCATCAGGGCGAACTCCAGGGCGTGCGTGAGCTCCTTTCCCGCGTCGATCGTATCGAGCCTTTCCAGAGCCCGCCGGGCGCCGTCCATCGCCTCCCGCGTCTCGGCATAGGGCACAGTCCCGTGGTCCAGGGACCGGCTGAGACTTGACCGGATCAGGTTCCGGAAGATCTCGGTCTCCTCCTCCCTGCCGGCCAGAGCCGAACGGAGGTAGTCCCTCACGCCGCGGTCCCTCCGGGCCAACTCCTCAAGGAGGGCCGCCAGCTCCGTGCGGCTGAGCGCCGCCAGTTTCTCCTCCAGCCCTCCCCCGCCGCCCTTGTCCCCGCTGCGGTCCCTCTCGCGCAGCGCGAACAGCACGGCGGCCATATGCTTGCAGCGCGCCGAGTCCGCATAGGGGCAGTCGCACGCCAGGCGGAACACCTCGTCGCCTTCGATCCCCGCCGTGACCTCGTACAGCCGGCTTCCTTCCACGTCCGCGCTGTACAGGCCGCCACCCGCGTACTCGACGCGGAGGACATGGCCGCCGCGGTGGTAAGCCCGTCCGCGCTCCAGGACCGCGGGATCGAAGGCCCCTTCAAAACTGCTCAAACGCATTGTTGCCTCCGCAGCGTACGCACAGAAGACCCCGATCTCACCTTACGAAAATTTCCTTTGGATAGTCCGTCATGTTGTCCGCGCGGTCCCTCCCGACCCGAACGCTGTCCTCGATGCGGAAGCCGCGGCCGGTCGCGTTGTGGCCCATGAAGATGTCCACGCAGTAGGTCATGTTCTCCTTCAGGATGTAATCGGAATTGCTCTCGATCCAGGGCGGCTCACCCTCCATCAGCCCCGTCGCGTGACAGGGACCGTACAGCAGCCAGTCCCGGTAGCCGCTGCGGGTCATTGTGTCGTAGTAGGCTTTCGCAACCGCGCCGGCGTTGTTCCCTCCGTACAGCTGCGCGCAGATCGCCTCGTGCGCTTCATAACCCGCTTTCACGGCGTCAAGCAGGTATCCTTCGGGTTTTCCGAAAAAGACCGGCCGCCCGATGGAGGAGGCGTAGCCCTCGTACCTCGCCCCGATCTGGAGCATCACCATGTCCCCTTTTTCGATCCGCTTGTGCCTCGCGCGGCTGATCGCCTGGTTGCCTCCCGCCCCGGCCAGCACCCACATGGGATAGGCTTCGTTTTCCGCTCCATGCTCATAGAGGGCCGCGCACGCGAGCCCGCGGACCTGCAGCTCCGTCATGCCGGGCCGGATGTGTTCCAGCGTATGGTCGAAGGCTTTTCCTGTGATGCGGCCGGCTTCGCGCAGGCAGGCGATCTCGTTTCCGCTCTTCACCATGCGCAGCCGCATCATCAGCTCGTCCCCGCGCACGATGTCTACCTCGCCGAGCTTTTCGAGCGCGTTCCTGATCTCGGAATACGTCAGCTGCGGGATCAGGCCCCAGCCTGCCACGGCGAAGCGCCGGATGCGCGCGCCGCCGGCCAGCTCATTAAGCAAGCCGTCCATCGTCTGCAGCCTTTCGCCCGGGTACTCCGGGTTGGACGACTCCCGGAAGGCCGCGAGCCTGCGGATGTCTCGCACGCGCGAGCGGTCTTTGGCGTAGGTCAGGCTTTCCGGGCCGATGAGCAGCACCGGATCGCCCTTCTGAAGAAGGAGAACGCCGCAGCTTTCGAATGAGGGCCAGTAATCGCAAAGATAACGCGCGAACTGCGGCTCGGCCTCGCTGCCGAAGGCCAGCAGCGCGTCGATCTCCTGCTCGGCCATCAGTTCCTGGAGCCTGGCCGCGCGCTGCGCGAATTCAAGATCGGGGATCCTGGGCCTGCTTTCCATCTTCGACAATTCTCCTTCAGCCGGCCAGCCATCGGACCGGGTTGTGGACCGTGATCTCGTCGATCTGCCGCTGCGTAACGCCGACTTCCGCCAGCATGGGAAGAATGTGCGTGAGCACGTGATCGTATCCCCACCCGCCGTAAGCGTGCAGGAGTGTTTTGAGGCAGACGTCGCAGGAAAAGACCAGCTGGGCGGCATGTCCCCTGTCAACGATCTTTTTCACGAGCCGGACGCGTTCCCAATCTGTCGCGAAACGGCCGGAACCCGGGCGCACATCCCATAAATCCGTCGCCATTTCCTTGCCGAAATTGTCGAATTCGAGGAACACGCCTTTGTCAAGCATCGCGAATATATAATCCTCGCGGTTCTCCACGTCGCTGTGGCAGATCACGACCTTGCCGGGGCTGATGCCGTGGGCTTCGACGATTTCCATGGCAGCGAAGCCCTGTGTGGACCAGGGATTGATGTGGATCAGCAGGGGCGCGCCGGTCCTTTTTTGCGCCCTGCACGCGGCCGTCAGGGACTTCCTTTCAAATGGAAACATAATATGGCTTACGCCGATCTCGCCGATGATGCCCGCCCTGATGCCGGAATGCCCGATTCCCGTCTCAAGCTCGCGCACGATCTGGTCCTCGATCTGTTCGACCGTCAATTCAAGCGTTTCCGGCCGTTGAGAGCCCTGTACATAGAAACCTGCGCCCGCGATGATGTTGAGGCCGGTTTTCACCGAGATTTCCCTGAGCAGCAGCGGGTCGCGGCCCAGGCCGACCGTCGTGGCGTCGACGACTGTACGGCCGCCCGCGACCTTGAAGTACGTCAATTCGTCGGTTTGCGTTTGTTTGTCCATCATCCGGACATTGTCAAGCAGCGCGAACGGATTGCGTTTAAGCACTCCCAGGCGCTCGATCGTCACAGGCCGGTGAGCGGCATCCTTCGCGCTGATCTCCTCAGGCTCGACAAAAAACACGCTCATGTCGATGAACACGTGTTCATGCGGGCTAACAAGGCCAAGCTCCTTCGAGTCGACAGAACCCAAAACAGTCGTGACCGGCATCCGGGGCCTCCTTTGGCGGGCAGGCATGGAGCCTCAGCGCCATGCCTGCCCCTTTGTCCTGCGGTTGATCCGTCGTGCGATATCAGTAGTTGAAGCTCTCTACGTTGTCGGGTCCGAACGTAAGTGCGGGACCAAGCAGCAATTCAAGACCGCCGTCATCTTTGTTGATGACAAACTGCTTGTTTCCGAGGTTGGACGCGAAGACAACGCCTTCCCCGGGAATGAGGGACCCATCCAGTGTCCTCACGGCTGCCTCAACGGAGAGATAGCCAAGTTCACCGACATCCCAGAGGACGCCGTAGTCCATGGGATTGTCTTCGTCGAGGATGTAGTCGATGATGCCAAGCGGGGTAGCCAGGCCCGTAATCACCACGTTCGGCTTCTCGCCGACGATGGCGTTCCAGGCAGCGGCAAGCGCCGGCGTGGACATCGAAGAGGTGCCGATGACCGCGTTGATCTGGGAGCCGTCGGTCGCGTCGCCGGAGAGGGCGATCGCTTCGTTTGCGGCGTTCTGCGCGGCGGTCTCGTCAGAGCCGGGTGTCCAGATGTCGGGCCCGAGGTAGCCGACTTCGTCTGCCTTGACCGTGAGCCACGGATATTTTTCACTGCAGTACTTTTCGATGGCCAGGATCCACTCGTTCTGGTTGACGTCCAGCCCGGAGCCGGAGATCAGCGCCATACGGGCGGGGGTCCCTTCGCCGAACACGCCGCCTTCGAGCAGGCCGTTGGCGATCACGTCGACCAGCGCGATGGCGATGTCCATGGCGGTCGCCTGGTTGACATAGAATGAGCGCGCGTCGTTGACGGTGTCGGCATCAAAGGTCAGCACAAGCACGCCGGCTTTCTGGAATTCCCGCAGAGTGGGGGCCAGCCCCTCCGCGTCGCAGGGAGACACGACGATGGCGTCAAACCCGGCGGACAGCCAGCCGGTCAGGATCTCGACCTGCTTTGCGTTGGTCGCCTCCGACTGGTGGGGACCGTCATACACCAGTTCGATGCCAAGTTCTTCGGCGGCCTTGGCGGCCCCGACGTAGCATCCGTCAAAATAGTTCTCACCCTTGAACTTGGGCAGCATGCCGATCTTGTAGGATTCGGCGGTAGCGGTCGTCACAAACAGCAGCGTCAGCAGCAGGGTCACAGCCAGAATTCTCTTCACGTTTCATCCCTCCGTTTATTTATTCACACCGTCCGCCGGCATGGCCATTGCCGCCGGACGAGTGTTTTTTCACAGACGGGCCTCCCGGGCTCAAGCGTGTCTGCCGGCCGAGCCCATCACGGTGGCTTCCATCCGCGCCTTCCCCTTCAGGGTCCTTTCTTTCCGCTCCATGATTTCAAACACGATGAGGCTGCCAAGCAGGATGACGCCCAGCACGATCTTCTGCTGCGTCTGGGGCAGCAGGACCACATTCATGCCACCCTTGAGGATCCCGATCACCATGACACCGAGAATCGTGCCCGGGATCGTGCCGCGCCCGCCGTTCATGCTTGCCCCGCCGAGCACGCAGGCGATGATGACCTGCATCAGGTAGGAATCGGCGGAATCATACTGGATCGTGGAAAAGCGCCCGGAAAGGACGAGGCCCGCAACAGCGAAAACAATGCCCGCGACAAGATAGGTCAGAAACTTGATCCTGACCGTATCGATCCCCGCGAACCTGACCGCGTTCTCATTCAGGCCGATCGCGTAGAGCGTCCGTCCATAGATCGTTTTCTTCAGCAGGAAATGGAACAGGACTGCAAGCAAGGCGAAGATCCACAGCTGCGTCATGAGTCCCAGGACCTTGCCTGCGCCAATAAACAGCGCGATGCTTGTGGCTGTGACGTTCGTGCCATAACCGGTCCCCAGGACTGCGCCTTTGGTGATGCCTTTGAAAAGGTACATCGTAGCCAGCGTCGATATGAGCGGCGGCAGCTTCAGGCCTGCGACCATGAAACCGTTGAACGCGCCGCACACTGCTCCCAGCGCAAGCGTGACGGCCATGCCCAGAAGGGGATCGATAGCCAAGCCGACCATGCCCCCGATCGACGCCGAAAAGGTGAGGACCGCGCACATGGAAAAATCGATGCATCCCATCACGATGAGCATCGTCAGCGGCAGCGTCATGATGCCGATCTCGATGGTGACCTTGATGGTATCGTTGATGTAAGCCAGGGTGAAAAACGCCGGGTTAACAAGACCGAACAGGATGTACAGGGCTGCGCAGATCAGGATCAGCGCCTTGTTGTAATCAAATCTCATCAGCTTTTTCGCGGACATTGTTCAGCCCTCCGTGACCGCTTTGGCGGCTTTCGGCCTGAAGCGCCTGAATTCGACGTTCTTCAGCGCGCTGACGATGATGGCGAGCACGATCAAGGCTCCCGTAAGCAGATCCGACCAAAAGGTGTTGACGTTCATCTGCGTCAGCGCCGGAGAGATGATCGCCAACAGCAGTGCGCCCAGCGCGGTCCCGTAGACGGTGCCGGACCCGCCGATCGCGCTTGTTCCGCCGACGATAACCGCCGCGATGACCCTCATTTCCACGTTGTTGCCCACCGTACAGGTCACGCGCGTACCCTGTGTCGCCAGGATCGTCGAGCTGAAGCCCAGAAGAGCGCCTGCGATCATATAGGTGATGATCAGGGTCCTGTCAACGTCGATGCCCGCGTAGACCGCGCCCCTGCGGTTGTTCCCAATGGCGTACAGCCGCCGCATGAAACGCGAGTACTTGAAAAAGTAAACGGAAACCAGCAGGAGAACAAGGCCGATCAGGACCGACAGGGGCACGTAACCGCCAAAGAGATTGGCCTTGAAGGAAAACCAGGTCCAGTTGCTTCGGAGGTTGTAGATCGACCCCTCAAGGAACAGAAGCAGAGCGCCATAATAGATTTGGGTGGTGGCCAGCGTGATCACCAGCGAGGGGATGTGGAACCTGGCCATCAGCCAGGCGTTGAAACCGCATAGGAGCGCGCCGGTCAGGATGCCGGCGGGAAGGAACACATAGATGGGGATGGACTTGTCGATCTTGCTGATCGCTGCCATCACGATGGCGATGACTGAGATCACAGCGCCGAAGGAGATGTCGATGTTCCCGGTGATGATGATCATCGTCATCCCGATCCCGGCGATGAAGAGATAGCTGAAAACCCGGGCGACATTCATGATGTTCTGGATCGAGTAGAACCCGTTCATGCCCCCCGCTGCAAAATACAGGAAGACCATGATCGCGATGACGAGGAAACCCAGGAAGCCCTCGGGCGTGATTATTCTTCTCCGGCTTCCCCGAAGGTCTTTGTCGCTCCCACTCATGTCAATGCACACCCGTCCTTCATTCGTCGCCGAGCGCGACCTTCAGGATTTTTTCCTGCGTCGCATCAGCGCGGTCAAATTCCCCGGCGATCCGCCCGCTGGCCATCACGTAGATACGGTCGCACATCCCGAGCAGTTCCGGCAATTCAGAGCTGATCAAAAGGATCGAAAGCCCCTGTTTGACCAGCTCTCCGATGATCTTGTGGATTTCCGCTTTCGCATTGACGTCCACGCCTCGCGTCGGCTCATCGAGGATCAGCAGCCTCGGTTTCAGCGCGGTGGCCCTCGCGACGGACACTTTCTGCTGGTTGCCACCAGAAAGGTTTTCAACGATGAATTCCGGGCCGGGCGCCTTGATGTCAAACTGGCTGACGGCGTCCTTCCCCATCGCGTTTTCCTTTTCGATATCGATGACGCCGCGTTTTGAAACGCTGTGCAGCTGAGGGAGCGTAATGTTCTTGCGGATATCCATTCCAAGCACGAGGCCGTATTTCGCCCGGTCCTCGGACACATACACGATGCCTTCGTCCATCGCCCTACGGTAGCTGTCGATTTTCGCCTGTTTTCCATCGATGAGGATCTTTCCCCCATCAATTTTCGTAAAACCGCAGATCGCCTGCGCAAGCTCTGTCCGCCCTGCGCCCGCAAGGCCTGAAAGCCCGACGATTTCGCTGCGCCGTACGTTCAGGCTGATCTCCTTGAGGAGGGAGCCCTGCCGGATATCCTTCAGCTCGATGACGATGCCGTCAATGTCTACTTTGGCTTTGGGATAATAGTTGGCGATCTCGCGTCCCACCATGTCGGCGACAAGCTGGTTCTTGTTCGTCTCCGCCACCTCGCGGCAGGACACGAACTCGCCGTCTCTGATCACGGTCACCCGGTCGCAGACGACAAAAATCTCCTCAAGGCGATGGCTGATATAGACGATCGAGGTGCCTTCAGCTTTCAACTTGCGGATGATGTCAAACAGCGCTGTGACCTCCCGTTCGGTCAGGGAGGCGGTCGGCTCGTCCATGATCAGGATGCGGGCGTTGAAGGTGAGCGCCTTGGCGATCTCCACCAGCTGCTTTTGCGCGATCCCGATATCGCGGATCTTCGCGTCAAGGTCCATGGAAATGTTCATGCGGGAGAAGATCGAACGTACCTTTTCCCGCATCAACCTGAAGTCGAGGACCGGGAGCCCGAAGCGGCGTTTTATGACCTCATGATTCAGATACATGTTCTCCATGATGGTCATCTCATTGAACAGGCTCGTTTCCTGATACATGATCGCGATCCCTTTTCCGAACGCGTCGTTGGGATCGTCGATCACGACCTTTTCCCCACGGATGAAAATGTCGCCCGAATCCTGTTTGTAGACGCCGGACACAACCTTCATCAGGGTGGATTTCCCCGCGCCGTTTTCGCCGCAGATCGCGTGAATCTCGCCTTCGTGGATCGAAAAGGACATGTCCTTGAGGGCCTGGACCCCTGGGAAGCTTTTGTTGATCTTGTCAAGCACAAGGATGTCGCCCATCGCGTTGTTTCCCCTTATCATGAAAGCTTTCCGTAACGCACGGCTTCGTCAAAAAACGCCAGGATGTTTCCCACCGGCGTGTCAGGCTGGATGTTGTGCGCCGGCGCGATGATATAGCGCTCCCTGTTTGTCGCGTCCATGCAGCGGCGTACTTCCCGTCTCACGTCGTCTTCAGACCCGTGCGGGAGGATGTCCTGGACGTCCACGCCGCCAAAAAACCCGAGATTTCCGCGAAACTCGTCGTGGAGCCGCTTCAAATCCATGCCCGCGGCCGCGGGCTGGATCGGATTAAGGAAATCGAGCCCGATTTCGATGTAGTCCGGAATGATGGGCACGATGGATCCGCAGGAATGGTAGGCAATGCGGATGTTGGGGTTCAGGCGCCTGAACTCGCCGAACATGCGCGCGTAGCGGGGCTTGAAATGCGTTCGCCACAATTCCGGCGAAATCAGCATGCCTTTCTGCGTTCCAAAGTCGTCCCCCGCCCAGATCATGTCAGCGCCGAGGGCGATCATGACGCGCCCCAGCTGCGTTGAGTAGTTCTCGATGCGGTCAAGCAGAGGTGTCATGTACTCCGCGCCCGTCATCAGGTCGCAGAGGAATTTCTCCAGGCCCACCAGGTTCCAGGCCAGTTCGAAGATGCAGGCCTCCAGGTCGCCTACGATGGCGTATTCCGTACGGTATCCGGCAATCGCTTCTTTCGCGAAATCCCAGTACGCCGGCGCGTCGGGATCAGGCATCCGGTACTGTTCGAGGTCCGCCGCCGTTTCGCATCCGGCAAGCGGGCGTCCCACGGCTTCCCCGTAGAACCCGATGGTACGGTACTCGATCCCCCACTCGTCCCGTGCGCCGCCGCCCGGAAGATCCAGGGTTGGCGTTGCGCGCGTGGCCGCGACGATGACCGCGTCATTGCCCAGGTCAAGCAGGATGTCCCGGTGAGAAATACGGGTGGCGAGGAAGGAGTCCACGAATCCCACTTCCCTGCGGAGGAGCGGGGCCAGTTTTTCCGCGGCCTGTACGGTAAGGTTGGCGAGGATGGGCACCCTGTCGGGTTTTTCGCCCCGCAGGACCGCCATAAACCGTTCCCTGTGGTTCAATTCACACGCTCCCTTTTCTGTCGCGCAGCCATTTCTCGCAATACTCGCGCACGAAGGGGGACAGGGTCTCGGCGCCGCCCTTCGTGATGACAAAACCTTCTTCGATGCGGTTGCTGCCGCCCGGGAGGCCGAAGAGCGAGATGTCCGTATTGCAGGTCATGCCCTCAAGAAAAGGTTCTTCGGTGTTCTCGTCCGGGTAGGGGCTTTCCGCTTCCGCGCAGCCGATGCCGTGCAGCGGGGGATACACGTCGTATTCCGAAAGTCCTGCCGCCCTGAAATGGTCGCGCACAGCACGGACGAAACGCTTCATCGGCACCCCTTCCTTAAGGTACGGCAGCCCCGCCGCGCTCGCTCCAATCAGGGTGTCGATCACGTGGCGCGTTTCGTCTGAATAGTCGCCCACGGCGAAAGGCGCTTCGCAGGTGGCAACATAGCCTTCGTACTGCACCGCCAGGGCCAGCATGATCATGTCGCCGTCCTCGATGACCTTGCGGGTCGGCCGGCCCACGATCGTGTTCGTGCGCTTCCCCGAGCCGAAAACCGTGAAGATGACGTGTTCCGCGCCCTCCCGCCTGGCCGCGGCTTCCGCGATGGCGCAGGCGGCAAGCTCCGTCATTCCCACGATATCGGCCTGCATGAGGGCCTTGACCCCCTTGTCGGCGATGCGGGCGGCCTCACGGATGCAGGCCACTTCGCCCGGGGACTTCGTGCGGCGCAGAGCAACCAGGATGTCGTTGGCATCCTCGATCCTGCAGGCAAAAGCCTCCGTGATGCTGTCGCGCAGCCCGGCGCTCATCGCGTCCAGCCCAACCACGCCGAGCCTGCGAAGAGGCCCCCGCACGCGAAGTTCGTCCGCAAGCGCCTTGAAGCTCGTATATTTCGCCAGGGGATAGTCGATCGCGTCGGGCACCGTGACGCACAGGAAGTCCGGCACGAGCAGGACCTTCTCCCAGGCGCTCATTTCCCTGGCAAGCTGTTCCCCCTCCGGCGCGCACAGGACGACCGGTTCCCCGGTCCTGCCGGCGATGAAAGCCCCCCGCTCAAAAATCGGCCAGTAGTTGGAGACGTAGCGCAGGTTTTCCTTACGGTATTCGTCCCCATAGACGAAGATCGCGTCGAACCCACGCCTTTCCATCGCCTTGCGTATTTTCTCAAGCCTTACGCGGAACTCGTCCTGCGGTATCCTGACTTCTTTCATGCCGTCCTTCCTCCATTTACAAATTCAAGCGCGCCAATGTGCGTTGAATCGTCCGGGTGATACCCACCCGTCCGCAATACGCATCGATCCCCGCGTTACTGCACCCGTTTTCCATCCATCCCATCCGGCGCCTCAATCAGCAGTAAGTCAGCATTCACATATTCAAAACGCAAATAATTAAAACCTCATTGCCAACCCCGTTTTGCCAAGTTTTCCGTCCATGACAGCTGGGCTTGCGCCCGCATCAATCCTGAAACGTATTATAGCGGCCGTTCAGTGCCTGTCAATACGCTGCAGTTCTCAGCCAAAGGCCGGCATGTGTTCGCGGTACAAATCATTCGTACGCTGTCTGAGATACTCCGCGACGCTTTCAATGGACGATGCGGCAAGCCCGTCCTCGATCTGACCCAGATAATAGGGAGGCCCGATCACGATCAGGTTTTCCCTGGCGGAATAGAAGATAGGGCAGATGGGGATGTCCTCCCCGTTCCTTCGCCGGTACTGCCTGGCGAGCGCAACAAAACCAGGGAAGTACTGCCCGGGCATTTCGAGGTAACCGTCCCGCGAATCTTCCGGGAAGATCAGCACGCTTTTCCCCTGCCCGATGGCCTGGATGCTCAGCTCCAGCGTCCTCCTCAGGCGGCTGTCCGGATAGGTTGGGATCACGGCCGCGCCGCTGTAGAGCATGCCGGCGACGAGGCCGAACAGGTGAGCCATCAGCAGCGCGGGCCCCTTCCGCCATTTCAGCTTCTGGCGGTAGAACGTGCGGTATAGGTAGTCCCGGCGCTCGCGGAAGCCTCCGCACATCTCGTGCACTCCCCAGAACACGAAGCTGCGGGGGAGGAACAGTTCCAGCTTCAGCGGCCCGGACGCCGCGCTGTGGTTGGCCAGATACATCGCCGGCCCCGCGTCCAGAAAACTGAGGTCGATCACACGGGGACGGCGGACAAACAGGCGCAGGATCGCCTTGAAAAAGGAATACATCAGGTGTCGGCGTGCCAGCAAACGCTCGCGCCGTTCGATCGTCATACAGCCCTCCATGTCAAAAGCTTGTCACACCGCCGCATAGCGCCCGTTCCCTGGGCTCCCCCTTTTGCAAAGCCAGCCGCAGAGCCAGGCCGGCCAGGCGGGTAGCCACACGGTAGAAAGTTGCGCAGACAGCGCGTCCTGCGCGCCCCGGCAAAAAAGTGATCAGGCAGGGGGAGCGATAGCGAAGGCGGGAATACAGCCTCAGATTGGCGCGGCGGAGACTTGTCCAAAGTTCTTTTTTCAAGCGAAGGGCTTCCGTCCCGCCATCGGCGGAGATGATGAAGGAATTGAGCAGCACCATCCCGGAAACCCGCCGCCCCAGATAGCCTGAAAGCCTCGGGAACTCCTTTCTGAGAGCCTCCCAGTCGAAAGCGTTCAGCAGGGTATCGATCACGCAGACATGCTCTCCCGCATGGGCAGCCAACACCGGACCGTCGATGGTCTGCCCCGGCCTGCCGATCAGGTAGTGGTACAGGAAGATGTCCGCGTACCAGGCCGATCTGACCTTTGGAAGGGGCAGGTACGCGAGCAGGTTGTCCGCATAGAAGGTATGGGGGGGCAGCGGAGGCGCAGTCTCCCGCAGGAACGCGGTCCTGAACAGGAGCGCGTGCAGGCTGAGGAAATGGCTGAACCGGAACCTGCCCAGATCCGCCCAGCCAAACGCGCCGCCTCTTGGCAGCACGCTGTCGAACCGGACGCAGCGATGCGTACCGGCTGGCGCGTACTCCCAGACCACGTCGCAGACGATCAGATCAGGCGGCTGACCCGCAGGCTCAAACTCTCTCAACAGGCCGAGGAGCCGCCTGAGCCCCGGCCCGTCCACCCAGTCGTCCGAGTCGACCACCTTGAAATACAGCCCGTCTGCGTGCCTCAGGCAGACGTTTACGCCCTCTCCCCATCCGCCGTTGGGTTGGTGGAACGCGCGAACTGTCCCGGGATGCAGCGCCTGGTAGCCGTCAGCGATCGCACCTGTCCCGTCCGTGGAGCCGTCATTGACGATGAGGATCTCGACCCCGTCTGCGCAGGCGAGCAGGCTGTCGACGCAGCGCCGCATCCAGGAGGCCGCGTTGTAGCAGGGAATTGCGAAAGAAATCAGCTTCATGAGAGGACCTTTCGCACACTGTTCTCAGGATTGGGCTACAGGCCATGCCGTCCCGCGCCACGGGGCTTCACAGGAGCATAGCACGCGGGAACCCGGTCCATCAAATTCCCGGAGTCCCAGGCTTCCCACTCCGCAGCCGCTTCGTCACGTCCCCTGGCAGTTCCAGTCATGCCCCATCATCTCCAGCCGTGACCCGGCGCACCGCCCCCACTGCTTCTGAGCCGCACAGCCACTGCT
>CAZLYF010000057.1:0-16308 GCA_964563725.1 uncultured Oscillospiraceae bacterium
CTGTTTTCGATCAACCTGCGCATCATGGGGAGGGCGAATATCGCTTTGCTGCGTATGGGCACGGTGTACTCCCCCGTCGCGAGCCTGACAGGGCTTGACAAGACTGGGTCCGTCATTGCGGCGGGCGCGCTGTGCGCGCTGGGCGTCATCTGCCTGCTGTACTGGTTTTTCGGCACGGAGATCGGCAGCGCCATCCGCGCCACGGGCAACAACCAGCACATGGTCCGCGCCCAGGGCATCCATACGGACAATACCATCATCCTGGGCATGATGATCAGCAACGGGCTGGTGTCCCTGAGCGGCGCGCTGATCTGCCAGTCGCAGAACTACGCGGACCTGCAGATGGGCACGGGCTCCATCGTGATCGGCCTGGCCTCGCTGATCATCGGGGAGGTGCTGTTTGGCAAGCGCAACTTCTTTGTCCGCCTCCTGTCCCTGGTGATGGGCGCGATCACCTACCGGGTGATCATCGCGCTGGTGCTCAAGATGGGGATGCCCTCCGAAGACCTGAAGCTCTTCACCGCGCTCACGGTGGCCCTGGCCCTGTCGCTGCCGCGCTTCAAGGATTTGCGGGACAGCATCCGCCGCTCCCTGAAGGGGGGTGGAAAGGCATGCTGAACGTGAGCCACGTGACCAAGGTGTTCAACCGCGGCACGGTCAACGAGAAGACCGCGCTGGAGGACGTGAGCCTGACGCTTCAGGAAGGCGACTTCGTGACTGTCATCGGCGGCAACGGCGCGGGCAAGAGCACGCTTCTCAACTGCGTCGCGGGCGTCTACCCGCCGGACGCGGGGACGGTCGCCGTGGACGGCGTCGACCTGACGCGGATGCCGGAGTACCGGCGCGCGCGCTATCTGGGGCGGGTCTTCCAGGACCCCATGATGGGCACGGCCGCCGATATGGAGATCGAGGAGAACCTCGCGCTGGCCTTTCGCCGGGGGAAGCGCCGGACGCTGCGCTGGGGGATCAGCCCCAGGGAGCGTGCGGAATACCGGCGCCTGCTGGCGACCCTGGAGCTGGGCCTGGAAGAGCGCATGACCACCAAGGTGGGCCTGCTCTCCGGCGGGCAGCGGCAGGCGCTGACCCTGCTGATGGCCACGCTGAAGGCCCCCCGACTGCTGCTGCTGGACGAGCACAGCGCGGCGCTGGACCCCAAGACCGCCAAAAAGGTCATGGAGCTCAGCGACCGCTTCATCCGCGACGGCGGACTCACCACGATGATGGTCACGCACAACATGCGCGACGCGATCCGCTACGGCAACCGGCTGATCATGATGTCGGGCGGGTCGATCATCATCGACGTGTCCGGGGAGAAGAAACAGAGCCTGACCGTGGAAGACCTGCTGGAGATGTTTGAAAAGGCCAGCGGCGGCGACACCGTCAACGACCGGATGCTGCTGGGCTGAGCCTGTTCGGGGGGACGCGGGTTTGACAGGGGCCCGCGCCCTCCCCTATACTCCCTTCCAACAGGAAAGGGGGTGCTGCCGCGTGAAGGGAAGGGCAATAAAGCTTGCCTGCCTCCTGGCGGCGCTCCTGTTTCTAGCGCCCGCGCCGCGCGCCGCGCTGGCGGAACGCTATATCACCCAGTACACGCACGGGGACAGGGAACTGCCCCGCATCGCCGTCACGCTGGACGACTGGTACGAGCCCGAGCTCCTGAAGGACTTTCTCGACGCAGCCAAGGAATACGGCTGCCGTCTCACGCTCTACCCCGTCGGCATCGCCCTGAAGGCGGCGGACCGTGCGCTGTGGCAGCGCGTGATCGACGAGGGGCACGAGCTGGGCAACCACAGCAACACCCACCGCAGGATGAGCGAGCTGACGCGGGACAGCATCCTCAAGCAGCTTGGCAATATGGAGAAGAACCTCTGGGCGGCGCTGGGGCACGAGCACACGCTCAACACCGTGCGCTATCCCTACGGGGATGGACGGCTTAAGGGCCTCAGCGGACCCTTCGCCGCCGCCGTCCGCGACGCGGGCTACGTGCACGCGGTGCTGTGGGACGTGGACGACGGCACCGCGAAGGAGATGCTGAAAAAGACCCAAAACGGCAGTATCCTCCTGCTGCACGGGAACAGACGCAGCCTGAGGACCTTAAGGCAGATCCTGCCCGAGCTCGCCGCCCGCGGCTACGAAATGGTCACGGTAAGCGAGCTGCTGCACCTCACAAAGACCGGCAGATCGGACACCGTTGCCGGGACACAGGCCGATGCGCCCGCCTCGCCCTCCGGATCGCCTGCGCAGCCGGAAACGGCAACGACGCCCGTACCTGTAATCAAAGAACCGGAGGTGGAGGTGTCGCTCTTCCCCTAACACACATACAAACAGCCCGGGACGATCGCCCGGGCTTTTTACTTCTGGAACACAATTCAAAATAGTCGACTGTCCATGAAGGTATCCCCTTGTTTCCCGTACTGCACTCCTACTCTCCAACTGCTTCACGGCCCGAAGGGCTGCTTCACGGCAGCGTAGCTGCCACTTTACGCGACGAAGGCGCTCTTCCCGGCCGCGCAGCGGCCTCACGGCGTCCACCCCTCCGGCACACCGAAGGAAGGGTCCGGGGGCGCCGTGAAACGCAGCGATTCGCCGGTCACAGGGTGCCTGAAGCCCAACACGCAGGCATGCAGCATCAGGCGGCCCGCCTTGGGCGCGGACTTGGGCGCGTAGACGCGATCGCCAAGCACCGGGTGGGAGATCGAGGAGAGGTGGACGCGGATCTGGTGCGTACGGCCCGTGACCAGGCGGATGTCCAGGAGCGTCCTGTCCTCCCAGCGGCGCAGCACGCGCCAGCGCGTCAGCGCGGGCCGGCCGTCAGGCCGCACTGCCATGCGTTTGCGGTCGGAAAGGCTGCGGGCGATGGGCGCGTCGACTTCGCCCTCTTCCCGCGGGAAGACGCCGGCCACGACGGCAAGATAACGCTTTTCGACCTGGCGGGCCGCCAGCTGCGCGGACAGGGACGTATGCGCGGCGTCGTCCTTTGCCACCAGCAGCAGCCCGCTGGTGTCCTTGTCCAGCCGGTGCACGATGCCCGGCCGTTTCTCCCCCCCGATGCCCGACAGGCTGCCCAGATGGAACAGCAGGGCGTTGACCATGGTGCCCCGCTCGTTGCCGGGCGCGGGGTGCACGACCATGCCGCAGGGCTTGACAACCACCGCCAGCGAGGCGTCCTCGTAGAGGATGCTGAGCGGAATGTCCTCCGCAAGGTTGCCGCTTTCCGCCGCATCCGGAATATTTAGTTCCACTTCTGACCCCAATTTTGGCTTATATGACGGATGCATCTCCACTTTTCCATCAACGCGTGCCTGACCCTGGCGGATCAGCGCCGCGGCGCGGGACCTGGACAGGCCCTCCGCCGCGAGCAGCAGGTCCAGCCGCTCCCCGCTGCCCCGGGCGCGCCGGACGGTCACGGAGGCGCCCCTTCCCCGCGGCGCAGAAGCGACGCGGCAAGGAGGACGGCGCCCGCGGTGATGGCGGCGTCGGCGACATTGAAAGCTGGAAAAGGGACAAACTCAAGCAGGAGGAAATCGACGACGCCCCCGCGCGTGATCCGGTCGATGAGGTTGCCTGCGGCGCCCCCCAGCATCAGCGCGGCCCCGAGCGCGAGGGCGCCCGCAGGCTTGAGACGGTGCAGGAGGAAGCAGCCGCCCGCCACCGCCAACGCCGACAGCGCCGCGAGCAGGCCCGCGGAACCCTGCATCGTGCCGAAGGCGGCGCCGGTGTTGAAGGCGCCGCGCAGCCGGATGAGCCCCGGGACGAGCGGGGCGTCGGCCTTCCCGAACAGGGCCTTCGCAGCCTGGTCGAGGGCCGCGACGGCGCAGGAAACGGTGATCAGGGTCCTGAAGCGCAAGGCAGCCTCCCCAGCGGGCATGGTCCGCGGCGCCGAAAAGCGGTCGGGAGCGGCGGGCGCTCCCCCTCAGCCCCCGGCAGCCTTTGAGCGGATGTACCTGTCCATCGCCGCGGCCGCCGCCTTCCCCGCGCCCATGGCGAGGATCACCGTGGCGGAGCCGGTGACGGCGTCACCGCCCGCGAACACGCCGGGGCGGGAACTCATGCCGTCGCCGTCGGTGACGACGCAGCCGTGACGGTCGCAGTCAAGCCCCGGCGTCGTGAGCCTGAGCATCGGGTGGGCGGTGGTACCGATGGCCACGATGACGGTGTCGACATCCAGGCGGAAACGGTTGTCCGGGTCGTCCACCGGCCGGCGGCGCCCGCTCTCGTCCGGCTCGCCCAGGGTCATCCCGACGCAGTCGAGGCCGCTCACCCAGCCGCGGCCGTCGGAGAGCACGGCGACAGGCTTGGACAGGATCTTGAATACGATCCCTTCCTCCACGGCGTGCCCCACTTCCTCCACCCTCGCCGGGAGCTCCTTCATGCCCCGGCGGTAGACGACGAAGACCTCTGCCGCGCCCAGGCGCCTCGCGCTGCGCGCGGCATCCATCGCCACGTTGCCCCCGCCGATGACCGCCACGCGCTCGCCGGCCATGACGGGGGTCCGGCTGCCGGGGCGCCAGGCCTGCATCAGGTTGATGCGGGTCAGGTACTCGTTGGCGCTGTAGACCCCGTTGAGCGATTCTCCGGGGATGCCCATGAACTTGGGCAGGCCTGCGCCGCTGCCGATGTAGACCGCCTCATGGCCCATATCGAACAGCTCATCGATTGTCAGGGTCTTTCCGACGACCATGTTGCAGGCGATCTCGACGCCCAGGCGTTTGAGCAGGCCCACCTCGTACTGCACGACGTCCTTGGGCAGCCGGAACTCGGGGATGCCGTACATGAGCACGCCGCCGGGCAGGTGCAGGGCCTCATAGACGGTGACGGCGTAGCCCATCCGGGCCAGTTCCCCCGCCGCCGTCAGCCCGCTGGGCCCGGCCCCCAAGACAGCCGCGCGGCGCCCGTTCGGGACAGGGGGCTCCGGCCGCGCGGGCGCATGCTCCCGGACCCAGTCCGCGGCGAAGCGCTCGAGGTAGCCGATCCCCACACTTTCGCCCTTGATGGCGCGCACGCAGAGGGCTTCGCACTGCGTTTCCTGCGGGCAGACGCGCCCGCAGACGGCGGGCAGGGCGCTGGCGTCGGAAAGGACGCCGAAGGCGCCCCCGATATCGCCCTGCGCGATATGGGCGATGAAACCCGGGATATCAATGCCCACCGGGCAGCCCGCCACACAGGGCTTCGTTTTGCAGCGGAGGCAGCGCCGCGCCTCCTCCTGCGCCATCGCAAGGGTATAGCCCGACGCGACCTCCCCAAAATCCTTCACCCTGTCCTGAGCCGGCCGTGCGGGCATCGGCGTCTTGACGGGCGACATGTTCCGCTGCATGCTATTTCTCCTTACGACCAAACAGGCGGCAGGACTCCTCGCGCGCGTGGCGCTCAAAGTCTGCGTACATCCCGGATCGCCGGATCGCCTCGTCAAAATCCACCAGGTGCCCGTCGAAATCGGGACCGTCGACGCAGGCGAACTTCGTCTCGCCGCCGACGGTGAGGCGGCAACCGCCGCACATGCCCGTCCCGTCCACCATGACCGTATTCATGGACACGACCGTTCTGACGCCGTATTTCTTGGTCAGCAGGCTGACGAATTTCATCATGACGAGGGGGCCGATGGCGAAGACCCGGTCGTAGCGGTGGCCGGCGAGGATAAGCTCTTCCAGCGCGTCCGTCACCAGCCCCTTGCGGCCGTAGCTCCCGTCGTCAGTGACGACCGACAGCAGGCTGCTGACCCGGCGGAACTCCTCTTCCAGGATCACCAGGTCTTTGCTGCGGAAACCGATGACGCTGTGCACCTCGCAGCCCGCCCCGTGCAGCGCCTTCGCCGTAGGATAGGCGATGGCGCAGCCGACGCCCCCGCCCACGACGCAGACCTTCCTGAGGCCATCCAGGTCCGACGGGTTCCCCAGCGGGCCCGCAAAGTCGCACAGGGAGTCGCCCTGCGCGAGCGTGTCGAGTTCCATCGTTCCCGCGCCCACGGTCTGGTAGATGACGGCGACCGTGCCCTTTTCCGGGTCGGCCTCCGCGACCGTCAGCGGGATCCTCTCCGACTCCTCCCCCGCCCTGAGGATCACAAACTGGCCGACCCGCGCCTTGCGGGCCACGAAAGGCGCCTCGATCACCAGGCGGGTCACGGCGCTGCCGAGCTTTTCCTTGTGCACGATACGGTACATCCGCTTGTTCCTCCGTCCCTTTCATCAGCCGGGCCGCCGCGCGTCCCCCCTCAGGTCGCGCCTTCCCGCGCGGGCACGAATTCCTGCAGCGCGCCGACGCCCTCGGCCCAGGGCTTCAGCGGGAAAGACGTGTCCTTCTGGATCAGGGCAAGCGCCTCACCGGCGTCCTCCCCGGACAGCAGCACCGGCCGGTAATCGTTGCGGTCCGCCGTGCCGGAGGGGCTGGCGGGGATCAGGTTCAGGCGGTGGCCCAGGAAGGCGCCGTCCCCGCCAAAGCTGAAGGTCACCTGCGCGAGCGCGGTGTGCCGGCTGCGCAGTTCCGCGTTGCCGCCAAAGACGAAATTGCCCAGCGAATACACGACAGTGCTGCCGCCCAGGACCTCGATGCCCTGCAGGACGTGCGGATGATGCCCCACCACGAGGTCGGCGCCGTTTTTGACCAGCCAGGCCGCCATGCGCTCCTGCTGCTTGTCGTGGCGGACGTCGTACTCCACCCCCGCGTGCATGCAGGCGACGACCGCCCCGCAGCCCGCTTCGCGCAGCCTTGCAAAGGTCTCCCTCATCCCCGCGCCATTGACGCCCCAGAAACCGATGTAGGCGCCCGTGAAGCCGATGCGGGCGCCGTCCTTCTCGAAGATATAGGTCTGGAAGGAGTGCGGCGTGGCGCCAAACCAGCCTGTCCCGCTCGCCTCCAGGGCGCGGACCGTGCTTTCAAAGCCGGGCAGGCCGTAGTCCATCGCGTGGTTGTTGCCCAGGAACGCAAGCTCCACGCCCCCCGCCGGCAGAATCCCCGCGAAGGCGGCGGGGCCGCGGAAATTGTAGGTTTTCGGGACCCGGTTCGCCTCGTGGTCGTACAGGACGCCTTCCAGGTTGACCACCGTCAGGTCGTCCGCAAAAAAAACCGGCGCGACGCCTCCGAAGGGCCAGGAGGCGCCGAAGCGGGCAATGTGGCTGTCGAAGGAGGCGGGCGAGGAGCGCGTCCGCTCCTCGGAGCCCAGGGTGCAGTCCCCCGCGAAGGTCACGACGATCTCCGTGGCCGCCGGGACGCCGGACGGGCCCTCGGCGGACGCGGCGCCGGCGATCCCCGGGGCGGACAGCAGTAAACAGCAGAAAACATAAAAAATACGGCGCAACACGAAGGTTCCTCCCGGCCGGGACGCTCCGCGGCATTGTAGCAAAGGGGTTTTCGGCTGTCAAACGCGCGGCCTGGGCGAAAACCTGTTGACAGGGGCGGACAGTCGCGGTAGAATACGGCTTGAAACCGATGAGGGGGAAGAGTACGCGGAAAGGCCCGGGACGCAGAGAGCCGCCGGGGGTGGAAAGGCGGCGCCGGGGCATCCGGGGAATGGGCTCCAGAGGGGAGTCCCGAACCGCCTGCAGGCAGGGGGCGTAGGGGCTGACGGGATCCGCGCCCGTTATCATGGCGGCGTATGTGTCAGCGTACGGAACGAGTGGGCTTCATGGCCAATTTGAGTGGCACCGCGGGTATACCGCCTCAAGCGATCTGCTGGGGCGGTTTTTATTTCCGGCGCGACGAGCGGGAACGAAGGGGGATGATCCACATGTACAAACGGCCGGCGCTTGTACGCCCATGGAGGGGCGCGCGCAGCCGCCAGGCCAGGCCCGTCAAAAACGGGCCGTCCGGCACCGTCAACAATGAATGGAGGAGGATCGTCATGAAAAAGCTGCTGATCGCCGCCCTGGTCCTTGCATTCGCCCTTTCCGCGGCCGCGGGGCTCGCGGAAGGGAAAACCTACGTCATCGGCATCGCCCAGTTCGCGGTGCACGGATCGCTTGACAACTGCCGGGAAGGCTTCATCGAAGGACTCAAGGAAAACGGCTTCGAGGAAGGCGCCAACGTGCGCTTCGAGGTCCAGAACGCGCAGGCGGACATGGGCATCGCGGCCTCCATCGCCTCGGCCTTCGTGGACAACCGGGTCGACATGATTTGCGCCATCGCGACCCCGATGGCTGTCGTCAGTTTCAATACAGCCGACAACAAAATCCCCGTGATCTTCACCGCCGTGTCCGAACCCGTCGAGGCAGGCCTGGCCACGCCGGACGGCCTCGGCACAGGTGAGACGACCGGCACGAGCGACCAGCTCCCGGTCCGCAAACAGCTGGAAACGATCCGCGCGATGCTGCCGGAGGCGAAAACGGTGGGCATCCTGTACACCGTGGGGGAAGTCAACAGCGCGGTGCAGCTCAAGCAGTACGAGGAAACGGCCGGCGATTTCGGCTTCGCCGTCGTCTCGGAGGGCATCAGCGTGGGCGCGGACATCCAGCTCGCGCTGCCGGGGCTGCTCAAACAGGCGGACTGTCTGACCATGCTGACGGACAACACCGTCGTGCAGTACCTGGACGTGGTGCTCGACGCGTCTGACGAGGCGGGGATCCCCGTGTTCGGCAGCGAGGTGGAGCAGGTGGTCCGCGGCTGCGTGGCCGCCGAAGGGCTTGACTACATCGCCCTGGGCCGGCAGACGGGCGCCATGGCGGCGCGGGTGCTGGGCGGCGAGAGCGCCGGGTCCATCCCGTTTGAGACCATCCGGGACAGTGCGCTCTACGTCAGCGCCGAAGCCTGCGAAAGGCTGGGGATCAGCCTGCCGGAGGCGCTGGAGGCCCGCGCGAACTTCGTCGCGGCGCAGGACTGATCCGGGCGCCGCAGCCGGTGAGGAAGGCGGCGGCCCTCTGGGCCGCCGCCTCTTCCGCCAGGAGGAGTCATGGGAGACATACTGGAAAGCTTTATTGTCACGCTGCCAAGCACCCTTGAGCAGGGCCTGATCCACGCGGTACTTGCCCTGGGCGTGATGATCACCTACGCGGTCCTGGATTTTCCGGATCTGACGGTGGACGGGAGTTTCCCTATGGGGGGCGCCGTCTCAACGACCCTGCTCATCGGGGGCTGGCAGCCGCTGCCGGCGCTGGGCGCCTCGCTTTTGTGCGGGGCGGCGGCCGGCCTGTGCACGGGGCTGATCCACGTCAAGCTCAGGGTGCGCGCCCTGTTTTCGGGCATCATCATGATGACCACGCTGTATTCGGTCAACCTGCGCATCACCGGCGGGAAGTCGCTGCAGTCGATTCCGCGCGGGAACGTGACGCTTTTCAGGAACAACGCGGCGTCGGAAGCGCTGCCGGACGGGACGGCCGTGCTGCTCATCGTCCTGGCCGTAGTCCTCGCCTGCAAGCTGCTGCTGGACCTTTTTTTGAAAACGAGGGCGGGCTTCCTGCTGCGGGCCACCGGGGACAACGAGACGGTGGTCACATCGCTTGCCCGGGACAAGGGAAACGTGAAGATCCTCGGCCTGATGATCGCCAACGCGCTTGTCGCGCTGTCGGGCGGCATCCTCTGCCAGCAGCAGCGGCTGTTTGAGATCTCCATGGGCACGGGCGCGATGATCCTGGGCCTGGCCAGCGTGATCATCGGGATCAATCTGTTCAGGCGCTTTGAAAAGGTCCTGAGGACGACCGCGGTGATCGTCGGCGCGGTGATCTACAAGGTCTGCGTGTCTTTCGCCATCGCCTGCGGCCTGGCGCCCGGGGACCTGAAGATGGTCACCGCGGCGCTGTTCCTGGCCATCCTCTGCGCGGGCCTGGCCGGCAGGAAAGGGAGGCAGCATGCTTGAACTCAGGCATGTCCGCAAGATCTACAACCCCGGGACGGTGCGGGAGATGTGCCTGTTTGAGGATTTCAGCCTCACCGTGGCCCGGGGGCAGTTCCTGTCGGTCGTGGGCAGCAACGGCTCGGGCAAGACCTCCCTGCTCAACATCCTCTGCGGGTCGGTGCCCGTTGAAAGCGGGGGCGTCTTCCTGGACGGCCGCGACATCACGCGCGACAGGGAGCACGTGCGCGCGCGGCGCATCGGCCGCATTTACCAGAATCCCGCCATGGGCACCTGCGCGGGGATGACGATCCTTGAAAACCTGTCCCTCGCCGACAGCAAGGACAAGCGGATGGGCCTCCGGCGCGGCGTGGACAGGGCCCGCGTGCCGAAGTACCGGGAGATGCTCAAGGAGCTCGGCCTGGGGCTCGAAAACACGCTGGACGCGCGCGCGGGCAGCCTGTCGGGCGGGCAGCGCCAGGCGCTGGCGCTGGTGATGAGCATCATGACGCCCATCGACTACCTGATCCTTGACGAGCACACGGCCGCGCTGGACCCCAAGACCGCCGAGGCGATCATGCGGCTGACCGGCCGCATCGTCGGGGAGAAGAAGCTGACGGCCGTGATGGTCACGCACAACCTGCGCTACGCGCTCACCTACGGGGACCGGCTGCTGATGCTGCACCAGGGAACGGCGGTGCTGGACAGGGAGGGAGAGGATAAGCGGAATCTGAAGATGGAAGACCTGCTGAAGCTGTTCAACGAGATCAGCATCGAATGCGGCAACTGAAACGGGGCCGGAAGGGTCCGCAGCCATGCTGAGGGTTTCCGGCCTGCGCCTGCCCCCGGACCATGGGGAGGAAGCGCCGCTTGAGGCGGCGCTGAGGCGGCTGCGCGCGGACAGGGGACAGATGCTGCGCTGGCGCATCGCCAAAAAAAGCGTGGACGCGCGCGACAAGCGCGACGTCTCTTTCGTTTACGCCGTGGACGTCGCGCTGCGCGGGGACGAAGCGGCGTGGCTCAAAGCCAAGCGGCCGGCGGACACGCAGCCCGTCCCGGAAGAAGAACCCCTTGCCGTGCCGCGGGTGAGCGGCAAGACGCGCCCGGTGGTCGCGGGCGCGGGTCCCTGCGGCCTGGCCGCGGCGCTGTACCTGGCCAGAGCGGGCCTCCGCCCCCTGGTGCTTGAGCGGGGCGAGCCCGTCGAGGCGCGCCGGGCGACGGCGGAGCGCTTTTTCAGCGCGGGGGAGCTGAACCCGGACAGCAACGTCCAGTTCGGGGAGGGGGGCGCGGGCGCCTTCTCCGACGGCAAGCTCACCACCGGCATCGGCAGCCCGCTGTGCCAAACGGTGCTCCGCGCGCTGGTCAGGCACGGGGCGCCTCCGGAGATCCTGTACCTCGCGCGCCCGCACATCGGCACGGACCGGCTGCCGCAGGTCGTCGCCTCGGTCCGCGGGGAGATCGAGTCCCTGGGGGGGAGCTTCCACTTTTCTGCCAGGCTGACCGGTCTCCTCCTCGAGGAGGGGCGCCTCCGCGGGGTGGTCTGCCTGCAGGGCGGCCGGGAGCAACGATTCCGGACGGACATCCTGATCGCCGCCCCCGGCCACAGCGCCCGCGACACGCTTGAGATGCTTCAACGAAGCGGCCTGCGCATGGCGCCGAAAAGCTTTTCCCTGGGGCTGCGCATCGAGCATGAGCAGGCGCAGATCGACCGCGCGCAGTACGGCGCCTTCGCAGGCAAGGGCTCGCTTCCGCCGGCGGAGTACCGCCTCGCCTGCCGCACGGCCGGCGGCAGGGGCGCCTACAGCTTCTGCATGTGCCCCGGCGGCCGGGTCGTCGGGGCCACGAGCGACGCGGGCCGCGTCTGCGTCAACGGCATGAGCCCCTACGCGCGCGACGGGGAAAACGCCAACGCCGCAATCCTTGTGGACGTGCGCCCGGAGGACTATTTCCGCGGGAACGTCCTTGACGGCTTTGGCTTCCAGGCGCGCTGGGAGCGGCTCGCCTTTGCGCGCGGGGGCGGAAATTACCGCGCTCCCGCGCAGCGCGTGGAGGATTTCCTCCTGGGCCGGCCCTCCTTTTCCTTCGGCGCCGTCCGGCCCAGCTGCCTGCCGGGCGTGACGCCGGGCGACCTTGCGGAGGTCCTGCCGGATTTCGCCGTGAGCGGCATCCGGGAGGCGATCCGCCTCTTCGACAGGCGGCTGAAGGGCTTCGCGCACCCGGACGCGGTGCTCACGGGCGTCGAGACGCGCTCCTCCTGCCCGGTCAGCGTGCCGCGCGGCGCGTCCTTCGAGGGAAGCATACCAGGCGTCTATCCGGCGGGGGAGGGAGCGGGGCATGCCGGGGGCATCATGAGCGCGGCCGTGGACGGCATCCGTGCGGCGCAAAGGGCGGCGGAGAGCCTGCGGGAGGGCTGACCGGCGCCTCTCTTCCTTTACTTTCACCCCCGCCCGCGCTATCCTATGCCCGCGGAACCCTCCACCCCCGCTGAGGAGACAGGATGACCGACACCCCGCAGGGACCCAGTGAGCCCTTCGAAGCCCCGCCGCCGCCTGAAGGCGCGCGCCTCTTTCCCGGCGCCGCGCCCACGGGAGGACAGGAAGGTTTTTTCCAGCCGCGCGGCCCGCAGAGGGCCGCGCCGCCGCCGTATGCCGGCCCGCTGCCCTGGCAGTCCCCGGCGAACGCGCCCGGGGCCGCCCCGGAGGAAGAGCGGCCTTTTTTTTCCCCCGCCCGGCCGTATCCCGGCCGCGCCCCCGCACAGGCCGCGCAGCAGGGCATCCCCGTCCCGCCTCCCTACCGGGGCACGCTGCAGCCGCCGCCGGGACGGCCCCCCTCCCCCCCGGCCGGTTCCGGGGGCGCCGGCGCGCCGTCCGGCCCAGGACTTCCGGACCGGGTCCCCTATCAGGCGCCGCCGAGGCAGCGCAGCGCCCTCGTTTACCTGTACGTCGCCCTGGCCGTGCTGGCCGCGGTGCTGGGGACGATGGCCATCTCGCAGCTCGGGGGCCGGGGCCGGCAGCGCACCGCCGTAGTGACCATCAGCGAACGCGGCTCCACCTACGCGGGCAGCGCCCTGGTCGTGCGCAATGAAAGTGTGTTCTCCCAGGAAAGCGTCTCCACCGTCCGCTATATCGCCGAGGAGAGCTCCGCCGTCACCCGGGGGGACCCCGTCTGCGTCGTATACACCTCCGGCTTCAGCGAAAAGGAGCTGACGACGCTTCAGGTCTACCGCAGGCAGATCAAGGATTATCTGAAGATCCTCGAAGAAGGCTCGGGCGCGCTGGACACGAGGCTGCAGCGCCTCGAGACCTCCGTGCTGGAAAGGGCGCTGGAGACGCAGGCCCTTGTCCGCGGCGCGAAGGGGAACCTGATCAACCAGGAAACGCTGCTCAAGGATTCGATGGAAGCCCGCTACGGGTACCTCAGGCAGAAGTACCCCGACGACACGAAGCTGACGCGGCTCTTTGACAACGAGAACAACCAGCTGCAGCGCATCGACACCTGGACCAAGCAGTACGCCGCTTCCGACAACGGGATCGTCAGCTTCTACACGGACGGCTTCGAGGGCGCGCTCAACGCTTCCACCTACGCCTCCTACGGCCCGGCCGAAGTGCGGGCCATGATTGGAGGCGAGGTGCCGGAAGCCTTTCGCAGGCCGAAAAACCACATGGACATCTACCGCCTGGTGCGCCAGTACGACTGGATGGTACTGCTGCTGACGGATGACCTGAGCTGGAACCCGGTCGTCGGGGAGGAATACCAGCTGCTGATCGAGAGTTTTGAAAACACCACCGTCAGCGCGACGGTGGAAAGCGTGACCCGCTCGGGCGGCGAGCTCCTGGTGAGGCTGAAGGTCTCCTCTGAGGTGGACCCGGTGCTGTACGTGCGCTCCTGCCGCGTACAGCTCAGCTCCAGCATGATCACCTATTCGGTGCCCGCCTCGGCCCTGATCGACCAGGACGGCATGATCGGCGTGGTGGTCTCCTTCAGGGAAGGGGACTTCCTCGTGCCCGTGGTCGTGGTTTCGCAGGACGCGACCCAGGCGCACGTCGTCCCCGTCAACAGCGGCTACCTGTACCAGGGCCTCAGCGTGCGCCTTTTTTAGGGCCGCGCCGGCCTTCCCGGGCCCGCTCGCCCAGAAAGCTTGCAAACGGCGTGTCCCGCCCGTATAATGACAGCAGTTTTCCTGAAGGCAGGCGGCCGTCGGCCGCCCGGAGAGGAGTGCCGTGAACCTTCGTTCCACTCTGGACAGCATCAAACAGGCTTTCGTGATCGGCAGGGGGAACCGTTTCCTCCACGGCGAACAGCAAAACAACGGCTACGATCCGACCGCGCAGTACCCGGACTCCGGTCAGCCGGCGGGCGACCCGCAGTACGGGCAGGCACAGGGCCCCGCCGCCTATCCGCAGCAGGACCCTTACGGCGCCTATGCCCAGGGCCCCGCCGCCTACCCGCAGCAGGATCCCTACGGCGCCTATGCCCAGGGCCCCGCCGCCTACCCGCAGCAGGATCCCTACAGCGCCTATGCCCAGGGTCCCGCCTATCCGCAGCAGGATCCCTACGGCGCCTATGCCCGCGACGGGCAGCTTCCCCACGCACAGCCGGGCGCGCCCTACAGGCAGCCCGCTCCCCTTTCGCCCAATCCCTACGCCCCCCGGCAGGGGGGCTATGCCGCGCCGGCCCAGGACGCCGCCCCGGAGCCCGCGCCGCAGTACCAGACGCAGTTCAACGCCGAATCCTTCCTGCGCGGCCAGCAGCGCAACCGCCGCTCGCAGCAGCACGCGCCGCAGACCCAGGGCGCGGGCCCTTCGCAGGCGCCCGCCGGGAACGTGGTCCCCTTCCCCGGCATGCAGCAGCCCGCCCCCGAGACGCGTCAGATGGACGCGTACGTGGTCAACGTATACAACATCGCCGCCTGCAGGCAGGCGATGGCCTGCCTGCGCAGGGGCCAGTGCACGCTGGTGGTGATCGACCAGCTCATCGACAAGGCTGAGATCCGCCGCTATGTGGACATGCTGACAGGCGCCTGCTACGCGCTTGGCGGCACGATGACGCGGCTGTCGGCGAAGATCGGTTTTTATATCATGGCCCCGTCCGGCATGACCGTCTATACGGACCCGGCAACGTCCGCCGCCAACGCCCCGTCCCGTCCGCAGCAGATGACGCCGGACAGGGCCGCCAGGCAGGCGGCGGAGCGCTACACGCCGGCCGCGTATGCCCCGCCGCGCCAGGATTTCAGGGCGCAGCAGCCCGCGGCGCCCGCCGATGCCCCCGCGGAAGGGCTTCGTCCGCCCGCCGTACGCGGAGACGGGCCTGAGTTCGATCAGGAACGCTACGCCGCGCAGTAGGCGCGCGCCCGGCTGAAAAAGGAGGAGACCCCATGCCCATCACGGTGACGATGATCGAGGAGAAGGAATTCAAAACCAAGGTCAGGGGCTACGATCCCGTGGAGGTGGACGAGTTCCTGGATGCCATCTGCGACGAGATGATCGAAATGCAGGGCACCATCCAGTCCCTGCGCGACCAGCTCAAGCAGCAGAGCGCACAGCCCTTCGCGCCGCTGCCCATCGCGCCCATCTCGCCCATCTCGCCCATCGCGGCGCCGCTCACGGCAAGGGGGCCAGCGCTGCCCAGCGACATCGAGTCGGCGCAGAAGCTGCTGGCCGAGACCCAGCTTGCCTGCGACAAGGTGCTCGCCGAGGCGAAAAAACGCGCGGAGTCCCTCATCAGGGAAACCGAGGGCAGGGGGCCCGATCCGCAGACGGCCGCGCTTGCCGACGAAAAGGAACGCCTCCAGAAGGAGATCGAGGCGCTCAAGAAGGAAGCGCAGGGGTTCAGAAAGAAGCTGCAGGCAATGCTCAGGGACCAGAGCGAGATGCTTGAAACGGAGATGTTCTGATGCTGCTGGGTTCTCTGGAAGCCGGCGGGACCAAAATGGTCATGGGCATCTTCGACGAGTCGATGCACACGATCCGCAGCGCGACCTGCCCGACGCGGCTCCCGGACGAAACGATCCGGGAGGTCATCGATTTTTTTCGCCCGGAAGGCATCGGCGCGCTGGGCGTCGCAAGCTTCGGCCCGGTGGACCTGAGGCGGGACAGCCCCGGCTACGGCACGATCACCAACACCCCCAAGCTCGCGTGGCAGCAGTTCCCGCTGATTCAAAGGCTCAGGGAAGCGCTGGAGGTCCCCTGCGGGATCGACACCGACGTCAACGCCGCAGCCTTGGCCGAGGCGACCTTCGGCGCCGCCAAAGGCCTGAAGAACTGCCTGTACTTGACGGTCGGGACTGGCGTCGGGGGCGGTCTGCTCTGCGAAGGGCAGCTCGTCCACGGGCTGATCCACCCCGAATGGGGGCATATCACCCTCGCGCGCCGGGAAGACGACCCCCTGACCCGCGGCATCTGCCCCTACCACGAAAGCTGCGCGGAAGGGCTCTCCTCCGGGCCCAGCATCCAGACGCGCTGGGCAGCGCCGGCCTCCGATCTGCCCGATGACCACCGGTGCTGGGACCTGGAGGCCTGGTACCTCGCCCAGATCTGCCTGGCCGCCGTGAT
>CAZLYF010000057.1:16318-17603 GCA_964563725.1 uncultured Oscillospiraceae bacterium
GACCGTTTCCCCCGAGAAGATCATGCTGGGGGGAGGCGTGATGCACAAGGACTTCCTGTTCCCGCTCATCCGCGGCCACCTGAGCGCGATGATCGGAGGCTATCTGCAGTGCGAGCAGCTGTCCGACCTGGACAGCTACGTCTGCCCCCCCGCCCTGTACCCCGACAGCGGCCTGATGGGCGGGGCGCTCCTGGCCAGGGAAGCCCTCCGCCGCAAACAGGCCTAGGAAGACGCCGGGCCTGGCTCCGCCCCCCCTCCCCCGGCGAAGCCCCTTGTCCGCAGGTGGCTTTCCTCCGGTCGCGGTCTCGCCGTGTCATTGACTTTCCGGCGCCTCCTCCCTATAATCGGGAAGCGTCGCGCGGGCCTTAGGAGTTGCCCGCGCCAGGGAGGCGGAACCGGTGGTTTTCCTGGCCCTGTTCCTTGTCTGGCTGGTGTTCAACGGACGCTTCACCTTCGAAGTCGCCGCATTCGGCCTGGTCCTGTCGTCGGCGCTTTATTTTTTTGTGAGGAAATTCATCGCGCCCGGGATGACGATGAAGGGGGAAGCCGCGGCCCTTCGCCGCGTCCCCCTGATGCTCGGCTACCTGCGCTTCCTGGTCAGGGAGATCCTCAAGGCGAATCTGCAGACGCTGCGCTTCATCCTGTCCGACCGGGAAGAAGTGGTCCCCAAGCTCGCCGTGTTCACGGCAAAGCTCAGGACGCAGGCCGCGCGCGTCGCGCTGGCCGACAGCATCACCCTCACGCCCGGCACCATCACGGTCAGCCTCGAACATGACCGGTACACCGTGCACTGCCTCGACGAAAGTTTCGCGGAGGGGCTTGAGGACAGCGGCTTTGAACAAAGGCTCCGGCAGATCGAGGAAGCCGCGGGGACCGGCAGCCTTCCCGAAAGGGGAGAGGAATGAGCGCCTCCGGCGCCTACGTGGCGCTGTACAGCGCCGCGCTGTACGCGCTGGGCGCGATGATCATCCTGTGCTTCGTCAAGGCTGTCAGGGGGCCCCGGATCGCGGACCGCATCGTGGCCATCAACATGATCGGCACGCAGGTGATCATCATCATCTGCGTGTTGGCGCTGATGCTGGGCGAAGGGTATCTGGCCGACGTGGCGCTGCTGTACGCGATGATCAGTTTCCTGGCCGTCGTCCTCCTGTGCAAGGTGTACCTGGGCGTCCACCTGCAAAGGAAGGAGCGGCAGGCCCGGGAGGAAAAGACCCGTGCTTGAGTGGATCCGTTTTTCCCTCACCGCAGCCCTCCTGCTCTGCGGCCTTTTGATTTTGGCCGCTTC
>CAZLYF010000058.1:0-17499 GCA_964563725.1 uncultured Oscillospiraceae bacterium
GTCTGCGCCGTAGAAACCGGGAACCACAGCCGCACCCAGGGGAAGGAGCTCCCCGGCAAGCAGCCGGAGACTCGCGTCAAGGTCAAGCTCGCCCTCTGCGGTGAAGCGGATGGTGTCCGCGGCGTCCACGAAGGGCAGGCCAAGCCAGTCTGCAAGCAGCTTCGCGCAGAGGTACTCGCCCCGACTCGCGGCATAGGCCCTCGTCGCCCCGGCCGCCATCCTGCACAGCAGCCCTTCAAGCTCCCGCTCGATGTCAAAGTTGAGCCTGAGCTCATCGCGGATGCCGACGTAGCGGGAAACGATCTGCCCGGAGACATCGCCCGCCGGCCTGCCTTCCGACAGGAGACTGTGGCATCTGAGCAGAAGGTCCGTGATCTTATCGTCCTGGGGACCGCGCTTTCCCGGCGCGCTGGGGACGATGAACCTTCGCCCGGGATCCTTCAGGACGATTTCGCGGACTTTCCTGAACTGCGCCGCGTCAGAGGGAGGAACCCCCAAATTTCGCTGCGATCATGGCCCTGGAACCTTTCGCTGATTTTTGCCGATACTATCCCCGCCACGGGCGCCTGTCAACCCCGACCGGCCCCATGGGCGCCGGGGAGGGCGTTTCTTCGGGCATCCTCTGTGCCGAGGGCGCGTACAGGGCTTCCAGGGTCCGGGCGCCCGCCATGCCGTCGGCTTCGAGGCGGTGATGTTCCTGAAAAAGCGTGACTGCGCGCTGCGTGGCGCTGCCGAACTGCCCGTCGGCATCTCCGGAATAAAAGCCCAGCTGCCTGAGCCTTTCCTGCAAGCGCACGACCTCGATCCCGATCGATCCTGCGCGCAGGAGGGGCTCGGTGGGTTCCGCGTGGATCGCCGGGGGCGCCTTTGTGGGGGCGGGAGTGACGGCGGCTTCGGCAAGGCGCTGCGCGCGGACGCGGGAATACGAGGCGCCAAGGACAGCCGCGCCGGCGAACAGCAGCAGCGCGGCCGCCCAGGGGAAGATCCTCAGCAGGCGTTGTCCCTTGCGAAGCTTCATGCAAACCTCCCGGGATTCAACGGCAGTATAGGAAAATGCCCCTAAGCCTGTCAACCGGGGCTCCCGGCGAGCAGACGGCTTCCTTGCTTCAGCGGGAGAGGGATGCTACAATCGCGTCCAAACCAAATGAGCGGAGGGCCAGCATGAAGGAAGCCGTGTTGTTCGATCTTGACGGGACGCTTGTGGACTCCATCCCCGACATCGCCGCCTGCATGAACCGCGTGCTCAGGCGCTGCGGGCTGCCGGCGCATCCCCTTGACGCCTACAGGCGGCTCACCGGCAACGGGGCGCTGGAGCTTGCGCGGCGCGCCACAGGAGACAGGCAGGACCTGGCGGAGGAAGTCCTCAGCCTGTTCCTGCGCGAATACGCGCTCCACAGCACCGAACTGACCGCGCCTTACCCGGGCGTGCCGGAGCTCCTTGACGCGCTTTCGGCGGGCGGGTGCCGGCTGTGCGTGCTGAGCAACAAGGAGGACGGGGACGTCCAGGTCGTGGTGCGGCACTGCTTCCCGGCCCTGGGCTTTGCGGCCGTCCGCGGGAGGAGGCCGGGCGTGCCCCTCAAGCCGGATCCGAGCGCCGCGCTGGCTGTCGCTTCCGCGCTTGGGATCGGACCGCAGGCGTTCTGGTATGTGGGGGATACGGTGACAGACATGCTTTGCGCGCGTCATGCCGGCATGGAAAGCGTCGCCGTCACCTGGGGCTACGGAAGCAGGGATGAACTGCGCGAAACGGAGCCGGACCACCTGCTGGACACGCCTGAGCAGATCTTCCGGCTGCTCTGCCCGGCGGGCTCCCTGCACGGCCGGACCGCGGACTCTCCCTCCTGACGCGGCGCGAGGCGTTCTGACAGGCTTGCGCTTTTTTTCAGGCTCCCCTATAATCTCCCGCGAGCGCGCTTGGCGCGCATACAGGAGGGATGGACAATGGCCTACAAGATCTCCGATGCCTGCATCAGCTGCGGCGCCTGCGAACCGGAATGTCCCGAGGGCGCGATCACGGAAGGCGAGGGCCTGTACGTGATCGATCCTGACAAGTGCATCGACTGCGGCGCCTGCGCGGACGTGTGTCCGGTAGGAGCGCCCGCTCCGGAGTAAGTTCGGGGCGGCCCGGTGTGTCCGGCGGCAGGGCTTCTTCGGGAGGCCCTGTTTCCTTTTCTCCGCAGCCCCGCGGGGGCTCCCCGGGGCCAGGCGGTGGACAGGCCCCCCGTCCGCCGGTATAATGCGCATCAGCGTATCCGCCGAAGAAAACGCCGCCCGGGGCGGCGGGGGGGAGACATGGGAAGGCCGGGATGTTTCCTGCGGCCGATGGCCTGGCTGGCCGTCACAGCGCTCGTTCTCGCCGTTCATCTCCCGGCGGCGCTGGGCGAGCCCGTCTCCGCGCCCCTCAGGGATGGAGGGGCCCGCAGCGGCATGGTGCGCGTCAGCCTGTCGTCGCTCGGCCAGCCCTCCAGGCTGGACATCACGGTGAGCGGCCAGTATTCAGTCAACGGGAGCTCTTCCGCAGGCGTGCCCGACGGCACGAAGCTGACGGTGCGCTTTTCGCAGGATTCGGGAGAGCTCTCCCTTGTGTACAACGGAAACACGGCGCCCATGGGAAGGGCCTTCAAGCTCAGGCGCCACTCCGTGCAGGGGGACCAGGGCCTTCGCATCGCGCAGTCACGGGCCCCCGGCAACCTGTACCCCTGCGACCTGCATTTCAGCGTCGCCGGCGACGCGGGGGGGCGCCGCCTGCTCGTTGTCGCCTGTTTGTTTATCGAAGACTACCTGTACGGCGTCCTCCCCCATGAGATAGGGAACAGCTCGCCCCAGGAGGCGCTCAAGGCGCAGGCGGTGGCGGCCAGGACCTACACCCTGCGGGCGATGGAAGCCTCGCAGGGGAGGCTGTTTGACCTTGTGGACACAGCGTCCGACCAGGTCTATTCGGGGACGCCTGCCTCCGGCGCCAACTGCCGCGCAGCGGTGGACGCGACCCGAGGCATCGTGATGAAGACGGGAGACGCGCTCACCGCGGCCTACTACACCGCGTCCAACGGCGGGCAGACGGAGTCCGCGGCCAATCTTTGGGGAACTTCGGGAACCCCCTATCTCTCGGTCAGGGACGACCCGTATGACCTGTACAACCCCGATGCCCGGTCGCTTTCCGTGCAGGTGGAAGCCTCCGGGCCGCTGAGCAGCGAAACGCTTGCGCGCCTGCTTCAGGAAAAGGCCGACGGCCTGTTTTTTGGGGAAAGCGCGGCCATCACGGGGGTCAGCCGGATCGTGCCGCACAGCCCGAAGTACCCCCCGCCCAGCAGGCTCTATACGCGCCTCGATTTCCATGTGCGGCTGACGCGGGACGGCGTCCCCGGGACGGCGATCCTGAGCTTTGGCATCTTCGATGAGCTGGAAAAGCCTCTGGGCCTGGGCATCAACACGGCTTCGAACGAACTGTGGAGCGTTGAAAAAACGGCGGAGGGCTTCCGGGTCACAGCCCGCAGGTTCGGGCACGGGATCGGCATGAGTCAGCGCGGCGCGATGAGGATGGCGTCCCTGGGCTACCCCTACGACAAGATCATCGGCTTTTATTACAGCGGATGCAGACGGGTCAGGTACAGCTTCACGGAGTCTCTCCTGAGCCCGCTGGTCCCCGGGGCGGATAGCTGGGAGGAAACGACAGCCGCCGAGGCAGTCGGGATCGGCCCGGAATGCCCCTCAACGGGCGTGGTCACGCTCAGCGGCGTATGGGATTCGCTGCCGGTCTATCGGGAACCCTCCTACGCGGCGGACATCCTGACCCTCCTGTCAGAGGGCTCGGCCGTGGACGTGCTTTCCGTCTCGGAGGGCTTCAGCGGGATCCGGTACGGCTCCATCAGCGGCTACGTGCGCAGCGCCTGGCTGTCGGTCTCAGGTGATCCGTCGGGCGAACCCCCCGCGGAGACCCGGCTTTCGGGCTACGCGAAGGTGACTGCGCAGGGTTCGCTGAATCTGCGCGAGGGGCCCGGCTATGACCGGCGCGTGATCGCCGCGATCCCGTCCGGGGCTGTCCTCCCGGTGTTTTCGCTTGAAAGCGGATGGTGCCGCGTGCAGTACGGGCTCCTTGACGGCTATGCGCGGCGGGAGTATCTGCTGATCAGCGATTCCTGGCCCGGAAGCGCCGTCGACCCGGGAAACGTACTGGCGGAGGTCCTGGCGCCCCTGGGCGCCGCCTACATGAGGGCGACGCCCGAATATTCTGGACTCGTCGTCGCGGTGCTCCGAAACGGGGACCAGCTCGAGGTCCTCCGCAGTGACGGCGCCTGGGCCAGCGTCAAAAAGGATGGACTCCCGGGATACCTGCCCTCCGAGTCCTTCAGGCTGACCGTCCAGCAGGCAGGCCCGGCGCCCGGGGAGACCCCGGGCGCCGGGCCGGACGCTGCGGTGGTGGCGACCTCCTCCGGATCCCTCAACCTGCGCGCCGCGCCGGACGCCGCCGCCGACATACTCAGGACGATCCCAAGGCACGCGCAGGTCAGGCTGCTCACGCGGGGTGAGCTCTGGTGCGGGGTCGAGTACCTCGGGACCGCCGGCTACGCGATGACCCGGTACCTGTCGTTTCTCCCAGGGGGAGGGACTTCCCCTTCGTCGGCTCCGCAGCCCCCGCTGTCCCCCACAATCGGCGAGGCCGTCGTTTCTACGCCGTCGGGGAGCCTCAACCTGCGCGAACAGCCCAGCCTCCTCTCCAGACGGCTGACAGGCGTTCCGCGGGGGGCGCGTGTCGCCATCCTTTCCATGGGTGGAGAATGGACGGGCGTGAGCTACGGCGGCTATTCGGGCTATGTGATGACCCGGTACCTGTCGTTTCTCCCCGAGGCTACCCCGGCGGAAGAGCCGGCAGCTACACAAGCGGGGAGCCCGGCACAAACCCCTTCACCCACCCCAACGCCTACGCCGGAGGCGGCCGGGCCTCTGCCTTCACCGGACGGGCTGCGGGATGAAACGATGGTCCTCCTCGAAAAGCCTGTCGTAGCCGCCGTGCAGTCCGACGGCGAGTGGCTCAACCTGCGCAGGGGGTGCAGCGAAGAGAGCGGCGTGGTATCAAGGATGCCGCGGGGCGACAGCGTGCTCGTCACCTGGCGGGGCGAACGCTGGTGCGCGGCAGTTTTTGAGGGCAGCGAAGGCTTCTGCATGACGCAGTACCTTCGCTTCAGCGATGAGTGACCCCCTGCCCCTCTGCCCGGGCGAGCGCATAGACAGCCTGCAGGCCGGGGGACTGCGGGCGATACAGGACGCCCGAAAGGCGCGCCTGACGACCGACAGCGTGCTGCTGGCGGACTTCGCCCGGCCCGCCCGGCGCGACGTGGCCTGCGATCTTGGGACCGGTACGGGCGTCCTTCCTCTCCTTCTGTGGGCCCGGGCGCCGGGGCTGCGCGTGGACGCTGTGGAAATCAGGGAGGACCTTGCCGATATCGCGGCGAGGAACATGAAGCTCAATG
Organism: uncultured Oscillospiraceae bacterium; assembly: GCA_964563725.1. Lineage (GTDB taxonomy): Bacteria > Bacillota > Clostridia > Christensenellales > Aristaeellaceae > CAZLYF01. Next base: position 5,469 of record CAZLYF010000058.1, read on the forward strand.
CCCTGCAGGGGAACGTCACCGTCCACCGCTGGGACTTAAGAAGGGTCAGGGAGCTCCTCCCGCGCGCCGCCTTCAGCCTGGTGGTCGCCAATCCGCCGTACCACAGGCTCGCGGAAGGGTACCGGGCGGCTGAAGAGAAGGAACGGTCGGGGGCGGACAGGGACTGCCGCTTTGAAGACGTCGCCGGCGCCGCGGGCTGGCTGCTCAGGGAGCGGGGGCGCCTGTGCGTCTGCTGTCCGTCCGGACGCTTCCTTCACATGGCGGACGCGATGCGCGGGGCGGGGATCGAGCCCAAGCGGATCCGGTTTGTCGCGTCCTTTTGCGGCAGGCGACCCTACCTGTGCCTGATGGAAGGGCTCAAGGGGGCCACGCGGGGCCTGAGCGTGCTGCCGCCGCTGTTCATCCACTCGGCCCCCGGAGTCTACACGGAGGAACTGATGAAGATCTACGGCACCGACGGGAAAGGGACAGGACCCGGCAGCGGGGGGAGGGGCGGCTTGTGATTGTTGTTGTAGCAGAAAAACCCAGCGTCGCAAGGGACATCGCGCGGGTCCTGGGCTGCGGGGGACGAGGGGAAGGCTGTTTCCGGGGGGAGAAATACACGGTCACCTGGGCGATCGGCCACCTGGTCACGCTGTGCGAACCGGGCGAGATCGACGCCCGGTACCTCAAGTGGCGCATGGAGGACCTCCCCCTGCTGCCGGAGACCCTCCCCACGAAGGTCATCGCCAAAACGAAGGCGCAATACGGGATCGTCCGGAAGCTCATCTGCGACCCGGCCGCGGAACGCCTGGTCTGCGCCACGGACGCGGGCCGGGAAGGCGAGCTGATTTTCCGCCTGATCTATCAGAAAAGCGGCTGCGGGAAACCGGTCGACCGGCTCTGGATCAGTTCCATGACGGATGCGGCCATCCGGGAGGGGTTTTCGTCGCTCAGGCCGGACAGCGAGTACGAAGGGCTCTACCGGAGCGCGGTCTGCCGTTCCCAGGCCGACTGGCTGGTGGGGATGAACGCCAGCAGGGCTTTTTCCATCAGGCATGGCGCGCTGCTCTCTGTCGGGCGGGTGCAGACGCCCACGCTGGCCATCCTGGTCGGGAGGGAGGGGGCCATCCGCGCCTTCACGCCGGAGGAGTACTGCACGGTCACCGCCGGTTTCGGGGATTACCGGGGGATCTGGTTCGATCCGGGCAACGCGGACGACCGGACGAACGTGAGGCTGCCCGACAGGGAGCGCGCGTCGGCGATCGCCGGGGCGGTCCGCCGCAAAGACGCCCGCGTCACGAAGGCCGCCCGCGAAGCCAGGAGGGAGGCCCCGCCGCTGCTGTATGACCTGACAACGCTTCAGCGGGACGCCAACAGGCTCTTTGGCTTCACCGCGGCAAAAACGCTCAGGACGGCGCAGGAACTGTACGAGAGCCGCAAATGCATCACCTATCCGAGGACCGACAGCCGTTTTCTCCCGCGCGACATGCAGCAGAGGGTGTCAAAAACGCTGGCGTCGCTGGAAGGGGACTACCGACCGCTCGTCGAGGGGATCCCGGGGACGGGCGGGAGGCCCCCTTTCAGCGGAAGGGTCTTCAACGACGCGAAGGTGACGGACCACCACGCGATCATCCCGACCCTTCAAAAGGCCGACCTTGCGAAGATGACGCAGGACCAGCGGGCCCTCTACGACCTGGTGGCCAGGCGGCTGATCGCCGCCTTTTACCCGGCCTATGAGTACGAGTCCCTGCGCGTGGTCACCGAGGCCGCGGGCCACAGCTTCCGGTCCACGGGCAGGACAGTGCTCAGACCGGGATGGAAGGCGCTGTACCCGCAAGCCGAGGCGGCCGGGGAGGAGGCCCTCCCCGCCCTGGCTGTCGGGGATGAGCGCAGCGTTGTGTCGGCGGAGGTCAAAAAGGAAGCGACCAAGCCCCCGCCTCCCCACACGGACGCGAGCCTCCTGAGCGCCATGGAGCATGCCGGAGGGGACGCGGAGGATGAAGAGCTCCGCGATATGATGAAGGGCAGCGGCCTGGGCACCCCGGCGACGCGCGCGGCGGTCATCGAGAGGCTCATCAAGGTCGGTTACGCAGCGCGCCGCGGAAAAGCCATCCGCGCCACCGAAAAGGGCGAGCGGCTCATCGGCGTCGTCCCTGAAGAGATCGCTTCGCCGGAAATGACCGGGAGGTGGGAGCTCGCGCTTGAGAAGATCGCCAGGATGCAGGCGGACCCGGAACGTTTCATGGAAGGCATCCGGCGTTTCTCGGCCTTCCTGGTCGATTTCGCGGCAAAGGGGGAGGCGAAGGCGGGATTTTTCGCGGACGGCAGGGAAAAGACGGCGCCTGCCGGCGCCGCGCGACGGAAGTCCAGGCGTATGGAAGGCCTCGCCTGCCCTCTTTGCGGCGAGCCGGCGCTGGAGAACAGCAAGGCCTTCGGCTGCTCGGCCTGGCGCGGAGGCTGCGGCTTCACGCTTTGGAAAGACGCCCTCGCAAAGGCGGGCGGGCCGCCGCTGACAGAGGACATCGTGCGCGGGCTGCTCAAGGACGGGCGGGCCGAGCTTGGCGGCGGCGTCCTCATGCTGGAAGGCGAGACCCTGTCCTTTACCCCCGGCGGCGCCATTGAGCCTTCGCTGCGCGCCGGGATACGGCGTGAGAAGCCCGCCGCCGCGCGCCGGGAGAGCCGGAAAAAGGCGCAGACGGGGGGAAAGGGCGGCTGAAAGGGCGGCATTGCCCGCCCGCAAAAGCCTGTGCTATACTCCGCGCGAAACGCAGCCGTGCGCCCGGCGTACCGCGGCTGCCGCCTGAGGCCGCGCGGCAGGGAGGCGGCGGGGCGCGGCCCGGGGCGATTCGGGCCGGCTGCGGGGGAGGAAACAGGGCATGGCAAAGGGACATCAGTTCGGCGGATTCCAGGGCGGCAACATGCAGCAACTCGTGAGACAGGCGCAAAAAATGCAGGAACAGCTCGAAAAGACGCAGGAGGAGCTGGACCGGAAGGAATACGAGGCCTCTTCCGGGGGCGGGGCGGTCAGCTGCAGGGTCAGCGGCCGGCGGGAGCTGCTCTCGCTGTCCATCCGTCCCGACGCAGCCGACCCAGAGGACGTCGACCTGCTGCAGGACCTGGTCGTCGCGGCGGTGAACGAGGCGCTGCGCGCGGAAGCGGAGGCGCGAAAAAAGGTCATGGCGGCGGTGGCGCCGGGCGGAATGGGCGGCCTGATCTGAATGGGCAGCCGCATCGAACCCATCGACACCATGGCTTCCGAACTGGCGAGGCTGCCGGGCATCGGCCGCAAGAGCGCGCAGCGCCTGGCCTATCACATCATCTCGATGCCGGAACCGCAGGTCCGTGCGCTTGCGGAGGCGATCCTCGACGGCCGCAGGGCCGTCCGCCGCTGCGAGGTCTGCGGAAACTACGCGAAGGAGCCCCTCTGCGCCGTCTGCGGCGATCCGTCCAGGCGCCGTGACCAGATCTGCGTGGTCAGGGACCCCCGGGACGTCGCCGCGATGGAAAGGATGCGGGACTACCGCGGGCTGTACCACGTTCTGCACGGCGTCCTGTCCCCCATGGACGGGGTGGGGCCCGACGACATCAACATCGCAGGCCTTCTTGCGAGGCTGGGTTCCGGGGAAGCCGCCGAGGTTGTCATCGCGACCAACCCGGACATCGAAGGGGAGGCGACGGCCGCCTATCTGGCGAGGCTGCTGAAGCCGCTGGGCATCCGCGTCACAAGGATCGCGCACGGCGTTCCGGTGGGCAGCGACCTGCAGTACGCGGACGAAGTCACCCTGTCCAAGGCCATGGAAGGAAGGCGCGAGCTGTAGTGCTTCATTTCTATTACGGCGTGATGGGGTCCAGCAAGACAGCCCAGCTGCTCATGCAGCGCTACAACTACCGGCAGCTGGGGCTTAAGGTCGCCCTGATCAAGCCGTCCGTGGACACACGGGCGGGCGCCGACGTCGTGTATTCGCGCGTGGGCCTGAGCGCGAAGGCGGAGATCGTGCTCGAGCCGGGCCACAGCGTGCGCGAGCAGCTGCTCTGGCTTGCGGCCAGGAACGCGCATTCCGACTTCCAGTACGTCTTTATCGACGAAGCCCAGTTCCTGTCGGAAAGCCAGGTGCAGGAGCTGGCCGACATGTCCTCGGACCTGGACATCTTCTGCTACGGGCTCAAGACCGATTTCCGCGGCGAGTTTTTTCCGGGCTCCGCGGCGCTGGTCCGGCTTGCCGAAAACATCCAGGAAGTCCCGGGCGGCCTTTGCTGGTGCGGACAGAAGGCGACCATGAACACCCGGATCGGCCCGGAGGGCGACGTGATCAGGCAGGGGGAGCAGGTGCTGATCGACAACGAGCGGGAGATCCGCTACATCGGCCTTTGCTACCGCCACTGGCGCCAGGGGCTGTCCCATGCCTGAGACCCAGGCCGCGCAATACGCCTCCTTCCTCCTCTCGGCCTCGGCGGCGCTGCTGCTGGCGGTGTTCATCCTGCTCCTCCTGGCCCTCAGAAGGCTCAGGGCCCAGGGCCTCCGGGCGGAGGCGCTGCTGCGGCAGCAGGCCGAGGACCTGAGTCAATCCGCGCAGCGCCTCGCCCAGGACGCCTGGGACCGACAGGCCGACCTGAGCCGTTACGAGCAGGCCGCCCTGCAGACCGCGCTGCGCGAGCTGGAGCGCGGCGAAGCCGCTCGCCTTGACGCGCTGGGGCTGCGCATTGACCAGGCCTCAAACGCCCAGGACGAAAGAAACAGGCACCTGTCCGGCGTGATCGGGGAAGCGCTGGCATCAAATGCCCTGAAGCTGGAAAGGATGGGCGAGACCCTCTCCACCGCCTTTGCAGAACTCAGGGCGGAAAACAGCGGGAAACTGGAGGAGGTGCGCAGGACCGTGGACGAATACCTCCAAGGCGCCCTTGGAAGGCGCCTGGGGGAGAGTTTCGCCCTGGTCAACGAGCGGCTCGAACAGGTGTACCTGGGCCTCGGGGAGATGAAGACGCTGGCCAGCGGCGTCGGGGACCTCAAACGCGTCCTGACCAATATCCGGACCCGCGGGATCTGGGGGGAGATGCAGCTGGAGACGCTGCTGTCGGAAGTGCTGACGGCCAACCAGTTTGAGCGCAACGCCGCCGTCCGGCCAGGGTCCCAGGAGCGGGTGGAGTTCGCGCTCATCCTCCCCGGGCGCGGGGAGGATCATCGGGTGCTGCTGCCCATCGACGCGAAGTTTCCGATCGAAGCCTACGAAAGGCTTCTGTCCGCGCTGGACGCAGGGGAAAAGCAGGCGGCGGACGAGGCCAGGTCCGCCCTCGCCGCGGCCGTCCGCAGGGAAGCGGCACGGATCTCTTCCAAATATATCGCCCCGCCCGCCACGACGGACTTCGCGGTGATGTATCTCCCCATCGAGGGCCTGTACGCGGAAGCGCTGAGGATCCCTGGGCTGGCAGAATCCCTGCAGCGGGACAGCCGCGTCGTGGTCTCGGGTCCGACAACGCTTTCCGCGCTGCTCAACAGCCTGCAGATGGGCTTCCGAACGCTCGCGATCGAAAAGCGCTCCGGCGAAGTCTGGCAGCTGCTGGGCGCCGTGAAGGCGGAGTTCGTCAGCTTCGCCGCGATCCTGGACCGGACGCAGGCGCGGCTCAGGCAGGCCAGCGAAAGCATCGAACTCGCGTCGAAGAAGACCCGAACGATCGAAAGCCGGCTGCGCGGCGTCGAGACGCTCACAGGCGAACCCGGGCCGGAACTGCCGCCCGCGGAGGGAACGGACGAGGAGGAAGGGCCTGCGGATGCCCATGAGGCCTGAGGCGGGGGCGGGCGGCCGTCCGGGGGTCCGGGACCGATGAAGAGGCGGGAGGGGCTCGACGAATACGTCCGCCTGCCCGCGGACGGTTCAAAAGGGGAAACATGGGACTACCGGGGCCCCAGCTTCCTCTGTCCCGTGCGGGGGCCCCGCTTCGTCCGCCTCAAGCTCCTGCTGTGCGGCCTGAGCCTCCTGGAAGCGGCCTGCGCCGCGGCCATGGGGCTGTCCGGCACGCCCGGGTTCAGGACCCTGTACGGGACGCTGCCCTTCCTGGCGCTCCTGTATTTCGCGGGCAGGACGAACCTGTCCGCGTTCGCGCTGCTCTTTGCCGGCCGGCGCCTGACCAGGCGCCGGCATGCGCGGGACGTGATGGGATTCCGCAGCCACCAGCGCCTGCTGCTCCTCTGCTGCCTTCTCCTCCTGGCGGGTGAAGCCGCCTTTGCCCTGGGCGGCGGGTCCGCCGCCCGGGAAGCGCCGGTCTTTTTGGCCGCGGCGGGCCTGCTGGCCGCGGGCCTGCTGGCCCTGCGCGTCCACGGGCGGCTCCCGTTCCCGGAGGCCCCTCCGGGCGATCCGGACGATTTTCCTGACGATTCTTGACTTATCCGCAGGATTCCGGGTACAATGCTTCCATTACCGGATCAAATGGTCGATCCGAGTCAAAAGGAGGATCCAAATGGGCTATCCCAAAAAGCTGATTTCCCTGGCCCTTGCTCTGGCAATGGCCCTCTCGGCGCTGCCCGCGTTCGCAGCGGAAGGCGCCAACGACACCCCGCTGGTGGTCGCCTACCAGCAGTTCAGCGAGAAGTTCAGCCCCTTTTTCGCAGACACGGGCTACGACAATGACGTAGCCGGCATGACCCAGGTCGCCCTGATGGTCACCGACCGCGTGGGCGGCATCGTCTACAACGCCATCGGGGGCGAGACCCGCAACTACAACGGCACGGACTACGAGTACAAGGGCATCGCGGACCTCAAGGTCGACTACGACGAGGCCGCGGACGTCACCACCTACACGGCCAAGCTGCGCGACGACGTGAAGTTCAGCGACGGCGAGCCGCTCTCGGCGGACGACCTGATCTTCACCTACTATGTCTACCTCGACCCGAGCTACGTGGGCTCGACGACGCTCAACTCCTACCCGATCATCGGGCTCAAGGACTACCAGACCCAGACGACCTCCGAGGTGTACGACAAGTATGACGCGCTGGCGCAGGCGATCTTCGACGCGGACGCTGATCACGCCTGGGCGGAGGGCGACGCCTGGACCCAGGAGCAGCAGGATGATTTCTGGGCCCGGCTGAAGGAGAACTGGCTTGCGGACGTGCAGTCCATCGTGGACTACGTGTACGCCAACTACCTCTCCTACGCGCCCAGCTACATCGGCGCCACCGGCGAGGAGGTCGCGGCCAGCGAAGGCCTCAAGACCGTGCTGGGCATGGCGCTGTGGGGCTTCGGCAAGGTCCGCTACGAGTATGACGCGGCCGGGCTGACCAAGCTGCTCAACGCCGCCGAAGGCGACACGGTCCTGGTGGCCGACGTAAAGGGCCTGGTCACCAAAAAGGTGTTCACGGCCGGGGTGAGCGGCAAAGAGTACGACCTGACCGCGGGCGAATACCCGAGCCTTGAGGACTACTACAGCGAGACCTACGCCGCCTACGAGGGAGACCCCGTCGCCTACGCGGGCACCGAGTCCCCCAACGAGGTCGACGTGTTCGGGAACGTGAAGGGCCAATTCATCGGCTTCTGGGGCCCCAAGGACGAGGCGATGGGCGGCACGGGCGTGCCCAACATCAGCGGGATCAAAAAGCTCGACGACTACACGGTGGAAGTGAAGACCACGGGATACGAGGCTCCCGCTGTCTACTCCATCCTGGGCATCCAGGTCGCCCCGCTGCACTACTACGGCGACCGGGCGCAGTACGACTACGAGAACAACCAGTTCGGCTTCCCCTTCGGCGATCTCTCGATCGCGCAGAGCAAGACCACGCAGCCCATGGGCGCCGGCGCCTACAAGTACGTCAAGTACGACAACCGTGTGGTCTACTTCGAGGCCAACGAACACTACTACAAGGGCGCCCCGAAGATCAAGTACATCCAGTTCAAGGAGACCGCCTCCGCGGAAGTCGCCTCCGGCGTCAACACCGGCGTCGTGGACGCGGGCGAGATGAGCGGGACCAAGGCCAACTTCGAGATGATCGCCGGCTTCAACAGCAACGGCGACATCACGGGGGACAAGATCAGCACCAGCAAGGTGGACAACCTCGGCTACGGCTACATCGGCATGAACGCGGACACGGTGAACGTGGGCGGCGAGCCCGGTTCCGCAGCCTCCAGGAACCTGCGCAAGGCCCTGGCGACCGTGCTGGCCGTCTACCGCGACGTGGCCTATGACAGCTACTACGGCGAGGCCGCCTCCGTGATCAACTATCCCATCTCCAACACTTCCTGGGCGGCTCCGCAGCCCACGGACGAGGACTACAAGGTGGCCTTCTCCGTGGACGTGAACGGAAACGACATCTATACCTCCGAAATGACCGCGGAAGAGAAGTACGCCGCGGCGGTCGAGGCGGCCAAGGGCTACCTCCTGGCAGCCGGCTTCACGCTGGACGAGGCGACCGGCAAGTTCACCGCAGCCCCCGAAGGCGCAAAGCTCGACTATGAGGCGATCATCCCCGGCGACGGCACGGGCGACCACCCCAGCTTCGCCGTGCTGACTGCGGCCAAGGCGGCGCTTGAGGTCATCGGCATCACCCTCAACATCAACGACCCCGCCGATGCGGACATCCTCTGGGACGCGCTGGACGCGGGTACGCAGGAGCTGTGGACGGCAGCGTGGCAGGTCACCATCGATCCTGACATGTACCAGATCTATCATTCCAGCAACATCGTCGGCCTGGGCGGCTCGGACAGCAACCACTACCACATCGCGGACGCGGACCTGGACAAGTACATCCTCGACGCCCGCAAGAGCGACGACCAGGCCTACCGCAAGGCGGTCTACAAGCAGGCCCTCGACGTGATCGTCGACTGGGCCGTGGAGATCCCCGCCTATCAAAGGCAGAACTGCATCATCTTCAGCACGGAGCGCATCAACATCGGCACCATCACGCCCGACATCACCACCTACTGGGGCTGGCTGAACGACATCGAGCTTCTTGAGATGAACTGAACCGCCCTTCGGCGGTCCGGCCGGATTGAGCCCGCCCAGGCGGGCTCAATCCGGCGTTTGCGGAGAAGAGGAACGGCATGTCCAAATTTATCGCCCGGCGCGTCTGGCTCGCGGTCCTGATCATCCTGTTTGGCGCCTTCGCGGTCTACGCGGTGATCCGCAGCCTTCCGTCCTCCTATGTGGAGAGCATCGCGCGGCAGCGCGCGAACCTGCCCGGCAGCAAAAGCTATTCCGAATGGCTCGCGCAGCTCAACGCCCTGTTCAGGCTGGATACGGACGTGTTCACCGGTTTCGTGGGCTGGCTCCAGGACGCGCTGAAGGGGAACTTCGGCGACTCCTGGATGTACAACGTCCCGGTGACGGAGAAATTTGCGAGGGTCATCTGGTATTCGGTGACGCTCAACATCATCACGTTTTTTCTTCAGGTGATCATCGCCATCCCTTTGGGCATCCTGGCCGCCAGGAAGCAGTACAGCAAAACGGACTACTTCGTGACCGTTTTTGCCCTGATGGGCATCTCGCTGCCCACCTTTTTCCTGGCGACCGTTTTGAAATACGTCTTTTCGATCAACCTGGGCTGGTTTGACCTCTACGGCATCGTGGGAAGGCATTACGAGCAGCTCAATTTCTGGGGGCAGGTCCTGGACATGGGGCACCACCTGGTGCTCCCCGTGCTCACGCTGACCATGCTGTCCGTCGGCGGACTGATGCGCTTCACGCGCACCAATATGCTGGAAGTCCTCAATTCGGACTACATCCGGACCGCCCGGGCGAAGGGGCTGCCGGAAAGGCGCGTGATCAACCGGCACGCCTTCCGCAACACCCTGATCCCGCTGATCTCCTACATGAGCTATCTTCTGCCCAGCATGTTCGCCGGGTCAATGATCACGGAGACGCTCTACCAGATCCCGGGCATCGGGTACATCGCCTTTGACGCGATGAAGGCCGGGGACATCCCCTTCACGATGTTCTACTCGGTCTTCCTGATCGTCCTGACGCAGATCTCGCTAATGGTCGCCGACATCATGTACGCCGTCGTGGACCCGCGCGTGCGGATCAATTGAGGGAGGTGGCATATGCAAGACAGGTTTGACGCCTCCGCAAGAAGCAAGGCCCCGGCAGCCGCGGACAGGACGGGCATGAAGGAAGAGCGCCCAGGCGGCGGGCCCGGCGCTCCGGACGCGCTGGACGACGTGCAGCGCATCAAGGTGCTTTCCCCGGGCATGATGGTACTCAAGCGCTTCCTGCGAAACCGCCTCGCGATCACCGGCCTGGTCATCCTGGTGGTCATGTTCGCCTTTTCGTTCATCGGGGGCCTCCTGAGCCCCTACCGCCAGGATCAGACCTTTTATACGACGGGCCAAATGGACAAGGAGTACGCCAGCGCCACAAGGAACACGGAGCTGCGCTACGCGGTGGCCGAGGGAGAGTCTTTCTCGAAGGCCGCCTACGCCAGCCTGATCCTGTCCGTCAACCGGGGGGACCCGGCCTTCGCGGCCGACGGGAAACAGTACACCTACACGGTGGAAGGCGACCGCTTCTACAGCATCCACGAGATGAACGTCCTGTCGGACGTCGCCACCCGCAAGGGGCTCTACGCCTACGACAACGCCCCGGGCTTCACGCTGAGCGAGGGCCTTCGCGGGGCTTTCGAGGAGGCGCACAAGGCCGGCGCGTCCGTCTTTGAGCACGAAGGCCTGCAATACCATATCGTCCAGGACGGGAAAACCGTGCACCTGTCCCGGATAAGGGACGTAGCGCTCGCCTCCATGCTGGTGTTCACGCCCTACCAGCCCGAAGACGCCGCGCTGGTGAACGGCTACGCGTTCAGGCTGGCCGCGCAGAGGGCAGTCGTCCGCGGGGACGCGGGGTTTGATCTGGACGGGACCGCTTACGCGGTGGACGCGGAGGGCGCGGACGTGAGGGTCTCCAGAGCCGCGGACGGGGCCCCCGTCGCGTCGGTGTCGGACATCATCGTCAACGCGCTGTCCCCGGACGTCTTCCTGACGGTCGGCTTCAAGTCGGCCGCCATCGGCGCCATCCGCGACGGGGAGAAGAGCTTCACGTTCCCGGACGCGGCCGGCGGCGAGGTCCTGTACAACATCGTCCTGGTCAACAGCATCTACAACATCAAGACGCAGACGCGCATCCAGCTCATCGACATGTACAGCGCCCCGGGCAGCGACCACGCGCTGGGGACCGACCAGAACGGCATGGACATGCTAACGAGGCTCATGTACGGGGGCCGGATCTCCCTGATGGTGGGCTTTGTCGTGGTCTTCCTCGAGATGTTCATCGGCATCATCGTCGGCGGCGTCGCCGGCTATTTCGGCGGCTGGCTGGACACCCTGCTGATGCGTTTCGTAGACCTGTTCAACTGCATCCCCTACTATCCCATCATGATCATCATGGGCTCCGTCATGGACACGATGCAGGTCGATCCCTACGTACGGATCTTCCTGCTGATGTTCATCATGGGCCTGATGGGCTGGACGGGCATCGCCCGCGTGGTGCGCGGGCAGATCCTCGCGCTGCGCGAGCAGGACTTCATGATCGCCACGGAGGCCGCCGGCCTGCGCGTGTCGCGCAGGATCTCCCGCCACCTCGTCCCCAACGTGATGCCCCTGCTGATCGTGCAGGCGACGATGAGCCTGGGCGGGATCATCCTCACGGAGGCCACGCTGTCCTTCCTGGGCCTGGGCGTCAAGTACCCGCTGGCCTCCTGGGGCAGCATCATCAATGCCGCGAGCAACCCATACATCGTGACCAACTACTGGTTTATCTGGGTCCCCGCCGGGACGCTGATCCTGCTGACCGTGCTTGGCTTCAACTTTGTCGGCGACGGGCTCCGCGACGCGTTCGATCCCCGGATGAAGAGATAGGAGAAGCAGATGTCCGACCTGTCCGGCTCTCCCGCAGCATGCGAGATCAAGAAACCCAATTACCTCACGGCGCGCGAAGCGCGGGCGATCAGCCGCAGGAACCGGCGGATCACCGATCAGATCGAGAAGGAGAGAAACCGCAAATACGTGCCGGAAAGCGAATACCTCTGCACCATGCGTGACCCCGGCAACGTGGTCGAGTTTGACGACCTGCGCAC
>CAZLYF010000059.1:0-17308 GCA_964563725.1 uncultured Oscillospiraceae bacterium
CGCCCCGCTGCTCCCCTTCCTGCGCGTCCAGGTGGGCATCGCGGACGAGGCAGTCCAGACCAAGTTCGGGACCCTCCTGGACGACCCCGCGCTGGAGCAGGCGCACCGGATCTATCTGCGGCAGATCATCGGCTACGCCCGGGAGAACGGGGACGTCACCTTCCTGACCCTCCAGCAGGTCAGCCCCTTTTCCGACGTGGACGTCGTCCAGCTCTTCGGGCCCAGGATCAATTACATCAAGCAGCTGGTCAACGGGCTGCACAAGCCGGTCATGTAGGGAGGAAGGATGGACGTACTGGGGATCCTCAAATCCAACGGGGCTGCCCTCCTCCCGGAGGACCTGGATTTCTTTGAGACGGAGCTCGGGACAGGCGAATATGTCGACGCGTACATCGAGGACTGCCTGAAGCTCATCTCCCAGATCCGCGGCTGGCAAAAAGCGCCGCAAGGGGGGAAAGGCCAGCCGGACGCGCCCGGCGGCCTTCCCGCCGGCGCCTTTGTCGACCCGGCCAGCTTGACCCCCGCGGGGACGCCGCCCATCGCCGTTTCATGGACCGCGGAGGAACAGGTGGCGCGCGACCTGGAGCGGCTGCGCAAGCAGGGGGACTATAAGGCCGCGTTCAAGGGCTACCTCACCGGGAGCGCGCTGATCGACGAAGCCTTCCTGGACGCGCATTTCACGCTGTTCCAGCCCTGGGAGATGGGCGCCGCCGTGTCCGTCCTGCTGCTGGGCGAAGCCTTCCTGGAGAAGTACTTCGCGGAACTCGACCCGGAGAAGATCGCCCGGTACCAGACCTTCTCCGAGACATTCTTCATGAAGCATTTCGCGCGGCTGGACGCCTCCCTGGTCCTGGAGAGGGGCAAGAACGAATGGCGCAGGAAGGAAAACCGCTCCACGCAGCTGGACGTTTTCCTGCGCCTGAAAGGGGTCAGGATATGATCAGCATCAACGAGGCGAAGCGCCTCGTCAAGCGGGCCCTGCTGGCAAACGTCGTCTCCGGGAAGCGCGACCTGGCCATCACGCCCATCGTCTCCGGCAAGCACGGCATCGGCAAGTCGCAGATGATCAAAAGTATCGCCCTTGATCTGGGCGGCGTGTGCATGACGGTGGAAGGCGGCACGCTCAAAGAGGGCGAGATCACGGGCCTCCCCTATCAGTACAAGGACGAGGCCGGAGCGTATAAATTCCGCTTCCTGCCCTATTACGCGGTGGAGCGCATCCAGCTGGAGGAACGCCGCGTGTTTGAAGCGTCGGGCCGGGCGCTGTCCGGGTCCTTCGCCCTGGAGGGCGACGAAAACCGCTTTGCCCTCAACGGCCTGACGATCCCTGAAAAAATCGAAGCCCTGCTCTCCGGGCGCATCAGGCCGGTGATTATTTTCATCGACGAGATCAACCGCACGGAGAACACCGTCTATAAGGAACTGATGAACATCCTGCTGACCCGCAGCGTAAACGGCTACGGCTTTCCCTGGTGGGCCCTGTTTGTGGGCGCCATGAACCCAAGCACCCAGAACAGCATTTACGCCACCAACGAGATGGACCCCGCGCAGCTGGACCGCTTCATCAAGATCAAGGTGGGCGACAACGCGTCCGAGTGGATCAAGTACGGGAAAGAGGCGGGGATATCACCCGACATCCTGAGCTTCATCAAGGACAATCCCAAGTGCCTTTCCCCGGACTCCAAAGACCTGACCGACGAGGAAAAGCCGACGCCCTCCCCGCGCGGCTGGGACATGGTGGACACGCTGCTGCGCAGCGAGCCGCTGCTGCGGGCCTTCTTCAGCGACAAGGAAAACGACCCCAAAGTGGTGGAAAAGGACATGCGCAGCCTGGTCAGCGCGAAGCTGGGCCCATCCGTGGCCACGATGTTCTTCGCCAGCCTGGTGTCCCAGGCCAGGGCGCTGACGCCGGAGGAGATCTTCGCCGACGACGAGGCGCTGGGCGGGCTCGCGGAAACCATCCGGACGCTTTCCGCGGCCAAGAAGGCGCAGACCTGCGACCTGATGCTGCAGCACCTAAAGGAGAACCTGGAGTTCATGATGCTGGACAAGGCCGGGTTTGAAACCGCGAAGCGGCAGCTGTCCGCGTTTGTCGGCCTCCTGGACGCGTCCACCAGGCTGCTGTTCGCGCAGAACATCGCCGCGACGCAGACGGACGACGGCAACAGCATGATCGACCTCCTGTTCGGCGTGTTTGAGAAGGACCTCATCGGGATGCTGGACCTGTCCGACCGGACACGCAGGTTGATTGAAGAGAGTCAGTGATGCAAGGCGACATCGTTGCCCTGCTCTGGGGAATCCAGGAGAACGTCTGGGCCGTTGAGAATGGAAACACGGACGCCTCGGTGCTGGACGGGATCAGGACGGATTTTCTGGAGCTCATGGAACTGGTCAAGCTGTTCCTCATTTCAGAAAGGGACAGCTACTACGGGTATTTCCTGATGAACATGGCTTTCCGCGTGGATTTCAGGCGTAAATGCGTCGCGGGGATCCGGCTGGGCGAGTTTCCGCCCGTGCTGGAATCCAACCCCCTGCTCCTGTGCAGGTTCACGCTTAAGGAGATCCTGTACGTCGTCTGCCATGAGATAGACCACGTGATGCTCAACCACCCCGCCGAAATGCTCCGGGCGAACCCGGCAAGTGACCCCGACGTATTTGAACGTTTCAACCTGGCGGCGGACGCCTCGGTCAACGACCGGCTCAACCATGAGATCATCCAGGCCAAACGGACCTTCCTGTCCATGCCGGAGGGATGCGTCACCTCGGCTTCGCTGAAAAAGACCTTCCGCCTTAAGCAGGTCCTGCCGATGGAAAGCTACGCGTACTACTACGCGCTTATCAAGGACAGCGGCGAAGCGTCCGGCACCAATGGTCAGACGGAGATGCTGTCCAAACTGAAACCTGACGGCAAGGCGGACGGGCAGGGCGGCGCCGCGGCAGATACCGCCAGCGGGAAGCTAGGGGGGCAGGGTGAGGCCGCGGCGCCGGGAGACGGCGATGCGCAAGACGGGCAGGATGGCGTCGTCACCGCCAGGAACTGCGGCAAGGCAGAGGACCACCAGTGGGGGTCGGGAGACGACCCGGAAGACGCCCAGGCAGCCGCGCGGGAGCTCGTCAACGCCGCGGTCTCCATGATGAATGAGGAGACCCGCGGCCTGATGCCCTCGGGCTTCATGAGCCAGGTCGCGAAGTTCAACGCGCCGCCGGTGGTCTCCTGGCAGTCCCTGCTGAAAAAGTACGTGGGTACCATCTCTGCCCAGAAGCGCAGGACGCGCATGCGGCTGAACCGCCGCCAGCCCGAGCGCTTTGACCTGCTGGGCACGGTGAGCGAGAAGATCCTCAAAATCGTCGTTGCCGTGGACACTTCCGGGTCCATGGACGACGGCCAGATCTCCGCCATCTTCAACGAGATCTTCGCGATCCTCGCCAAGCGGAAATACGAGATCACTATCATCGAATGCGACGCGAAGGTCCAGCGGGTCTACAGGCTGAGCAAGCCTGAAAAGATTGGGCTGTCGGTGAAGGGGCGCGGCGGCACGGCGTTCACGCCGGCGATCGAGTACGTCAACAATGACCGCCGCTTCCGCGACGCCCTGCTGATCTATTTTACGGATGGCTATGGGGAAAGCTCGATCCCGCGCCCGAGGACCTACCGCAACCTCTGGGTGGTTCTGGACAACGCGACGCACCTGTCCCTCCGCGAGCCTTATGGCATGAAGGTGGCCATGAAGCGGGTTGAGCGCGGGTAGTGCCCCACAGGAGGTTTGTAATGCCATGAATGTCAGGAAAGATATCCAGCTCGACTTGACAGGCAGCCTGATCATCGACTGGTGCGCCCAGAAAACGCAGCTGGAACCGGGCTTTGTCTTTCGGAACTCCTTTGCATCAGGTTACGGGCGGATCCGCTTCTCAACGCTCGCTTTGGAGGCCGTTTTCCCGCCGTCCAAAGGCAGGACGGGTCATTGGAAGAACGGCCACCACGCCTTCTATGAAGTACAACACCAAGCAGGGGTTTTCAAGGTCCTTTGCCTGGTCAGCAGGGAAGGCCTGGGGCCCAGGAAACAAAAGGCATACGGACAGCTGCTGAAGGCCGCCGGAGCAGTGGAAACGGATGCGGGCTGCGCCGTATTGAAAACCTGGGACCTGAAGCATCTGCTGAATGCGTCGTTTCATGAGACTGACGCGCTGGATGATTTCTATGACTGCGAACTCACCTTTTTTGAGAGGGAACTGGAACTGTGGCGGAAGGATCCCGGCCATCTCCTGCGTGATTTCCCCGACCTTAAGCAGAGCCTGGTCGGGAACGTGGAACTGCCTGAGACGATCTATATGGAGGGTGCGCTGAAGACCATTCTGACGGACCGGTTTGAGCGAAACCTTCAGGCGCGCAGGAGATGCGTCGCCATCCACGGGACGGCCTGCGCGGTCTGCGGGTTCGACTTCGGACTCGTGTACGGCGAGGGGTTCAGCGGGAAGATCGAGGTGCACCATCGGAAACCTATCAGTGAAACCGGCGGGGAATATGCGGTCGACCCCATGAATGACCTGGTTCCCGTTTGCCCGAACTGCCATATGGTCCTGCACAGCAAGCCGGGCGGTACTTTCACCGTCGAGGAACTCAGGGAGATCGTCGGGGAAATCCGCAACCACGCAGGAGGGTTCCAGCCCCAGACCGCGGAATATTGAGATCCGGGCGTGGGACATGAAACTCGCAAAACCGCAAACCCGCAAACAGACAGGCAGAACAAAAAGCGCAGAAGGAATATATGGATATCAGGTCACATATCCAACTGCCCAAATGCGTATTGAAGAATTTTGCTGATCCAGCAAATAGCAGAGTATGGTATCTGTCTATACCGGAGGGGCATATCAGGCAGTCTCCGGCAAAGAAGCTTGGGACACGAAACGCCTATTATTCGAATGAGATCGAAACCTGCAATAACGCCAATGACGGGTTCGCGCCGCGCGGTGGCCGGGAGGTGTTATGAAGTATTGCCGTACGCCTTGAGCAACTTGCGTAACGCTTTCCTGCCAGCCCCCTGCCCAGCCGCATCATAGCCAGCCCGGCTGGATATTCGGGCGGAATGATTCGTAGTCCCCGTGCTGAATGGCCTGTTCGAGCTCCCGCCAGGATACTTGACCTCGATGCATGAGGAGAAGCGCCATGCCATCGTTCAATTATGAGTATACCGAGTTCAAGCGGCTGCCGAATATCCGGGTGTTTATCGTCGACCTGACCCATTGCCATGTGCACATGCACAAGGAAATAGAAATCTGCCTCGTGCTGAAGGGCAAGGCCGAAGTGAGGCACAACAACGCGAAATGCGCGTTTGGCGAAGGCGGGCTGCTGGTTTTCAACGCGCGCCAGATCCATGAGCTGCACGCCGTTGAGGCGCCTTCGGTCATGCTGCTCATCCTGCAGGTCTATCCGGCGTTCTGCATCAAGTACTTCCCGGAAATCGACAACGTGGAGTTTGAGTCCATGGCGGTGCCGGAGCCGGCCGGCGCAAGGCTGCGCATCCTGCTGCTTTCCCTGGCGCTGTCCTACTTCGGCAAAGACGCGTACAGCGCATTCACCTGCGTCGCCTATACCAGCATCCTGTTCAGGGAAATCCTGACGAGTCTGCCATGGAAGCGGATCTCCGAAGGGGAGAAGAGCAGCCGCCAAACCGCCGGCATGCGCCTGAACCGCATCGTCAAGCACATCGAGGAGCACTACGCGGACAAACTGTTCCTCACCGACATCGCGCAGAGGGAAAACCTGAGCCTGAGCTACCTGTCGCATTTCTTCAGGACGCACCTGGAGGTGAGCTTCCAGCAATACGTATCCATGCTTCGCTTTGAGAAGGCGCGCATGCTGCTGAGCAGGACGGACATGTCCCTTACGGACGTCTGCGTAGCCTGCGGCTTCCAGGACTGCCGCCAGATGCGCAAGGTGTTTTTGAAGCAGGGCGGGCGCGACCCGTCGGAATACAAAAAGCAGCTGCCCGAAGAATCCGGGCTGTACTTCGTGCGGCCGCTCAACAGCGTGGAATATGAGCTGACCGAGCAGGAGTGCGCCGATTATCTGGCCGCGCTCGCCGCGGACCTGCCCGGGACGACGGTGTGACCCGGGCGCGCTGACGCGCATAAAAACCATATAGCCAATTATACACCGTGAATCGTCAAACTTTTCTTGCGCGGCCGCGTGCGGTGTACTATGATTGCACCGAAAAGAGCAAGTATTGCAGGCATGTCCTTCCCGAATCCGCCGCATTGCAGAGGAGCGGGCCAAGTGCAGACGAACGCCATCGCGCTCAGGGATGTCTCAAAAACCTATTCTGACGGCAGGAAAGAAGCGCTGGCCCTGGAGGGGTTCAGCCTGGACATCCCCGCGGGAAGCGTGGTCTCCCTGATGGGGGCCAGCGGATGCGGAAAATCCACCGTGACAAAGATCATCGCCGGCATCATCGCGCATGACGCCGGTTCCCTGTCCGTAGACGGAGTGGAATATGGCCGGGGCGGCATCCCGGCGGCGATCAGGAAGCGGATGGGGTATGTGTTCCAGTGGCATAACCTGACGGAATGGCGGACGGTGGAAAACAATCTGTATTTCCCCCTTGAGATGTTCGGCGAAAAAAGGGACGGGACCTGGAAGGAACGCGCCGACAGGTATCTGAAGCTTGTGGGCTTAGGCAAGTACGGGGACGTGTATCCCCGGGAGCTTTCCGGCGGCATGAAGCAGCGGGTCGGCATCGCGCGGGCGCTGATGACGGAGCCGGACATGCTGATCTTTGACCAGCCGTACGGAGCGCTGGACGCGATCACCCGGGGCATGCTGTCCTCCGCCCTCTTCGATATCGTCAGAAAAGAGCGCAAGACCATGCTGATGGTGACGAGCGACGTGGATGAAGCCGTGCGCTATTCGGACTTCATCTGCGTGATGAAGGGGCGTCCGGGCCGCGTGAAGAGGCTGATCCATTCAAACCTGGACGACGGCACGCGCAGGCAAGCCGATTTCTGGCAGCTGGAGGCGCCGCTTCAAATCAAGCTTGAGGCGACCCGCGCGATCTATGGCGAGACATGAACGGGAACGATTCTGAGGGAGGGCGCGTATGATGCGCAGGACGCTTCGCAGGCGATTCATCGACAACGCCTTGCCGCCGCTGATGGTATTGGCGCTGCTGCTTGTGCTGTGCGAGGCGGTGTCCACCTGGCTCGATTGGACGAGCGACATTGTGCTGCCAAGCCCGTTCCTGATCCTGAGGAAGCTGTTTGCCTTCTTTGAAGTGAAGACGGGCGATTTTTCGCTGACGGTCAAGAACATGTTCATCGGCTATTTCTGCTCCATACCGGTCGCCATGGTTTTCGCGGGCCTGCTGGCGCAATCCAAGGTGACCATCAGGGCGACGCGCCCGGTGATCATCTCGCTTGCCATGACGCCGTTCATGGTGCTCGTATGCCGGATGCAGATCTGGACGAACTACGCGGATTACTCGCGGATCCTCTGCGTGATGATCCAGGTTGTGCCGATCATTGCGCTCAACACGCTGACGGGCTTCACAAATGTCCCCTCCGAAAAGGAAGAACTGGCCAGGTTGTACGGCGCAAGCAGGACCAAGCGGTTTTTCAAGATCGTCGTTCCCCGCGCCATGCCCACGATATTCGAGGGGCTCCGCCTGGGCGTGATGAATTCCGTGCTTGGGGTCATCAGCACGGAGATGCTGATCATCACGGGCGGCCTGGGGACGCGCATCATCGTCGCCTGCAAGTACCTCCAGATCCCCCTGGTGTACGGCGTCATCATCACGGTGGCGGCGGTCGGCACGGCGCTGATGGCGATCGTGACCCTGGTGGAAAAGAGGGTGGTCGCGTGGAAGGCATGACCGCGGCTGCGCCGGGAAGGGCTTCCGCAGTCCATGGGCCGCGGATCCTCTTTGAGCGCGTGGGCAAGCAGTTCAGGACGCGGCGCCAGACCATCGAGGCGCTGCGGGACGTGAGCTTTGAGGTGGGGCACCACGACTTCATCAGCATCATCGGGCCCAGCGGCTGCGGGAAATCGACGATCGTCCGGCTGATCAACGACATCATCAAGCCAAGCTCCGGGCGCCTCGTGGTGGACGGCTACGAGTACGACCTAGTCAAGCCCGTTCCGCGGGAGGTGATACGCAAGTTTGGATTCATCTTCCAGCACCCCAACCTGCTGCCCTGGCTCACCGTCCGCAAAAACATCATGTTTCCGCTTAAAATCATGGGCGACAAAGACCCCAGGTGGATCAAGACGGCGGATGAGCTGCTTGATATGGCGGGCATGGCGGAATACGCCGATGCCTATCCCGGCGCGCTGTCCGGCGGCATGCAGCAGCGGGTGGGCGTTTTGCGGGCCATGTCGTACAACCCTGAGATCCTGCTGATGGACGAGCCCTACGGTTCCCTGGACGACATCATGCGCCGGCAGCTGGACATCGAGACCATGAACCTCTGGGAGAAGCTGAACCAGACGGTCGTATTCATCACCCACAACGTGGCGGAGGCGGTTTTTGTGTCTGACCGCATCTACATCATGTCCACGGAACCGGGGCGCATCATCGGGCAGAAGGAGATCCGCCTTCCCAGGCCGCGCACCCCGGAAATCACAGCGACCCATGAGTTCATTGCGTATGTCGAGGAGCTGACGGGGCAAATCGGCTCGGTCAGCCTGGACGACATCAAATAGCGCGGGAGGGATGTGCGTGAAACCCATCAAGAGGATTCTCCTGGCCGCGTCTCCCCTGATCGTATTCGCCCTGATTTTCGGCGTTTTGGAGCTGCTGGTGATCGTGTTCAAGATGCCCAAGTATGTCATGGCCAGGCCGAGCCGGAGCTTTGTCTACCTGTTTGAGCACTATGACCTGATCCTGAAAAACTGCCTGATCAGCCTGAAGAATTTTTTCATCGGCTATCCGCTGGGCGCCTTGCTGGGCATCACGCTGGCGTTCCTGTTTTCCACCCGCGTCAAGCTGGAAAAGGCCTTTTCCCCCTACCTGACCATCATCGCCTGCACCCCGTCGCTGGTGATGGTACCTCTGTTCAAGATCTGGTTCGGGCTGGGTCCCATCGTGAATATCCTGGTGTGCATGTTGTCCTGCTTCAGCATCATTTCCGCCAACACGATCCTTGGCATCAACGCCGTGCCGGAAGAGCGCATTGAGCTTGTCAAAGCCTGCAAGGGCACCAAGCTTCAGGAATTCTTCCTGGTCATCGTGCCTTCAGCGCTGCCGCACATCTTCTCCGGCCTGAAGCTGGGGTCTATTTTCGCCTTGAGCGGCATCATCGGCTCCGAAATGATCGGGTCGATGGAAGGCATCGGCTACAGCATCGTATGGAACAACACGTATTTCGAGATCGCGGGCCTGTTTGCCTATGTGTACCTCCTGATGCTGTTCGGCTTCATTGTTTTTACGCTGCTCAATGCGCTGGAGCTCAGGATCGCGAGGACGGAATGAGGGAATTTAAGCCGGAGGGCTTAAAGAATATGTGGATAGGGAGAGGTGTGTCATGAAGAAACTGTTGGCGATCCTGTTGGCTGTTTTCCTTCTGGCAGGCAGCGCAAGCGCGTTCGCCGAGGAAAAGCAGCACGTTACGCTGGCTGTGTCGCACGCAATCGAAACGATCGAGGACGCGTTCTACTGGTCGGCGCTCTACCTGGGCTTCTTTGAGGAGGAGGGCCTTGAGGTGGAGATCCTGCCGCTTGCAGGCACCACAGCTGAGCAGATGGTCGTCTCCGGCGAGGCGGACCTGGCCTTGCCGGCAGCCAGTGAGCTCCTGGCCGCGGTGAACGCCGGCATGGACCTGGTGGCGGTGTACCAGGGAGCGGTCAACAACGTGTTCGGCTTCGCGACGCTGCAGGGGCACGGCATTGAGTCCTGGAAGGACCTGGAAGGCGCGACCATTGTTTCCTGGGCCGGCTGCGAGCCGTTGAGCAACCCGATCCTCCTCAGCGCGGGCCTGGACGACAAAAGCGTGCAATATGTCGCGGCGTACGAGGAGCGCGCGGCCATGCTTGCCACCGGCACGGTGGACGCGGCGTTCACCTGGCAGGGCGAATGGCAGGTGTGGGAAGGCACGCTGGGCGTTGACCTGAACTACTTTGACGGCGACGAGGTGCTGCCCATCTGCTCCAATCCCTGGGTCTGCACGCGGGAATACTATGAGAACAACAAGGACATCATTGCCAAGGTAGGGCGCGCCATTGCCAAGGGCTGTTACTTCTGCGGCGCGAATCCGGAGGCGGCGGCGGCCATCACCAAGGCCATCATGCCGATGGTGGACATTTCGCTCAGGGACGCGACAGCCGTGGCGCAGGCGGTGCATGACCTGTGGACGCCGGACAACGGCGTCTATGGCCAGTGCGTCCGGGAGGAGTGGGACCTGAACGTATACTGGACAGAGTACTATGGCGCGATCGATTCAAAAAACATCAACCTCGACACCATATTGAAGAGCGCGGAATTCGAGGATGAGTTCAACAACTGGGAACGCGCAAAGGTAGACGAGATCGCCAAGGGTTTCGATATCGCGTCCATCGCCTGGTAATACCCGACCTGCGGGGCGGCCAGGGCGGCCGCCCCGCAGGATCCTTTCTTTTTTGCCGGAGGATCAGTATGAACGTGCTTGCGATCGGAGCGCATCCGGATGACCTGGAGTTTTATGCGTTCGGCACACTCGCCAAATGCATCAGACGCGGGGATCGCGTGACGTGCGCTACGGTGGCAAACGGCAACATGGGCCACTACGACCTGCAGCCGGACGAACTGCGGGAAATCCGCTTTCACGAGGCGATGAACGCGGCGAAGCGCATCGGGGCGGACTACGCGTCCATCGACCTGGGGGACCTTGACGTCAACTCATACGATGTCCGCGCGCAGAAGAAAATCGTGGAACTGATCCGCGAGTGCAAGCCGGACATCATCATCACCAACAGCCCGGAAGACTACATGACTGACCATGTGGAAACGAGCCGCCTGGTGTTTTTCGCCGCGTTTGCGTCCAGCATCCCGCATTATGAAGCCAAAGCGCCGCTGTATGAACCGATCGTACCCATCTACTACTATGAGTCGTCGGGCGGCATCGGGTTCATTCCGGACGAGTATGTGGACATTACGGATACATTTGAGCTCAAGCTGGAGGCAATGAAATGCCATGAGAGCCAGCTTGACTGGCTGAACGCGCATGATGACCTGGATACCCTCCGCAGCATTGAGATCAACGCCCTGTACCGGGGCATGCAGTGCAAGGCGGAATACGCCGAGGGGTTCCGTATTTGCAGGACCCATCTGCGCCTGAGAACGAAACGCTTTTTGCCGTAAGGAGGGGGACCGTGCTTCGGATCGGGATCATCGGCGCCGGATTCATCGGCTTGCAGCACGCGCAGGCCTACGCCTTGCAGAGCGCCGCGCAGCTTGCGTGCGTCGCCGATGCCGACGCGAAGACCGCGGCTTTCGCCGGGGAGCGCTTCGGCGTCCCGTGCTATTGCGACCCTGCCGAAATGCTCGACGCGGAATCCCTGGATGCCGTTGACATCTGCGTGCCCACGTTTCTGCACGAGCGTTTTGTCAAGCTGGCCGCGTCAAGGGGGAAGCACGTCCTGTGCGAGAAGCCCTTTGCGCTTGATGAGCAGGCCTGCCGGCGCATGATGGACGCGTGCGAAGAGGCGGGCGTACGCCTGATGGTGGGCCAGTCAGAGCGGTGGGCCGCCCATATCGTCAAGATCAAGGCGCTTCTGGACGAAGGCCTGTTTGAAGGAATCCACATGGCCAGCTTCAGCCGGCTCGCGCAGCACCCCGCCTGGACGGCATGGCACCGGGATCCGGCAAAGAGCGGGGGCGGCCTGTATGATCTGCAGGTGCACGACGTTGACCTGGCCGTATGGTTTTTTGGCGAAGTGGGCAGCGTATACGCGCTGGGCTGGAAAAGCCCGGCGGGCTGCTGGAACCACGTGATCGCCTCGCTGAGGTTCAAGAACGGCGTTACAGCCTGGGTGGAAAGCTCCCTTGAGATGAATGACGGCTATCCTTTTTCCTGCATGGTCCGGCTGACGGGTGACAAGGGAGGCGCGGAATACCAATACAGGGGCAGCAACAACCTTGAGCAATGCCCGGACCCAATGGTCCGTTTCTGCCTGTACGCACAGGGCGGCGAATCCGTGTTCCCGGCGCTGCCGGATTCGAATGACTATGCGCAGGAAATCGCCGCCTTTGCCAACGGGATCAAGGCCGGCGGCGAGCTGCCGGTCCCGCCTTCCGTCTCCGCCTATGTGATCCGGGTCAGCGATGCCATCAGGCGTTCGCTTGAAACCGGAGAGACTGTAGCCTTGCCGTGAACAGGCGGCATCAGCCGGACGCAGGTGCCTTGATCCCGCAGAGGAGGGGAACGAAGGCCATGGGCAATACGGCGGCTTCACTTGTCATCCTGTCCGCGGTTCTTTGGGGATGCATCGGCCTGTTCCTGAATCGCCTTGCCGCGCACGGCGTTTCGGATATGCAGGCAGTCGTGCTGCGCTCGGGACTGGCCGCGTGTTCGACAGGGATATTCATCCTGGTCAGGAACCCGCGCCTGTTCAGGATCCGGGCGAAGGACCTCTGGTGCTTCGCAGGAACCGGCGCCGTGAGCCTGACAACGTTCAACTACTGCTATTTCAGCGCGATCCGCCATACGCAGATGTCGGTCGCCGCCGCATTTCTGTATACGGCCCCCGCCTTCGTGATCCTGTTGTCCAGACTGCTGTTCTCGGAAAGCATCACCGCCAGGAAGATTTGCGCGCTGGCGCTGACGCTGGCCGGTTGTTTTTTTGTTTCCGGAGCCGCCGCGGCTGGGCTGGCCGGTGTGGGTTTGCCGGGCTTGCTGTACGGCGTGGGCGCTGGTTTTTTCTACGCGCTGTACAGCATATTCGGGCGGTATGCGCTCAACAAAGGCTATTCAAGCCTGACCATCGTGTTCTATACGTTTGTCCTGTCTGTGCTCAGCGCTTTGCCGATAATGGATTCGCACGGGCTTGCTGCCGCGCTGTCAAACGCTTCGGCCATCCTGAGCGCGCTGGGGCTTGGCATCGTCAGCTGCTCGCTTCCATACGTGTTCTATACGGCCGGTCTGTCCCGCCTCCATAATGGCAAGGCATCCATCCTCGCTTCCCTTGAGCTAGTGGTCGCATCACTGATCGGGTACCTTGTTTTCCATGAGGCAATGAGCGGGGATAAAATAACGGGAGCCGCCATGATTTTCGCCAGCGTCATTGTGCTCAACATCCGTATAGGACATGTCAGGAACAGCGGGCAGATCCGTCCGGTTTCATAAGCTGGTTTAATATGCGGGGAAAGGATCCATGCGTTTTTGACAGGAGATGGTTACGCTATACGGTCATAGGTATTGAACGGGCAAGGCGATCAGATCGTCCCTGAGATGCGTCATCTCCGGGTACTGGCACAGGATGGTCCCTTGGCCGACCGTAAGCTCGTCCGCCGCCGCGATCTCCGGAAGGAACCTGAAGGCTCTGGCCATCCGCGGGTCCGGGCTTGCCGACATTTTGATCTCGATCGGGTACAGGATGCGCCCATCCTGAATGATCAGGTCGATCTCGTTTTGCTCCTTATCCCGGTAGAAGTACAGGTCCGGCCTCGCGATGCCGCCGTTATAGAAGGACTTGATGATTTCGGCCGTCACGAAGCTTTCAAAGAACTGACCTGCTTTCGCCCCGCTCCGGATGGTTTCCGGCGCAGGCCAGCGCGTCAGCCAGGCGAGGAGGCCCGTATCCATCACGAAAACCTTCGGGGTCTTGAGCGCCCGCTTGAGATGGCTGGCGGCCCAGGGCTGCAGCAGATATACGACCCCCGCCGCCTCCAATATGCTCAGCCAACTCCTTGCCGTGTTGACGGATATGCCGATATCCCCCGCAATGGCGTTGTAATTGAGCAATTCGCCGCTGCGCGCCGCCACGGCGCTCAGGAACCAGACGAAATCACCCGCGCTTGTCACGTTGATCAGCTGACGCACGTCACGCTCAATGCAGGTGGCGGCATAGGCGGCGTACCAGGCGTCCCGGTTTGCGTTTTCCACGTGCAGCCTCGGGTAGAAACCTTGAAAGATGAGCTGCCAGACGTCATCATGGCTGATGTTCGCTTTTTGCCGATTTGCCAGCGCTTCGGGAGATGGGATAAAAGGCCCGTTGAACGGAAGGCCCAGGATCTCGCGCATGCTCAGGCCAGCCAGGGTCAGAAGTGCGATCCGGCCGGCCATGGATTCGCTTACATCGCGCATCAGGTGAAAAGCATGAGAGCCGGACAACAGATACATTCCGTTACGCCCTGCCCGGTCGACCTCCATTTTCAACAGGGGAAACAATTCCGGCACGTGCTGGATCTCATCCAGGATCAGTTTGCCCGGATGGTCCAGCAGGAACAGCCGCGGGTCACGCTTCAGCTGATCCACCAGAATCGGGTCGTCGAAGCTAAGGCAACTGTAATCCTCCCCGGCGATGTGCCTGAGCAGTGTGGACTTCCCAACCTGCCGCTGTCCGCTGACGAGCACGACGCAAAAACTGCCCCATCAACGCTATCAGACTGCCCGAAATATGCCGCTCGATGTACATGAACCCTCTGAAAAATCCGACTAATTTGCAATACGATTGCATATTAGTCGGAGCCATCCGCGTTTTTGATCGATTCTACCGTTCTACATGCAGCACCAGCGCCCTACGCAGGCCAAGCAGGGCTTTTCCCCAAAGGCTGCGGGGCAGGCCCGCATTGAAGCGCAGGTACCTTTCCGGGCCGATGTAAGCGGGGTCCGGCGTGAAGTTGACCGAAACAGATAGAACCGGTGAATCCCCGTGAGTGAATCTACCCACGCACGTGGGAGTGAGCCTGCTGGACACCAGAGTACAATCCGGACGAGCTGCTAAACGATGATTTAATGCGGAGTATCGGCGCCCGCTCCAGCCCGCGCAGTGAGAAGGAGATGGGACACCCTGTGCGTTCGCGCAAATAATCTGTATAGAATCCTCAACGGATATTGGGTATATACTATGCGCCCGTAATTACCTTTGCTTTTCCGGATTTGATGATCGCGTACTCCAATCGTTCAACTTCACTTCTTGTCAGGGAAATCTCATTTCTGAGATTCGTGGAGGTATTCTCAAAAATGCATATGTACTTTTTCTTGTCAGTATCATCTTGAAATATAGAAACCAAGTCGCATGCAGATAGCATTGGGAACACGTCACTTTCAATATGGGACTCATCCTCGATCACATACTGAACGGAAGTGAAACCGCGCTGAGGCTTGTCTTCAATTTCAGGGATCAACCAGCCTTGCCCGCTTTTCTTTGCATATCGGAGTTTTCCTCGCCGTATCCATTGCCGGACGGTCACTGGCTCAACACCAAGCACCGCGGCAAACTGCTCGACTGTCAGGTAGTCGCATTCAACCGACAATACAGTATGTTCGCAAGTGAAACTGA
This sequence comes from uncultured Oscillospiraceae bacterium, assembly GCA_964563725.1. Lineage (GTDB taxonomy): Bacteria > Bacillota > Clostridia > Christensenellales > Aristaeellaceae > CAZLYF01. Next base: position 15,470 of record CAZLYF010000059.1, read on the forward strand.
TTGAGCTGATCAGGTCATCCTCAATGTCAATTTCGTCAGCATTGCAAAGGTTGAGTTCAATGCAATCACCGCTAAACTGGTAGTCATAAAACCACCACAACGCCGATAAAACCGGAAGCTTGCACTTTTTGACGGAGGCCAGGAACTTTTTCCAGAGTTTCACTCTCCTGTTTGCAGTTTCGGGCGAATACTTGGGCTCGATGTGATGTTCTTCATGTTCAATCAGCAACTCCACGGAGTTCAATATATCCTCTTGGGTGAATAGATATTGCTCTCGGAAAAGCTCCTCTTTCCGGTCCATATTGATGCCTCCATCAAGCGATTCGCCATAGCAAATGTAACGCAACGCTACACAAATGGCAACCATCGAGCAGAGGCGCGCTTTTCAATGCGTCAGGGACGGCTCCGCGACGACACCTGCAGAACGATTCTCTCTTGTGCCATCGATTTGGTGGCAACTGCCCTGACTTCAAACACGTGGGTGATTTGTCGCTTTCTTCTGACCAACCCGTAAAAGCGGCAGCCCACGCCTCGCGGCAACTTCGCACCCTCAGGCTCGCCCATCAATCCGCATTTGCTGGAGCGCGCCCCGCGTCCTGCTGTTCGACATATCGGACCAGCGCCCGGCGCAGTCCGAACAGGGCTTTTTCCAAATGGCTGCGGGGCAGGCCCGCATTGAAGCGCAGGTACCGCTCCGGGCCGATGTAAGCGGGGTCCGGCGTGAAATAGATGTGACCGGGTTCTGGGAGGACGCCCGCCCGGCGGAACATGAAGTCCATCAGTTCGTCTGTGCGCATACGGAGGGCGCCGCAGTCCAGCCAGAACATGAAGCTACCCTCGGGCTTGCGGAAGCTGACGGGGAGCCCGTCCAGAAGTCTAGCCGCCAGTTCCATGTTTCCGGCGATATAGGCGTTAAGGGCGTCGAGCCATTCCCCGCCGTGCCTGTAGGCGGCTGTCTGCGCGGCGATGCTCATCAGGGTCGGCCGGTCGCAGGAGAACCCCAGGTCGGCCAGCCTCTGCCGGGTCTTTTCCCGGAGACTCCTGTCCGCGATGACCGCCGTCGCGATGTGGAAGCCGCCCAGATTGAAGGTTTTTGAAGGCGAGAACAGGGTGACCGCGCGCTCTTCCATGCCGGGGAGGGTGGCGATGGGCGTGTGCTTCACGCCCGGAGCGAGGATGTCGCGATGTACTTCGTCGGAAATGACGCGTGCGCCGTACCTGACGCAAAGCCCGGCCAGCGCCTGCAGCTCGTCGGCAGACCAGACGCGGCCCACCGGATTATGGGGGCTGCAGAGGAGCAGCACCCTGGCGCCGTTGCGGAAGCAGGTTTCCAGATGGTCGAGATCCATCCGGTAATACCCGGAGGCGTCCTGACGGAGCGGGTTTTCCACAAGTTTCCTGTCAAAACGCGTCGCTGTGATAAAGAAGGGCGTGTGGACCGGCGGCTGCACGACCACGCCGTCCCCGGGCTGGGTCATCTCGTGGAGCACAGCCCGCATGGCGGGTACGATCCCGGGCGTTGGAAGCATCCATTCAGGAGGCAGAACCTGGCAATGCCGGTCAAGGCACCAGGCCCGGACCGCCTTCAGGTCTTCGTCGGTCAGCAGGGTATACCCGAAAATCCCATGCCGTACACGCTCGGCCAGGGCCTGGGCGACCGGTTCCGGTGAGGGAAAATCCATGTCGGCGAGAGACAGGGGGATGGCGTTTTCCGCTCCTGGTGGAAGGAAATCCCATTTGTAGCTCCCGGTTCCACGGCGGTCGATGACCTGGTCAAAATTGAACGACGCCGGAAGCACAGGGGACGGTTCTATGTGTTTTGTGAAACACATAGAACCG